>DASYSU010000167.1:0-4385 GCA_036002925.1 Gemmatimonadaceae bacterium | reverse complement strand
GCACGGTTGCCACCGTTGCCACCAAAGCAACCTCGCGCGTGTCCTGGTGGCGTAGCGGAAGGAACCGAGTCTACGCGATGGCGGCACCCACTCTGCTCGTCGGTGTGCTCTTGGCGTTGTGGGCAACCGGGGTGGGTCCATTCGCGACGCTGCTGAGCGCGGGCACACTCGGACCGAATGAGCCCTTACTCATTGCGGACTTCAAAGTGACCGGCCCCGACTCGGCGCTGAGTGGCACGCTCGCTCAGATGATGCGCTCCGGCTTGAGTCAGTCGCGGGTAATCGAGCTGGTTCCGTTGAGCCGTGTCGCGACGGCACTCGAGCGGATGGCGCGCGCACGCGACTCGAGGATCGACTTGCCGCTCGCACGCGAGATTGCGCGTCGTGAGGGGATCAAAGCAGTCGTGGGCGGAACGCTCACGCCGCTGTCGCGCGGGACGGGATACATCCTCTCGACGCAATTGGTCCTCGCGAGCACGGGGGACGAGCTCGCGTCATTCGACGAAGCGGTCGATGGCTCCAAGGACCTCGTGGCCGCGGTGGATCGTCTGTCGCGGAAGCTGCGCAAGCGGATTGGCGAGTCGCTCAAGTCCGTGCGCGCCGATCCGCCCCTTGCCGACGTGACGACGGCGTCGTTGGAGGCGCTCACGAAATACACCGAGGCGCTCCAGGCAAACGTGGTTCATAACTATGACCGTGCGGTCACTCTGCTCGAGGAAGCGATTGCCCTCGACACCAACTTCGCGATGGCGTATCGACAGCTCGTGATATCGATGAACAATTCACGGAGTGTGGGAGGCGGCGTCGGAGGTGAGCAAATCAGCCAAAGCGCATTTCCGCGGATGCGTATGATGACGGAGAGAGCCTATCGGCTTCGCGACCGTCTTCCGGAGCGCGAGCGTCTGCAGACGATATCTCTGTATTTCGGCGGTGTCGGTGATCGCGCCAAAGCGAGGGCGACCTATGAGACACTCCTGAGCAAATACCCTCGAACTCCAGGCGCTGCCAACTTTCACGCAACAAGCTTTCTGATGCAGAGCCGGGAGTTCGCGCGCGCCGAGTCGGTGTATGCGACGCTGATCGCGGCCGACACGTCCGTTGCCTTTCCCTATTCGAACATCTTCATTACGCAGATCGCACAAGGGAAGTTTGCCGAAGCGCGCCGAAGCGTCGAGCGGCTCGTGAGACAGTTCCCAAACCTGTCCGACGGCACGCGCTACCGATCACAGCTCTACTACGCGCTCGGACAGGTCGACTCGTCGGACAGGATCTTGCGCGACTTGGCGTCGAGCAGTAGCCAGACGGATCGATTATACGCACTCAACGTTCTGACGGCGTATGCTCTCCTCCGCGGCCAGATCGCGAAAGTGCGGCCGCAGATGGAGGAGACTCGTGCGCTGGCCACAGCCATCGGCCGACAGCCACTTCCCCTTCAGGACGCGATGACGCTGGCCCAAATACAGCTGGTGTTTTTCAACCGCCGCGAGATCGCCACTCGAATGCTGGACCGCGCGCTACGCGACGCACCGCGAGAATCCGTTCTCGAGGCCGACGGTCGGCCCTACCTTCATGCGGCATCGCTGTACGCCTCGGCAGGCCGTCCTGACAAAGCGCGCGAAGTGCTCGCGCTGTACGACCGCGACATCAAAGACACCGTCCCGCGCCGCCTTGATGAGCGGGACCGAAAATTGGCGATGACACAAGTTGGCTTAGTGGAAGGCCGTGCGAGCAATGCCGTCGCGGAATTTCGGCGAGCCGACGCCATCTATGGTGGTCCTATCTCTGTGTGCGCAGTCTGTATCGATCCTGATATCGGGCGTGCGTTCGATCGGGCAGGCATGCCGGATTCCGCCATTGCCGTGTTCGAGCACTTCGTGAATGCACCGAGTGTGCGGCGAGAGATTGCCGACGCGTGGAACCTTCACTGGATTCTAAAACGGCTCGGCGAGCTGTATGAAGCGCGCGGCGATCGCGAAACCGCCGCAAAGTACTATCAGAAGTTCGTCACGCTGTGGAAGGACGCCGATCCGGATCTGCAACCAGTCGTGGACGAAGTTCGGCGGCGATTATCGCGACTCGAACGCGTCGAGAGCGTAAGGAACAACTGAGCGCTGGATCGAACCGATGACGGCAAATGGCGCCCGACCCGTCATTTCTCGACTCGCATAATCAGGCGAAACGATAGTCGTGTCGTTTACTTCGGCGCCGGTCATCGGCGGAGTCCCGCGAGCCACGGAAGAATCTCCCGTGAATAATACGGCTCCTCGGTTCCCCAGAAGATGTAATCGAGCCGTAACGTGTCGGTCGCGTAGCGGCCGAGTTCTTCGACGCTCACCCGGGTGCCCGTCGCGGGATTCCTCTCCGCGAGGTTGCCGTCCTGCACCGCGAGCCCTGCGACCGTAGTCGCACCGCGCGCGGCAATCAGTCGAAGGGCGTGGTTTCGCTGTCCTTTGCGGAACGGCAAAAGATCCGGTCCGCCGACGCCCACACCGATGCTGTCGGCGTATGCATAGACTCCGCGGAGGTAACCACGGTCGTCGTCTGGCAGCCACTCACCCGGCATAAAGTTGGCGTATACGACGACGTACGAGCGGCGAAACGCGGCGCGTGCAGCGGACATCATCGCTCGTATCGCCTGCGCGTACCCGTCATAGGTGAATCCCGCCGGATGGAGCGCGTGGTTGCCGCCTATCGAGAAGGCGGTCTCCGCGAAATTCAGTCCCTCGATCTTTCCATCGAAGGCGCGGCCGAGTGTGTCGAGTAGCTTAGCGAAGCGCGCGCGAACGGCTGGATCCCAGCGGCGGGCCATCCGGCCGACGAAGCGCGCGTTGGGAGGCTCACCCTCGTATTGGTTCGCGACTCCGCCGCCGAAGGCAGGGTCTTCGAGGAGATAATCTGGAACGACTTGCTCCTTCGCTCCGAACGACACGTCCTGGAGCTGGATCCAAAGCCGTTTGTGGCGCCGAGCGAGCGCCGACAGGTCTTCGGTGATCTTCTCGAAGCTGTACACGTCGCGGCGCGGCTCGAGATCCCGCCACGTGTACTTGATCTGCGCGCCGGCGATGTTCGGATTCTCGACGAACGCGGAGTCCGCGATTCGCGTGCGATCGCGGCCGAAGAAGATGAAATGCTTCAGCGATGAGTTCGGCGTCTGTGCGCCGCTCTCGGCGGTGCACAGTAGTACAGAGGTCACTGCAAGCCTATGCAGCGCATGTCCTCGGACGAATCTGTTACGCATCATCCCGGCAGTTCACTGCGCGTCAGCGTGGGCTGGCCATTCAGGTCGCAGTAGGAGTTCCTCGATGCGATAAGCATGCAGGAAGTCATGTAGCGCGAGATGACGGAACATGATGAACACCGAATACGTCCGGTACTCGGCGTGCTCCGCTGCACGTGCCCAATCCGCGGCGTTGAGTGTTTCAAGGCGGGTAACGAGGCGTCTCCGGTCCGCCACGAATTGATCTAGCGCGGCATCAAGATCCATCCGGAGCAGGAAATCGTCCGGGTCCTGGTCCCCGGGAAGGTAGGGCCGAATCACTGGTGCGGGCGCACTGAGCATGTGTTCGAGCCGATCAAAGAAAAGCGCGTGGACATGGGCGAGATGGCAAGCGTGTTCATGCGCCGACCAGCGTCGTGGCGCGGGTCGGCGCTTCAGAACCGCAGATGGCACCTCGCGTACAAGCGGCACCACGATGTCGGGCGCACGCCGCAATGCGTCGAGGATGGCGGGAATGCCGTTCATGATGGGCGAAGATCGGTGTGGACGCCTAACGTCGTAGCTAGGCTGCGGGCGAGTCAGATAGAAGGGCGAGCGATGCTCGCGCAATCCTCATCGAGGACGGCTCGACGGCGGCACCATTTTGTTGAGCCGCATGTACGTCACGATGTTCCCGTAGTGCTCCCCGTCGTGCGACGCGTTCGCGATCAGCGTGTAAAACCGCGGATGCTGCTGGCCGAACACGTCGACTGAAGCCTTGAGCTTCTCGTCCGGCTGCGTGTACGCTCGGTCGCAATACGTGTTGGAGCTCTTGAGCGCGGCGAGGATTGCGGACTTCGTCTTCGCGCTCTGTTCGACATCCCCTTCGCCAGGCACTTTCTCGCCGAGTGCCATCGCGCAGTACATCATCTGCGAGCCGGCGATGTGCGCGAACAACTCGCCAAAGCTGCGCACGTCGGGCGTGGGCCGGTACATGTACATCGAGTCCGAGAGCTCCTCGGCGGCCTGAGTCACGTAGCCGATGTTGCTCTTCCAAAGAACACGGGCCTCGGCGGTTGGCGATTGCGCCGCGGCAGTCGAGGCAAGGACAAAGATGAATCCCGTGACGACGATTCTTCTCAGCATGGGCGGTGAGGTTGAGGGAAAGAGAGTCCAGGTGCGGTCCGTT
>DASYSU010000166.1:0-8670 GCA_036002925.1 Gemmatimonadaceae bacterium | reverse complement strand
CGACGCGCCGCCCACCGTGGTGCTCGCCCACTCGCTCTGGCTCAGTCGCTTCGGCGGCGATTCAAGCGTGATCGGGCGGCGCATCATTCTGGACGACGTTCCGCATCAGGTGATCGGGGTCATGACCGCGCGCGGTGACATGGACTCGGACGCTTGGGTTCCACTCGACATCGTCGCCGAGGCGCAGAGAGTCGGCAAGCATTCGAACAGAGTCATTGGCCGGCTCAAACCTGGCGTGACGATTCATGCAGCGCAGAACGATTTGGCGGGCGTTGCCCGCGGCGTCGAGCGCGACTACCCAGGCGCCAACGCGGGACACAGCGTCAACGTCGCCTCGCTCTACGAGGAGATGGTCGGCGACGTTCGACGACCATTCCTCATCGCGTTGGGCGCCGCCGCGTTCGTGCTTCTCCTGGCCTGCGCGAATGTCGCGCACTTGCTGCTCACGCGTGCTGCCGCTCGACAGAAAGAGTTCGCGATTCGAGCCGCGCTTGGCGCCGGACGTGCGAGACTCGCTCGACAACTTGTCACCGAGTCGTTGTTGCTGTCTGTCGCCGGCGGTGCACTCGCCCTTGTCATCGCGGCGTGGCTCATCGATCTCTTGCCGAGCCTGAGCGCTGTTCACATTCCACGCGTCGCGGAGCTGAGTCTCGATCGGCGTGTCGTTGGCGTCACAGGCTTCCTTTGTCTGTGCTCGGCATTTTTCTGTGGAATGATCCCCGCGCTTCGCGCCAGCGCGCCGCGGCTCAAGTTGTGGATGGGCGACGGAACGCGTGCCACGGGCGGGCCGGGCCGACGCCTCGCCGGATTGCTCGTGGTGTCCGAAGTCGCGATCGCTCTGATGCTTCTCATTGGAGCGGGCCTCACGGTCAAAAGCTTCGCGAATCTCATGCGCATCGATCCAGGCTTCGATTCGCGAAACGTTTTGACGGTGGCCCTGCCGCTGCCTGGTCTGCGATATCCTGGCGCCGAAAAACAACGAAACGCCGTGAATCAGGTGGTGGAGAATCTCGCTCACGCACCCGGCGTCGAATTCGTCGGCGCGACGACCGCGCTCCCGCTTGGTCCGTGCTGCAACGGGATGGGAATCACCATCGAAGGGAAGCCTACGCCCGCGGCTGGCCAGGAGATCAAAGCCAATATGGCCATCACGACGGGCAGCTACTTTCAAGCGCTACACATTCCCTTGCGCCGTGGCCGTTTATTCAACGCGTCCGATGCGCGCGTTTCCGTTCCACTCATCCGCTGGTTCGCGCAACAACCGCCACCTCCGCGGTTCAACGAACCGCAACCGGCACCGGTGGCCGTCATAAGCGAAACCATGGCCAAACAGTTCTGGCCCGACGAGCCAGTGATCGGCAAACGGTTGCGAGTATTGTTCAGCCCATGGATCACCGTCGTCGGTGTGGTCGGCGACGTGCGCCAGTCCGCGCTCGTCGAACCGCCCACACCGCAGATGTACCTGTCGAGTCTCCAAGAGCCGAACGCGTCGTTGACGCTCGTCGTCCGCGCGGCACATGCGGCGAGCGTGGCGCCTGTTGTTCGGCAACAGATTCGCGCGCTCGATAAGGAATTGCCCATCGGTGCCATGGAGATGATGGATCGCACCGTATGGAATTCCATCGGTCGACCCCGATTCAACGCGCTGCTCCTGGGTGCATCCAGTGCCATCGCGCTGCTCCTCGCCGTGATCGGCGTCTACGGCGTAATCGCGTACTCCGTTCAGCGACGCACACACGAAATCGGAATTCGCCGCGCGCTCGGCGCGCAAACGCGAGATGTGCTGCGTCTCGTCCTCGGCCACGCACTATCGCTGGTGCTCGTCGGAGTTCTCATTGGGGTGTTTGGCGCTATCGCGCTCACCCGTCTGCTCACGACGCTTTTGTACGGAGTCGCGCCGACAGATCCAGCCACGTTCGTGTCCGTCGCGGTGCTGCTTACCGGAGTCGCGCTACTTGCGTGCTATGTGCCGAGTCAGCGGGCGACTCGCGTCGATCCGACGGACGCGTTACGGGCCGAGTGACTTCGCTCCTGGACCCTTGATGTTCGCTCGCCCAGGCGAGCGCATCGAGGTAGTACAGCAACAGCGTCTCCGTTTCGACGCCGAGCGTGCGCGTGATCGACTCGACGCGCTCCCACGTTCCTTGCTCGTACGCCTCGACGAGGTCGAGCATGGTCCCGTAGCATTCGCCGCGGCGCAGCAGCGCGGCGCGCACATCGGGCGCCAGGTCGATCGCCTCGACGATGGTGTCCATGGGCGTCTCGAGCAGTAGGTCGAGGACGGACAGCATACCGACCATGAACATCGGCATTCGCGCGCGCGGGGCGCCCGTCGCGTTCGCAACGAGCTCGCACATCCGAGCTCGGGTGAGTGCGACGGTCACGAGCTCGCCTTGGACTCCCGGTCGAGCGCAGTCGGTGACGACGAGGAGAACGAGCCACCGGATCACTTGATCGCGACCGAGCAAACGCAGAGCGTGACCGATCGACCAAACGTCGCGGCCCCCGACGGCTCCCGAATTCACCATTCGGAATAGCTTGTACGAGAGTGCCACGTCGCGTCGCAGCGTGTCTTCGATCTCCGAGTCGGTTGCGTTCGGGTCGTGCAACATCTTCAATAGACGAAACGTCCGCAGGCATTCCAAGGGCAAGTCCCTGCGTGTCAGTCTCGCCGGTCCCGAAAAGCGGAATCCTTCAAACAACTCGAATCCAAGATTCGTGCAGATGTCGCGCTCGATTCGATGCCGCACTCGCGAGGCCACGAGACGCGCGTTGAATCCGCGAAGCCGCGCCACCATGTCAGACAGCCTCGCCCTGTCGACCCCGGCGACTTCGATCTTCACAAAGTCGGCGAAACGAAGGAGCTCGTCCGGCAGCTCCTGCGGTCGATTGGTCGCGATCGACATCCGAAAGCCGGCTTGCGCCAGCTCAGCGCACGAGTGAATCCACGCGCCGTTCGCGCCGGGTCGCGGCCGGATCTGCAGGATCACGCGATCGGTCGGGAGCGATTCCGCCGCGCCGGCGAGCAACATGGCGCGGTCGACGTTCACGAACACCTGACGTCCGGCGGCGATTCGGTCGACGCCGACGTCGCTGATCGTGTCGATCTCAGGCCGAGCGCCGGGCGATCCTGCCTCGTCGTTGACCCTGCCGGCCCGACGGACAATCAGATCATACCCAAAGAGCTGTTCCCGCCGATCGAAGACCGGTTGCCGCGTAGCGAGTGTGTCCATCAACTCCAGTATCGGCCGGTCCGCGCGCTATCTTCAGCAGCGAGCCATCCAGAGGATGATCCCCAGCTCGACCGTCGCGGCAATGACCCCAAAGATGAGTGCCGCCCGCAGACCTCGTCCCTCCCGACCCGTCATGTGCACCGTCTCCCGCTTCTACGGCGTCGCTCTCGCGCTCGGCGCGCTGATACTAGTGGCGTGCACGGAAACTACGTCGCCGGCCCGCCGGTATGCCGTACTCGATGACGATGGCCAGAGCGATTGGCAGACCGTGAGCGTCGGCGGCGACCATACGTGTGCCCTCAAGACCACTGGTGCCGCGTTTTGCTGGGGAAGCAGTCAATACGGCCAGCTCGGGATCGCTCGGCCCGATTCGCTCTGCGGAAAGGGAAACTCGCAGTACCGCTGCGCGACGACTCCACAAGCCGTAGCGCCGGGCGTCAAGTTCGTGTCGATTACGAGTGGGGAGCGGCACACATGCGCTCTCACCTCGGCGCGGGAAGCCTTTTGCTGGGGGTCGAACGACGGGAATCAACTCGGTCAACCGGCGTTCGGCGGGCCAACGTTGCTCCGCGTACCCGGGGTGCTTCCTTGGGCGCAAGTCAGCGCCGGTTCGACGCACACCTGTGCCGTGCGAACCGATGGTGCGTTGTTCTGCTGGGGTTCGAACGACCGCGGCCAACTGGGAAACTCGAATTTTGCGAGCGGCTTCACTCCCGTACGAGTCGTGATGCCGGCGCCTATAGCGTCGGTCAGCGCGGGCGAGTCGAGGACCTGTGCGCGCACGACGACCGGTACCGTCTATTGCTGGGGCGCGGTGTGGACGAGTCGCGAGAACGGGCTCGAGATCACGCGCACTCAAAGCCAACCGCAGCTAGTTCCGGCGGCGCCAGCGATGGCCTGGGTCAGCGTCGGGACGTTCACGACCTGCGGGTCCGACGTATCCGGCTTCGCCTACTGTTGGGAGGCCAACCCGCGGGGAGAGATGGGCACCGGGACCCAGACTGGCAGCACCAGCCCTCAACGCATCGCGACCAACCTCGAGTTCGTGCAGTTGAGCGTCGGAATCGTCCAGAGTTGCGGCGTCGTCATCAGCGGAGCGGGGTATTGCTGGGGCGACGATTCCTTCGGTCAGATCGGCGTCTCGCCCTCGCTGCTGGTCGAGCGGTGCGACGCACAACAACTTCCCTGCAGCACGATGCCCGTCCGCGTCGTTGGTCGGCAACAGTTCACGGAGATCAGCACCGGTTTTGGGAGCCACACGTGCGGCGTCACCACGAAAGGCAATCTCTACTGCTGGGGACTCGGCGTGTCGGGGCAGCGGGGAGATGGACTAGGGGCCGCCGCCACGAGCGTGCCGACCCTGGTCGTCGAACCGGTCGCCAGATAGCAACTCCAGGCTACCCGTCTCCGGTCCCACATTTAGATTACGCCGCCCCATCCTCGATCGTCTCTCGCGAGTCCGACGCGCATTCGGGCGCGTGACATACCCGGCGGCCTCCTCCCTCTACACCATGCGTCTGAATAGTAAGTTTTTGCAGCGAGCTCTTCTTGCGTTCACGACCGGTATTTTTCTCGCCTGTGCGGCGCGCCTCTCAGCGGCGGCCGACGAAGTACCATCGCCCAGTATTTTCCAGTCGGCCCCTTAAGTCTCCCGCAGGGCTGCCATCGGCGTCTCCGCAAACACGTCGCGGCCGGTCATCATACCGATAGCTACGGCCAGCGCGATCATCGCCGCCGCGACGAGCAACGCCGGACCCAGAGCCGGCACGAACGCCAATTTGAAGATCGAGTGGACGAGCGACCAACTCGCTAAGGTCGACAGAACGACGCCGGTGAGTGCCCCCAGCGTCCCGAGCAACATGTACTCGGCGAGCATGATCCGACCGATCTGTCGCCGCGTCGCGCCGAGGGTCTTGAGCAGCACGCCCTCCCGTAGCCGCTCGCGCCGGGTCGCCGCGACGGCGCTGAATAACACCGGCACGCCGAGGGCGAGGCTGATGAGCGCGAGGAACCGAACGGCCATCGTCACTTTGCCGAGCACACTCGCTACCGTTTTTTGAACGAGCGTGAGGTCGAGGCTAGAGACGGTAGGGAAGTGAGCCACGACGTCGCGCTGAAGCCGAGCCACCGCCGTCGACGACGGCGCCCGAACCAGAATCGCGAACTGCTTCGGCGCGCTCGACAGCGACTTGGGATCGAACACCGCGAAAAAGTTCGGCGAGAAGCTTTGCCACTTCACCTCTCGCGTGCTCGTGACCAATGTCGGTATGAGCACTCCTTGAACGTTCCACGTGATCGTGTCGCGCAACTTGACGCCGAGCTCCTTGGCGACGCCAACGTCGAGCGAGACTTCGCCGATCGAATCGCGCCGATTCAGGTTGAACCAGCGTCCCGACACGAGATGCTCCGATTCCGTGATCGTGTCGCGGAACGTCGAGCGAAACTCCCGGCGCAACGGCCACGGACTTCGCGCGCCACCTCGACCGCCCGCGCTGTCTCGACGGGCGGGCGGTCCGCCCGCTCGGGCGCCGCGTCGCTTCTCGAGCTCGGCGATGATCTCCGCCGTCGGTCGTCCGTTGACCGACGCGATGCGCATCGCGACGATGGGCGTCTCGTCGATCACCTCGTACCTCGCGGCATGGATGATCGAGTCGATCCCCGAGCGCTGCGATTCCTGCACGTCGAAGAAGACGACGTTGGCGCGCGCCTCCCCTAGCCGAACATCGAGCGAGCGCAGAATGTTGTCCTGCACCTGGTACAGTGTTCCCATCAGGAACACGCCGAATCCCAACGCGAGGATCACAGCGCGCGTTTGATTTCCCGGCCGATAGAGGCTCGCGATCCCTTGCCGCAATGGGAACGGCCACGATGGACGCAACGAACGCCGCGCTGCCCATGACAAACCGGCGGCGGTGAGCCACAAAATCCCGATCGCGCCGCCGATCGCGAACGTGAAGCCGAGGCCACGCTGGATGGTGTTCGCTCGACTCATGCCGAGCTCCAACACGCTCGCGGCAATCGCCAAGGACAGCAGGATGCGCAACGGATCGCGGCGCGCGCGGCCAAGCGCATCGGCGTCGGGCTCTCGTCGCAGCGCCTGCAACGGCGACACGCGCCGCAACGCGACCAGCGGCCGCAGAGAAAACAACAGCGCGACCCACACACCGATCGCGAGGCCGAGCAGAATAGCCGATGGCGCCAGCCGGACCTCGACGTCGACCGGTAAGAAGTCTTTGAGACCGTACGGCATCAAGAACTGAATCCCGACGCCCAACGCGACGCCGGCAAGCGCGCCGATGAATCCCATGACCGCGGCTTGGACCGTGTAAATCGCCAAGACCTGCGAGCTCGTCGCGCCGAGACAGCGCAGAATCGCGACCGGATCGATCTTGCGCATCACGAACGCGTGCACGCCGCTCGCCACGCCGATTCCGCCGAGCAGCAGTGCGACGAGTCCGACGATCGCCAAGTAGTCGTGCAGTTGGTCAATTGCGCTCGCGAGCCGCGACTCGTTGTAACCGGCCGCGCGGACCGAGCCGTTCGTTCCCTGCAGCAATCGCTTCGAGAAACGCGCCGGCATGATCTCGGACGAGATCGTCGGCGGCAGCTTGAACAGCGTCTCGTACTCCGCTCGGCTGCCGAACACGAGTAACCCGGTCTCTGCGACGTAGCGTTCCGGGATGTACACTCGCGGACCTATCGCCGCGCTGATACCGACGTCGCCCGGCACGCTCTTGAGCGTTCCTGAAATAACGAACTTGGCGTTGCCCAGCGACAGCGTATCGCCTACCTGTGCGTCGAGCGAGATGAGCAACGACGGATCGACGACGATGTTCTCGCCGCTTTGGAGCGCACCCCATGCCGATGCTGGCTCTGTGATGATCTGTCCGTAGAACGGATAGCCGGGCGCGACCGCGTGGACTTGCACGAGTCGCGTGCCTCCGCTCCGCTGGACCAGTGCCATCGAGACGAAGTTCGTTGCGGTCGTCGTCGCGGCGCCGCGATGCACCAGCGAATCGATGAGTGAATCGACCGCCTTGGTCCGCGGTGCGTTCCGCGTCAGCATGACGTCGCCGCCGAGGAGCGCCCGCGATTGCTCGTGCACGGAACGGATGACGTTCTCGGAGAACGAATCGATCGCCACGAGCGCCGCCACGCCCAGCGAGATCGACGACATGTAGAGCAGCAGCCGCCGGCGAGCGGTGCGGCTCTCTCGCCACGCGAGCGCGAATAGCTGCCGCGTGCCGGCCATCAGGCGGCGCGCTCGGTGCTCGTGTCGGAGACCACGCGCCCGTCGCTCAATCGGATGATGCGTTGCGCGTGTCCGGCAAGCGCATGATCGTGCGTCACCAAGATAATCGTCGTCTTCGCCTCGTGGTTGAGCGCCTCGAGCAGCTCGACGATGTGGCCGCCGGTATCGCTGTCGAGATTACCGGTCGGCTCGTCGGCGAACAGGATACGCGGCGAGTTGGCGAAGGCGCGGGCGATGGCGACGCGCTGCTGCTCGCCGCCCGACAATTGCGTAGGGAAGTGATCGAGTCGGTCGCCGAGTCCAACGCGGCCCAGGAGTTCACGCGCGCGATCGGCGGCGCCGCTGTCGCCCCGAAGCTCGAGCGGAACCTGAACGTTCTCGACCGCCGTGAGTGTGGAGATCAGTTGAAAGCTCTGGAACACGAACCCGACTTTTTCGCCGCGAAGCTTTGCCCGCTGATCCTCGTCCATGCCGGTCAAGTCGGCGTCGTCGAGGATCACGCGACCGCGCGTCGGCGTATCGAGGCCGGCCAGCAGGCCGAGCAGCGTCGTCTTGCCGCTGCCTGAGGGGCCGACGATGGCGACGAAGGCTCCTTGGGGTATAGAGAAGGAGACGTCTCGCAAAACGGCGAGCCTATTCTCGCCGCTGCGATATTCCTTCGATAGGTCACGAGCGACGAGCATGATGATCGGGAAACGGATCGTGGGACGCCGGGCGCCGATGGGGTCGATGGCTGCGGCAATCTTGATTGCCGCGCTTGTCGCGTGCACCGGCGAACATAGACCCACCAACGAGTCGAACGGGTCGGTGGTTTCTGCGGATTCCACGAAATCTAACGCCGCTCACGCAGCGCCCGTTGCGGCGCCCGCACGCGTGACGAGCGCTGCCCGGCGCACTGTGATTTTTGCGGGGACGAGCTTGACGGCCGGCCTCGGTCTCGAGCCCGACAGCGCCTATCCCATGCTCATTCAGCGAAAGATCGATTCGGCGGGTCTCCCGTTCGACGTCGTGAACGCCGGCGTGAGCGGCGAGACGTCGGCCGGGTTGCTCGATCGGCTCGACTGGCTGTTGCGCGGAAAGTTCGACGTGATCGTGGTGGAAACCGGAGCGAATGACGGATTGCGCGGCCTTCCCGTCGCCTCGCTTCGGGCGAATCTGTCGAAAGCGCTCGATCGCATCAGAACT
>DASYSU010000165.1:0-14076 GCA_036002925.1 Gemmatimonadaceae bacterium | reverse complement strand
GGCGATTTGCGCTGCCAACTGCCGGCCGGAGGAAAGTAGGCGCTTGTCTGTTGCGCATGGACCGACGCCGCGATGCCCGCAACAAAGACGTGCGCGGCGAGAATCAGCCGAGTGGCGCGGCGTGAGGAAATCATATTTCGCTATTCTCCATGGTGGAGTACTCGTAGAGCGTCGTGTTCAACGGATGAAAGCAACAGCGTTGGGCACCGACGTTAGTTCGAGGACCGAATTCTACGCGAGATTCCCGACCGAAAGCTCAGAAACGATTCCTCGAGCGTCGCAGCGCGCGCTGACGACCCACTTACCCGCGATCCACATCGCGACGACGGCGTCGGAGCGGCTCGGCTTGCCCCAGCGCTTCAACACATCGGCGCAGCGATCGCCGACACGCACGCGATCGAGAGCGGCCAGATCGCGTCGCCGCACTGTAATGATGGCGACTCCTCCGGGCGACGTACCGAGCACAGAGAGCGAGTTATCGGCGGTCGAATAGCTGAATACCATCGTCGGCGCTCGTCCGAGCGTGTCGGTTTTGACTGGACCCGTGAGCGCCTTTCGCGCGCTGTCCAATCGCTGGCCGAGCCAGAACCCGACGAGCTTCGGTGGCTTGTCGCCGGCTCGCCACGGAAAGTGGCCAGCCTGCGCGGCCGCGGGTCTGACCAACGCGAGCCCGGCACCGATCGTGAACGCGACGCGACGTAACGGAGTCATGGACGCAGATCCCTTGGCTGTGGGTCGCGATACACGCGCACATAGTCGACCACCATTTGCTGTGGAAACGCTGTCGATGCATCGGGATCGCCGGGCCAGCCTCCGCCCACGGCGAGGTTGATCAGAAGAAAGAAGGGATGATCGAACACCCACTTGGTCCCGGTGGGCAGATCCGCCGGTGTCATCCGGTGATATTGGCGGCCATCGACGTACCAGCGGATCTCGTTCGGTTGCCATGCGACCGCGAATACGTGAAAGTCGTCGGCGTACATGCTGTGTGGCAGCGTGTCGGCGCGGCCGATGCCGCCGGCGCCGGAGTAGCCCGGGCCGTGGAGCGTACCGTGCGCAACGGCCGGCTCACGCCCGATGTTCTCCATGATGTCGATCTCGCCGGACTTCGGCCAGCCAATCGAATCGATGTCTGCGCCGAGCATCCAGAACGCCGGCCACATGCCTTGCCCGTGCGGAATGCGGATGCGCGCCTCGAAGCGGCCATACGTCTGCGCGAACAGTCCCTTGGTCTTGAGTCGCGTCGACGTGTAGAGACAGCGACCGTACCAGCATGCGTCGGCCGACGTCGGCAGCTCGGCGCGCGCGGTGATGACGAGGTGACCGTCGCCGTCGAGCGCGACATTCTCGGCGCGCGTCGTATAGAACTCGCGCTCTTGATTGCCGAAGCCCTGTCCGCCGGTGTCAGCGACCCATTTCGATCGGTCGAACGAGCGGCCCGCGGGGCCGTCGAACTCGTCGTGCCAGACGAGGCTCGGCGACGGTGTGCGGCCGGCGCACGCGGCGAGCGCGACGAGAGTGACGCATAAGCGTTTCACACTGGCTGAATGTAACTGTCCGCTACGCATTCACCGTATGGTTCAGTATTCAACGAAGCTTGACGGCACATTTGGTGCGCCCGCCGACGAGTTCGACATGACGCTGACAGACCAAATCTACCAACATGCAATACGAGCTTCGCGCTCCAGATACGCCGGACGAATGGAGCGCCTATCATCAGATCAGGCGCTCCGAGCTCTTCGATCGACGCGGGCGGGGTGACCAATACAACGACCACCACCCCGACGAATCAGCGCCGGGCAATTTTCCGCTTCTACTCTTTCGCGACGCGGTCCCCGTCGGCACGATTCGAATCGATACCGGTCAACCACTCGTCTTGTTCCGGATGGTAACGGTACGACACGACGCGCAGGGAACCGGTGCAGGGCGAGAGATGCTTCGTCGCGCCGAGGCCTTTGCACGTGCTCATGGAGGAGAGCGAGTCGCGCTCTACTCCGCGGCTGATGCTGTCGGCTTCTACGAGCGCTGCGGTTATGATCGCACACCGGACCTCAAACCGATCGGCGACACCGTCCCAATGGGGAAGGCGATCGTTGGGCCGATGTCGAAGTGAGCTGAGCCACGACGTCCGTAGGCGACGGAATTAGAGATTTCGCATCTCCGCCGCCGCGTCGAGCAACGTGTCGATCTCGCGCGACAGCGCTCGCACCTCCTGCGTCGCGGTCGAGACGTCGGAAAACGCCGACTGCAGCCCCGACGAACGAAACTTGATGAGGTCGAGCCGGAGGTTGCCGAGCGCAAGGCCGGCGCTGTCGATCTGCCGCGCGAGCCCGACGCGGCGCTGCACGAGCTCCTCGTAGGTCGCGCGCTGCCGGCGCAATAGCGCGAGACGTCGCTCACGCTCTGAGGACTCGCGCTCGTTCTCCACTTCCGCGATGCGCGCGTCGAGATCATCGCCCTGCTGCGGGTCGATACTTTGGTCGAGCCGCTGATACATTTGCGCCAAGTGCGCGACGCGCTCGACGAGCGCGTTGACCGTTGCCTCGAGGTCGGGCAGGAGCGCCCGATCGGTCTTCGATAGTCCGCGGAAGATGTCCATGATCGCCGCACGATCCTCGGCCGCGCGTCGAATAGCCGCCCCCTGCGGGCTGTCGAGGATCTCTCGCGACGCGAGCTTCTCGAGCTGCTGTTCGGTCGGCATCGGCGGCGGCGCTGGAAGAACGCGACGTGCTCGCAGCGACAGGAACACACGCCGCAGCTTGAGACCGCTGGCGCGAAGGGACTTGCCGCGCCGCCGCAGCTTCATCGCCATGTAGATCGGAACGATCGGCGAAAGCACGAGCGGTGGTGCTTCGTTGACGCCGAGGACAAAGCCCGCAATCCCGGCGCCGGTCATCGCGAGTGTGAGCCAGGCGTAACCGCGCGCCGCTTTGACGCGATCGAGCAGATTCACTCGCCCGTGCCAAAGCCGGAGGTCCTCGCGTTGCGCGGGCGTGAGCGTCGCGAGATGATCTGGCTCGAGGACGATTCCACCCGGCGTGCGTTGACGCGCCGGCAAGGCCGTTGGAACCTCGACCGCGGGTGTGACGCGTCGCGGCAGATTGGACCGCGCGTCGGATGCGCCGCCGTCGCGCGACGGGCGATCGCGACGCGTACTGTCGGGAACCGGCGACGCATAGCGGACCGGCTCTCGTCGTTCGGCGCGCCACGATGCCGCCGGCACTTCGTCGGACGTCAGTGCCTCGCGCAGCGCGCTTCCAGTCGGCCACCGATCCTCGGGAGCCTTCATCATCGCGCGCTCGATCACTTCGCGCAGCGCCTTCGGCGCATCGGGACGCAGCTCGACGATCGGCCGCGGTCGGGCGGTGACGTGCTTGAGCAAGAGCGCCATCGAGTTGCCGCCGGTGAATGGCACGCGCCCGGTGAGCATCTGATACGCAACGACGCCGAGTGAATAGATGTCGCTGCGACCGTCGATCTCGCGATCCCCTTCCGCTTGCTCCGGCGACATGTACGTCGGTGTACCGACGGCGATGCCAGTCGCTGTGAGTCGCGTGCCGCCTTCCATCGCGCGCGCGATGCCGAAGTCGGTGACCATGGCTCGGCCGCTGTTCCCGTCGAGGAGAATGTTGTCGGGTTTGACGTCGCGGTGAATGACGCCGCGCAAATGTGCATACGCCAGCGCGTCGGCGATCTCACCAAGGATTCTCCGGACCTCGGCGATCGGCTGGCGTGGCTCGCGCGCGAGATGACTGGCGAGATTGCCGCCGGTGACGATCGACATCACGAAGTACGCGATGCCTTCGCGATCGCCGACGTCGTAGATCGGAACGATGTGCGGATGCGAGAGGTGCGCCGACGTCTGCGCCTCGCGCGTGAAGCGCGTGCGAATCGCGGGATCGTACGCGAGCTCGGGCGGCAGAACCTTTATGGCGACGGACCGATTGAGCCGAAGGTCGCGCGCACGGTAGACGACCGACATTCCGCCGCGTCCGATCTCGCCGTCGAGCTCGTATTGATCGCCGATCGCGGCGACGACGCGGTTGTAAAGCGGCTCGCTCATCGGCCAATCTCTTACGGATGGCCCTACGCGCGCAAGACAACCGCGTTGGCACGGCATACCAAAGGGCGAAAGCGGGCATCCAGTCTCCTGGATGTCCGCTTTTCGCCCCCGATCCCGTTTAATCAGGGAGTCGGCTGCGTCTCCGGCGGCTTTTCGGCCGCCTTGTTCCCGGCGACCGCCGGCTCGCGCTCGATGAAGACTCGACGGATTTGGCGGTCGGATTTGGGGATATAGATCGTTGGATGAAGGATGTGCACGGAAGTCTCGTTGTCCTCAACAGTGTACCCGGGGGTTCCACGACGCGAACAGACCGCTCGGATTTGTGCGGTGTGTCCAAACGTGGAGGGCCCAGACTTGGAATACGTCGTTTTGCGAAAATTTCTGTCCGAACAGCACGGGAGCCGTACCGGACTTTGGAATGGCCTCGTACGGAACAATGAACTCCACGCCGACCAAGCTCATTTCTCCGTTCGTCCCCGGCTCGTAGATCAGCACCTCCGGGTGCAGCGAGTCGGCAACGCCATCGATGAACGCAGGATTTCCGAAGTGGATTCCCATGGCTCCGAGATCGCCGTTCGACATGCAATCGGTGATCGCGACGTTGTAACCGGCCTTCTTCGCCAACGAGAGACTCGTGTAGGCGTCGAGCGAGGAGCGCAGCGCCTCAACTCCGGGCGGCAGCGTTTCGGCAGCCGGCGAAGTGCTGTCGCTGCCGCCGCATGCGACCGCCCAACCGAGCGGTGCGAGCACGGCGAACGCGATGAGTGGGATACGAAGTCGCATAACTCGTGTTCCTCAAGTTTGGAAATGACTTCAATCGGCCCGCGAGCCCAAAGCGCTGTGCTTGGGTGGGCTAAACCAGTGCGCCCATGATAAACGCCGTAGATCGTCCCACTCCCGCCCGTGGATCGCCCATGAATCGCCCGGTTATCGCCCGAGCTAACGTGAACCGACTCAAGCTCTTCGGCGGTGCCGTCGTGAACGTGGATGGACGCCCGATCACCGGTCGCGCGGCACAGCGCCATCGGATTGCGCTGCTGTCGCTGTTGTCGACGACGCGCCGACTCAATCGGAGTCGCGATCAGCTCGTCTTCTTTCTCTGGCCCGATGCCGATGCCGATCGCGGACGCAAGCTTTTGTCCGATTCGATCTACCGGATCAACCAGGCGCTTGGCGGTGATGCCATCATCGCCGCAGGCGATGATGTTCGCCTCAACCGCGATCTGATCGAGAGCGATGTGGCGGACTTCGAGACGGCCGCGGACGCGCAGGATTGGCGGCGGGTCGCCGAGCTATACACAAGTCCGTTTCTCGACGGATTCTTTCTGCCGGGCGCTACGGATTTCGATCAATGGATGGAGAACGAGCGCGCGCATTACGCGCGAATCGCCGCCAAAGCGATCGAAGAGGTGGCGATCGACGAGCGCGAAGCCGGCAACGTCGCCGAATCCGTCGACTGGTGGCAACGTCTGGCAGCGCTCGCGCCCGAGGACTCGAGAGTGGCGATGGAGGTGATGCGCGCGCTCGAGCGCGCGGGGAACCGAGCGGGTGCCCTTCGTCACGCGCGCGTGCATTCCGCTCATCTTCGAGAGACGCTCGGCGTCGAGCCGGATCGGTCGTTGCGCGAGCTCGCCGACCGAATCGCGCGACGAACCGAGGCGTCCCTCAGTGTGACGGCCAGCGCGGAAATGCCGGCGGTCACGGCCATCGGCAACTCGATCGCGGTGTTGCCGTTCAGCAACATGAGCGAATCAGACACAAACGCGTACTTCGCCGACGGTGTGTCGGAAGAACTGATGCACCTTCTCACGCGCACGCAGGGTCTTCGCGTCGCGTCGCGAACGTCGGCATTTGCGTATCGCGGGACGAACCTTGACGTACGCGAGGTCGGCCGACGGTTGCACGTCGATTGGATTCTCGAGGGAAGCGTGCGCCGGTCGGGTGATCAGCTACGCATCGTCGCGCAGTTGACCGATGCACGCAACGGTTATCTGATCTGGTCCGAGTTCTTCGATCGCACGTCGAACGACATCTTCGCGATTCAGGCGGAGATTGCCGGCGCGATCGTCGATCGTTTGGTGCCGACCATGGGCGGAACGTTGGGGGCTGGAGCCGCGGCGGTTTCGCGCGGAACACCGGATGCCGAGACGTACGATCTCTATCTTCAGGCTCGGTTCGAATGGCACCAACGAACGGAGGAGAGCCTTCGAAAATCGGCCGAGTTGTTCGAACAAGTTGTGGCGCGCGATGCGAGATATGCTCGGGCGTGGTCGGGTCTCGCCGACACGTACGCTGTCACGGCGTTCTACGACTACCTCGCGCCGCGAGTCGCGTTTCCGCGCGCCGATTCCGCCGCGCGCCACGCGACCTTACTCGACGCGAGCCTGGCCGCACCGTACGCCGCGCTGGCGGACGTCGACACGTTCTATCACTGGAATTGGGCGTCGGCGGAGCAGGGGTTTCGTCGCGCCATCGAGCTCGAGCCGGCGAACGCGACGGCGCACCAATGGTACGCCAGTCTGCTGACCGCGCGCGGGCGATTTGTCGAAGCGGAGCACGAGAGTCGCCGCGCGGCCGAGCTCGACCCATTGTCGATGATCGCACAGTCGACAATTGGCTGGGTTCTGATTTTGGCGGGCCAGACCGATCGCGCAATCCACCAGCTCCAGAGCGTTTTGCAGCTGAACCCAGATTTCATGCTCGCTCACTACTGGATGGCATTGGCGCTCGAGCTGAAAGGCCGACCAGTGGAAGCGATGCCGTTCCTGCATCGTGTGCTGGAGCTATCACGCGGATGCACGCATAAGTGTTCTTTGACGCTCGCGGCGCTGGCGCGCGTCAACGTGGCGACTGGAAACACTGATGCCGCGCATCAAATCCTCGGCGATCTCCTCGAGCGTGAGAGCAGCGGCGTCTACGTCTCGTCGTACGAGATCGGGAAGATCTATCAGTCGCTCGGCGACGTGCCCGCGGCGCTGGCCCGACTCGAGCGCGCGTACACCGATCGGGCGCACTCGATGGCATTCTTGAACGTGGATCCGCAGCTCCGGCCACTCGCCGAGAATCTCCGATTTCAGAGACTGGTGGAGCGCGTTGAGAAACCGCTCGATGGTGAGCCGCCGCGCTTCGCCATGGCAGGCTAGCCAACGGCTGACTGTCGGCTTTCCGCTTCGAAGCTCAGATAGACGAACGTGGTCATCGACACGACGGCGATGATCTTCTGCGCGGTGACCTGGGTAACGAGTCCTTCGGGAGTCGTGAGCCCTGGTCCCCACGTGAGAACCACGACATAGGCGGCGAGCGCCACGGTAAGTAAACCCCACACGAAGGCCACGCGTCGCGGAAACAGATCGGAGGCGATCGTCGCGAAAACCAGAAAGAGCGTGACAGCCGGGAACACGCGGAACGCGAAGAGCGTGAACTTCACATGAAGTCCCAGCATTCGGTTTTCCGGCGTGACGGCAACGCCGATGAACGACGCGCAAACGACTAGACCGATCACGCCGGCGATGCGCGCGAATGTGCGCGAGCGAGGTGACTCCGAATACAGCCGTACGAAGCCGACGAGACATCCGCCGCCGCCAACCACGAGGAGGCAGAGACTCGAGATGAAGAGAGTCGAGCCGAGCGTGTTCGGCTGACCGTCGTGCGCGACGGTCATTCCGAGATCGCTCAAGAAGTTATGGAAGAAGGAGTAGCCCGACGTCGAATGGTCGAGCATCGTCCCGCCCGGATAGCGCGCGATCGCGACGATCGCGAGCAACGTCCCCAACGCGATGGCGCGCCGAGCCAACTTGAACAGCGATCGCCGGGCAGGCATCAGCGCGCAGTGGGCATGACGCGAGAAGTTAACGCCATCCGAAACGCGGAAGCAGCGGCCGAATCACATCAGCCAGTTGGATCATCGGATGCGCGACGTCGACGTCGACTCCGTCCTCGATGCCCCACACGGCCGACAGAATGGCCTGAGCGTAACTCCACGCCGCAACGCGGGCCGCGTCGAGGTTCAATCTCGACGCGAACGTGGCGATGCGTCGTTCGATGACGTCGGCACTGATGAAGATGTCCGGTCGTTCGACGGGGTTGCGAATGACGGCTCCAATTTCGTACTCGATCTCTCCATACACTCCTGTTGGGTCGATCGCTACCCAGCCACGGTCCGCGTCGAGCACAATGTTGTAGTGCTGAAGATCCCCGTGCAGGAGGCGCGGGCGCGTCTGGGAGTTGCACAGCTCGAGGTACACCCTGCGCGCGTCGGCGACGATCGGCGCGGGAATTCGCTCGTCGCCTGTTGCGATGTAGGTATCAAAGCTCCGTGACAACTCTCGCACGGCAACACCTTGCACGCGTCCGCTCGGCGACATTCTCGCGATGACGCCGGCGATGACTTCAGTCGCCTCGGGATCGCGGCCACTGAGAGAGAGCTCCGTCAGCGCCGAACCCGGCGACAGTCGCTCGAGCAGCGCGGCTCCAGGCGCGAATTCGTAAACTCTAACGAACCCGATGCCGCCGAACGCATCGAGGATCTCGCCGCATCTCCACTCGTCACACTCCCGCTTCACGACCTTGAGCACGACCGCCCGACCGTCGCGCCGCCCGTACGCGATGAGGGACGACGCTGTCTCGATCGTGTCGTCGACCGACACGCGCCACGCGCGCGCGTGCTCGAGCAGTCGCTCGGTTGGGGTCAAGCGCCCGGGATCGACTATCGGCCGCGCTCGACGACGAGGATCGAGAACGATCCGGGTATGATCGGAGGGCGACGCCTTGGATTCGCGGCACTCGAGTCGGGCGTCGGGCCGTACTTGGCGACGACCACGAACACGCGATGCGTCTCGGGATCGAGCCCCATGTTCCGGCCGCCGCGCGCGGTCATCACGTTCTGAACGACGTGATACTTGTCGGCGTCGTCCTGATGGACGATGGTGAGCGTTCCATCGACGTTCGAGAAAAACGCCTCTCCGGTCGCCGGATCGAACGCGGCGCCGTCGTTGCCGGAGCCGATCGGAGCCGTCGCGACGACCTTACCGGCTTTGATGTCCGAGACGGCCATGACGCCGCTTCGGCACCCGCTGAACAGTCGCGAATGCGCGCGATCGATTGCCATCGACACGGGCTGCTTGCACGGCAAGGTCGACCAGCGTCGCGTGACCGTCATTGCCTTGGCGTCGATCTCCACGACTTCGCTGTTGTCGGTGATGTTCACGTAGACTTTGCCGTCGCCCGCCGACACGCCCGACTCCGGTTTGCCGCCGAGTGGGATGTTCGTGACGAGCTTTCCCGTCGCCGGCTCGACCACGGTAGCCGAGTGCGCGTCGCCGTTGAACGAGAAGACGCGATCGGACGGCGCATCATATATGATCGCGTCGGCATCCTCTGCCGCGTGAGTCCGGCCCAGGACCTTGAAGGTCGTGAGGTCGAACATGACGATCGAGCTGTCGTCGCTCGACGTCGCGAACCCGTGCCCCGTTTTGTCGACGATGGCGGCGCCGTGCGCGCCGTGAATTCCCATGACCTCGCCGATGAGCTTCCCATCATTCTCGTCGACCACCATCAGCCGATTCTGCCGCCCAATGAACAATCGATGGTGCGGCGGATCGGGAACGACATAGTCCCAGCTTCCGTCGCCCCCGAGGGTGAACGTGCGCGTGATCTGGTATTGCGCGGCGGCGACGGAAGGCGTGACTGCGAGCGCGATGACGGCGGCGAGACGACGCATGACAGTCTCCGGCGATTAATGCGGCGTGTTCACCCGCTTGACGCTCGCGGCGGGCGGCGCCTCACCGGCGCGTTCGGCGTTGCGGGCGGGAAGCTTGTCCGACAGGAGGGCAACGGTGAACCGCTGCGCCTCGGAGATCCGCTCGACCTCGATCGCGATCGTGTCGACGGCGGTCTCGAGACGTTGGATTGCGCTCGGGTCGACCGACGAAACCTCGCGGACCTTCGTGCGCGAACCGAGCCGCCAGAGAACCCGCGCACCGAGTCCGATAGTCACGAATCCGGCGACCGACATGACGATTACCGTCATGACCTGCGCGAACATCAAGACATCATGATCCATTCACCCTCCGAGTGACCGTTGCTCGACCCTACGTCGACCGTTCGCGTCAAGTTGCGGACGACGAATTCCATTCATCATTGCGCAACCGGTACACCATCAACATATTCGCGCCGTCGTTCCCCGCCACAAATCGCCGCCCCACCGCGCGTCACGTGAGGTTCGCCCGTGCGCCCGCACCTGCTGTTATCCAAGAGCTCGCTCGACATCGCCGCTTCCAAGCCGCTGCCCCGCCAGCTCTCGGACGACGATCTGCTGTCACGCCTGAAGCGTGACGACGCGCGAGCCCTGGAGCTCGTCCTGGCTCGGTATTGGACGCTCGTCGTCGACTACGTCGACCGGCTCACCCGCTCTCGGGACGCCGCCGAAGACGTGGCGCAGCGGACCTTCTGTCAATTGTGGGATCGGCGCGCGCAGTGGGGCGAGGCGGGATCGTTGCGCGCGCTCCTCTGTCGGATCGCCCGCAATTACGCGGTGAGCGAGCATCGTCGGGAGCTTGCCGACGAGCGAAGCGCCTTCACCTTCCTCGAGCTTCACGCGACGCCGGCGACGGCGCACGACGGGGCGGATAGCGCGCAGCTGCGGGCGCTCATCGACAGCGAGATCGCGCGCCTACCCGACCGGCGACGCGAGATTCTCGTCCTCCGCTGCTACCACGATCTCTCGTATAAAGAGATCGCGGAAGTCATGAACATCGCCGAGCAGACGGTCGCGAATCAGCTCAGCAAGGGAATGGCGAGTCTTCGCGCGGCCCTGGCGGGAGAGCTCGACAGTACTCAGTTCTGAGTTTTGAGTCGTGAGTCGAACGGCAACTCAGTTGTGAGTGCTGAGTCGCCAGTCGGAAGTGGTGAGTGCTGAGTTGTGAGGCCGACGAAGGGCTCCGTTGGCACTGAAAACTTGGACTCACGACGGAGAACTGAACACTCTCCGAAGGTCACTCACGACTCAAAACTCAGAACTGAGCACTACCAGTAGTAGGGTTGTCGGTCGGCGTGCGTGTATGGTCGATGCCCCCCCTCCGTTTCGCGACAGCCGCCGTTCTCTGTCTCGCCGCATCCCGTCAGGCGGCCGCTCAACGAACCGCCCCGCGTCGTCAGGAGCCAGCCGTCGCCATCGCCCAACCGTGGCCGAACGATTCGAGCTGGCGGCATCTCGGCCCCGCGGCGTTCGGCGGTCGCGTCGACGACATCGAAGCAGTGGCGAGCGATCCGCGCATCATCTTCGTTGCCAGCGCCGCGGGCGGCGTCTTTCGCAGTAAGAACAACGGGACGACCTGGGACGCCGTCTTCGACAAGTATGGAAACACGCTGTCGATCGGCGACATCGCCATTGCACCGAGTGACCCGAATGTCGTTTGGGTCGGCACGGGTGAGGCGAATAATCGACAGAGCTCCACCTGGGGCGACGGCGTCTACAAGTCGACCGACGGTGGAACGACGTGGCGGCACATGGGCCTGCGCGAAACGCAGAGCATCGGCCGCATCGTTGTCGATCCGCGCAACCCCGACCTCGTCTTCGTCGCCGTCGTAGGCCATCTCTTCGGTCCGAACGAGGAGCGTGGTCTCTATCGAACGAAAGACGGCGGCGCGACGTGGAAGAAAGTGTTGGGTGTCGACGCGAATACGGGAGCGACCGACGTCGTGATGTCGCCCGACGGACGGACGCTGCTCGCCGCGACGTACCAGAGGCGCCGACGAGAATTCGGCTTCGCCGGCAGTGGTCCGGGCAGTGGATTGTGGCGATCGACCGACGGCGGCGACACGTGGTCGCGCGTGACGAGCGGCATGCCGGCCGGCGACCTCGGTCGGATCGGGCTCGACATGGCGGCGAGCGATCCGAACGTGGTGTACGCAATCATCGAGGCGTCGCCGCCGGGCGGTGGCGTCTATCGCTCCGACGATCGCGGCGCGACGTGGGTGCGCAAAAACTCCGTGAATCAGCGGGGCAATTACTTCAGTCAGGTCCGCGTCGATCCCCAAAACCCGAATCACGTGTGGCTGCTTGCCACCGCGCTGCTGGCGTCGAACGATGGCGGCGCGACATTCTCAGGCGATTCCATCGCGGCGTATGCGCATCCCGATCACCACGCGATGTGGATCGATCCCAAGCAGCCGCAACACGTCATGCTTGGCAACGACGGCGGGGTGTACTTCTCATACGATAACGGCCGGTCCTGGAGCTATATCGACAATCTCCCGATCAGCCAGTTCTACGACATCGCGATCGACGATCGAGAGCCGTATTGGATCTACGGTGGCGCGCAGGACAACGGGTCGTGGGCCTTTCCGAGCGCGACCTACTCGCGCGGGGGCATGACGAACCTGGACGTTCAGAATACCGGGTTCGGAGACGGATTTCAGTCGGCGGTCGATCCGCTGGATCGACGATTCATCCATGCGAATTCGCAGAACGGTCGCGCGTTTCTCGCCGACATGGTGACGCGTGAAGAGCGGTTCATTCAGCCCGTCGCGCCGGCGGGTCAGGATCCGTATCGCTTCAACTGGAACACGGCGATGCAGCAGTCGCCCAACGATCCGCACGCCTTGTACATCGGCGCGCAGAAGCTGCTGCGGTCGACCGACCGCGGGACCACGTGGCAGGAGATCAGTCCCGATGTGACGAAACACGTGAGCCGCGCCGGTCTCAGCGTCGGCGACGGATTTCCCGCCGGCCGATCGCTGTCGGCCAACGATGGTGTGAGCGCGTACGGCAACATCACGACCATCAGCGAGTCGCCGAACGCCCGCGGCACGATCTACGTCGGCACGGATGACGGCAACGTCCAGATGACGACCGACGGCGGCGGTCACTGGACCGATCTCACATCGCGCTTCGGCATGACGCCAACGCGCTACGTGAGCAAAGTGTATGCGTCACGTCACGACCCGCGTACCGCGTACGTCGCGTTCGACGGTCATTGGGACGACGACGAGAAGCCCTATCTGTTCAAGACCACCGACGGTGGAGCTTCGTGGACGTCGATCTCGAGCGACTTGCCGAGTTGGAAGCCGGTGAAGACGCTCGAGGAGGATCCTCGAAACGCGAACCTGCTCTTTGTCGGAACGGAATTCGGTCTCTATTGGACGACGGACGGCGGCCGCCACTGGTCGGCGGCGACCGGCAACGTGCCGCCGGTGATGATCGATCGAATCATCGTCAACTCCAAGAGCAACGATCTCATCCTCGGCACGCATGGCCGCGGTGTGATCCTCCTCGAGGACATCGCGCCGCTCGAGGAATCCGCGTCGCGCGATGACGTCCGATTACTGCCGGCGCGATCGGCTACGGAGGTCCAGACGTATCGCGATCTTCCGTGGCCCGGCGGCAACGCATTCGTCGCCAAGAACTCGCCGATCGGCACGTACATCTCGTACGTGGTCGCCAACGATCCACCGTCGGCCGACACCGTGAGGATCCGAGTGATCGCAGCGGACGGTGGCGTGGTGAATCAAATGGTCGGCCCCGATCGACCGGGCACGCATCGAGTCCTGTGGGACCTGCGCTACCAGTTCAAGTACGTTCCGCCGCCGTCGGACTCCGGGTTCTATGGTCCGCCGCGCGCACCGTATGTGCCCGCCGGCGAATACACGGTGGCTCTGACGGCGCGCGGACGCACCGTCACACAAAAAGTGCAAGTGCGAAACGATCCACGGGGCGCGAGCACACCTGCTGGATTGCGCGATCGCGCGGCGATCAATCTCCGCGCTCGCGACATCAGCCGTACGTACTACGACGTGGTGACCGCACTCAATGCAATCGATGGCGTCTTGAGCGAAGCGAAGGAACAGCTGTCATCCGACAGCGCCGCAAAATCGCTCTCGACTGAGATCACCACGCTTCGCCAACGCGCGCGCGGCAACAGCATCACGTCCGGCATCGGACGATTGTTCGACCTCACCGCGGCGATCGAATCGTCGTCGATGCCGCCGACCGACGCGCAGCAGCGAAGCCTTTC
>DASYSU010000164.1:0-41258 GCA_036002925.1 Gemmatimonadaceae bacterium | reverse complement strand
GGTTCGGCAAGCCCGATGTGATGCGACGCGTCGCACGGCCGAGCTCATTGGGCGACTGGTCGTACGAGATCTCTGATACGAAGCTCGCGCGAGAAACGCGGGCCGGCACGATCATGCAGCTCGGCCTCTACTCGGAGATGCTCGCGGCGGCCCAAGGTGTACGACCCGAGTGCTTTCACGTTGTGACGCCGGACGTGACGACGCCGGTACACACGTACCGGGTCGACGACTATGCGGCCTACTTCCGGATGGTTCGCGGGAAGATGGTCGAGACGGTCGCGCTCGGACACGAACGCGTGGTGGTCGACAACTATCCGGAGCCGGTCGAGCCCTGTCAGATCTGTCATTGGAGCATCGACTGTGCGACGAAGCGCCGCGCCGATGATCACCTGTCGCTCGTCGCCGGAATCACGCGCACGCAGCGGCGCGAGTTGGAGGCGCGATCGATCAGTACACTCACGGGCCTCGCAGGAGTTCCGATCCCACTCACCTTCAAACCGAAGCGGGGCTCCGCGGAGACATATGTTCGTGTGCGCGAGCAGGCGCGTCTGCAGCTCGAGTCACGCGGCAAGAATCCTCCCTTACACGAGCTGTTGTTGCCGGTCGAGCCCGAGAAGGGATTGTGCCGGCTGCCTGAGCCGACGCCGGGCGATCTCTTTCTCGACCTCGAGGGCGACGAATTCGCGGCCGAGGGTGGACGCGAGTATCTGTTCGGCATCGCAACCGCCGATGGCGGATACGAGTCGACGTGGGCGTTCACGGATCGAGAAGAGCGGCGTGGCTTCGAAACGGTGATCGATCGGATCACGCACGCGGCGCTCGAGCATCCGGGCATGCACGTCTATCACTATGCACCGTACGAACCGGCCGCGTTCAAGCGACTGATGGGCCGATACGCAACGCGCGAGCGAGAGCTCGACGCGATGTTGCGGGCCGGACGCTTCATTGATCTGTATGCGGTCGTGCGGCAGGCGCTCCGTGCGGGAGTCGAGCGATAC
Organism: Gemmatimonadaceae bacterium; assembly: GCA_036002925.1. Taxonomy (GTDB): domain Bacteria; phylum Gemmatimonadota; class Gemmatimonadetes; order Gemmatimonadales; family Gemmatimonadaceae; genus JAQBQB01. The sequence goes on along the minus strand of DASYSU010000164.1, from coordinate 40,260 downwards.
TCGATCAAGAATCTCGAGCCGCTGTATGGGTTTGAGCGCGTGGTCTCGCTTACTCGCGCGAATCAGAGCCTGCGAGAGATGGAATACGGCTTGGAGTCGGGAACGCCGGAATCCATCCCGCAGGAAGCGCGGCAACTGGTCGAGGGCTACAATCGGGACGATTGCGTCTCGACGTTGTGGCTGCATCGGTGGCTCGAACGCGTCCGTGCGGACTTAGAAGCAACGGGCACTGCGGTTCCGAGGCGGCTGCTGGCCGACGGCGCCGCGCCAGCCGCGGTCGACGAGCGCGCACAGAAGGTCGACGAGCTCCGCGCCCGATTGTTGTCCGGCGTGCCGGAGGTTCGATCCGAGCGCGATGAGGAGCAACAAGGACGATGGTTGCTCGCATACATGCTCGACTACCATCGGCGCGAGGACAGGGCCACTTGGTGGGAATACTTTCGCCTGTGCGACTTGGCTGAAGAAGATCTCTACGATGAACGTGGCGCGGTCGCCGGCATGACGTTCGTCGAACGCGTTGGTCCCGCCGTGAGCCGCAAGACGGGACGAGCGACGCGATCTGTCGTCGACCGATACCGGTATCCGCCGCAGGAAATGGAGATCGATCCCGGAGACAAGGTTCGCCTGCAGGATCAGACGACGTTCGGCAAAGTCGTCGCGGTCGATCGGGCCGGCTCGACAATCGACGTCGAGAAAGGACCATCGTGTGCTGAGACACATCCGTCGGCGATGTTCGCGTTCTCACACGTCCCTAGCGGCACCATGGAGGATGCGTTGTCGCGGATCGGCGAGAGCGTCGCCGATGGGCGCGATGGTTTTCGTGCCGGGCTTGCGTTACTTGTCGCCGCCGCGCCGCGACTGGCGGCCGGTGAGTTCACAAAGCGCGCGAACGAGAACGCTGTCGACTTTGCCGTGCGTGTCGGCGAAGGGCTCAGCGAAACAGTCCTCGCGATTCAAGGCCCGCCGGGCTCCGGGAAGACGTTCTGTGGAGCCCGAATGATTTGCGAGCTGGTTCGCCAGGGGAAACGAGTCGGAGTCACCGCGACGAGTCACAAAGTCATTCGCCATCTTCTCGACAAGATCGCAGAACACGCGGACAAGACCGCAGCCGCGGTGCGGCTCGCGCACAAGAATGGCGAGGAAGACGACGGCGGTGAGAATGACCGCGTGAAATCGTTCGCCGAGAATTCCGAGGCGCTCGCGGCGCTCCGGTCGGGCGAGGCGAACGTCGTCGGTGGAACGGCGTGGCTGTGGGCCCGACCGGAGTTCGCCGCGTCGGTCGACGTCTTGTTCGTCGACGAGGCTGGACAGATGGCGCTCGCAAACGTTCTTGCCGTCTCACAAGCAGCTAACAGCGTCGTACTACTAGGCGACCCGCGCCAACTCGAGCAACCACGCAAGGGGACGCACCCCGACGGAGTCGGGGTCTCGGCTCTCGAGCATATTCTCCAGGGACGTCAGACGGTCCCCGCCGACCGTGGAATCTTTCTTCCCGAAACGTGGCGTCTCGCGCCGACGATCTGCGCATTCACGTCAGAGCTGTTCTATGACGGGCGATTGACGTCGCGATCGGGTCTCGACCGCCAGCGTATCGCCGGCGTTGAACGAATTCCGAGCGTCGGGCTGGCGTTCGTCGGCGTCGACCATGACGGCAACAGAAATTGGTCCTTGGAAGAAGTCGATGTCGTCGCTGCGCTCGTTGGTCGGCTCACGACGACTGGCGCTACGTGGATCGATGCCAGTGGCAACGAGGCGACCATTCGCGGAGCCGACGTGCTCGTCGTCGCACCATATAACGCGCAGGTCACTCGGCTATCGGAACGACTCTCGTCAACCGGCGCACGCGTTGGAACCGTAGACAGGTTCCAAGGGCAGGAAGCACCGGTCGTGATCTACTCGATGGCGACGTCGCGACCTGAGGACGCACCACGCGGAATGGAATTTCTCTACAGCCTCAATCGACTGAACGTGGCAACGTCGCGGGCGCGGTGTCTCGCAGTGCTCGTTGCGTCGCCGCGCCTGTTCGAGCCGGAGTGTCGCAGCCCTCGTCAGATGCAATTGGCAAATGGACTTTGCCGGTTCCGAGAGCTCGCCACGATCATGGCGCCGTCGAGACCTTCGCCGTTTTGATCCGATCGAGCTTCGGAAAGGTGCGATCGAGGTACGAGTTGCCGAGCGTCTGGATGGACTGCTGATCTGGAGACTCTCCGTACTCGCTATAGAGTGAATCGACGACGCTCATCCCGTCGACCACACGCCCGATCGGTGCGAAGCCCATGTCGTCGAGGCGCGCGTTGTCACCGAGGTTGATGAACAGTTGGTGCGTGCGCGTGTCGGGGCCTTGCGTGGCAAAGACGATCGTGCCGCGTGCATTGGTCTGTCGGACGGAGTCGTCCGGAAGGCGCTTGTCCCATGGCTCGTTCTTTTTCGGGTCGCCGCTGAGACCAAATTGGACGACGAAACCGGGAACCACGCGAAAGAATCGCGTATCGTCGAAGAAGTGCTGCTGCACGAGGTCATAGAATCGATCCGCGCCGCGTGGCGCCCAGGCCCGGTTCACCTGGACCACGAACGGTCCACGGCTCGTCTCGAAGGCAACGCGAAACGAATCCGGCGCTTGCGTCGCCCCGCTGGTCTTCGTGGGCTGCGACTTGTTGGCGCACGATGCGGCCGCCAACAACAGCACGGGGAAAACCATCAGCATTGCGAGGCGTCTGGTCATCGATCTCTCAGTTGTTCGCGAAGTGTAGACGTTGCGTTCACGGCCGACCGCGAAGGTATACGGATACTCGTCATCTCGGTAGACGTCGGTGACGGCGGTGTCGTATACTCCCGCATGGTCGTTCATCTGCTCGACGGCACGTACGAGTTGTTTCGCCACTTTTACGGGATACGCCGCTTCACGAAGGGCGAGGATCCTCCGTACGGCGCGATGATCGGTGTGCTGAACACGGTGCTGCAGATGTTCGAGACCGGCGCGACACATCTCGCGGTGGCGACCGATCACGTGATCGAATCATTTCGCAACGATCTTTGGGACGGGTACAAAACGGGTGAAGGGGTCGAACCCGCGTTGTTGGCCCAATTTCATCCGCTCGAGGACGCGCTCGCCGCCATGGGCGTCGCCGTATGGCCGATGGTGGAGCTCGAGGCCGACGACGGGTTGGCGTCGGGCGCGCGCATCGCCGCCGAGAATCCGCTCGCTGAAAAGATTTGTATTTGGACGCCCGACAAGGATCTCGCGCAGTGCGTTCGCGGCGACCGGGTCGTGCAGATCGATCGTAAGACGCAGCAAATTCGGAACGCCGAAGCGGTACGCGCCAAGTTTGGCGTCGAGCCGATGTTGATTCCCGATTATCTCGCATTGGTCGGCGACGCTGCCGACGGCTACCCGGGGATTCCAGGCATTGGCGCCGTGACGGCGGCGCGCCTCATCAACCGTCACGGGAAGATCGAGGATTTTCCTCCGGACGTGCTTGGCGATCGGCGAAACTTGGCGCTGCTGTTCAAGGATCTGGCAACGTTGAGAACGAATGCGCCCTTGTTCAAGGACGTCGACGAGCTGCTGTGGCGCGGACCGACCGGCGCGTTCGCCGCATTTGCCGAGAAGGTCGGGGACGCGCGTATCGTTGCGAGGTGCCAAAGCGCGTTCCTCGCCGGATCAACGAGCTCGCAGTGAAAGCAACCGAACCGATCGATCCTCTCTTCCGAGACTTCTGATGCAACGCATTCACACGATTACGTTCGCGACGCTGTTGTCCTGTCTAGCCATGGCGCCCGCTCGCGCGCAAGGCAATCACCCCACCGGTACGGTGATCGTGAGCAACATGAACGACAACACGGCAACGATCATCGACGCGGCGACCGGAAAGGTGCTGGCCACTCTGCCAACCGGTGAGGGACCCCACGAGGTCGCCGCTTCGCATGACGGACGCTGGGCGCTCGTGTCGAACTACGGCGTCCGCGGAAAGCCGGGAAACAGCATCACGGTCATAGACATCGGCAAGCTTGCGGTGGCGCGGACAATCGAGCTGCGTGAGGACCAACGACCACACGGGATGAAATTTCTTCCCGGGGATTCGCTCGTCGCCGTGACTTCGGAGACGAGCAAGTCGGTCATTCTCGTCGATGCGCGCAGCGGCGCGCTCGTGAAACGGCTGCCGACCAACGGACGCGCGACGCACATGGTTGGGATATCGGCCGGTGGAGACCGGATGGTGGCAGGCAACATCGCCGACAACACGATCAGCGTCCTCTCGACGACGTCCGGCGGCGAGCCCAAGGTCATTCCCGTCGCGCGGCAGCCTGAGGGTGTCGCCATCACGCCCGACGGCAATTTCGCATGGGTGGGCAGCAACCGCGACAGCGTCGTCCTCGTGGTCGACACGCGCACAGGTGTGGCCACAGACACGCTGCGCGGGTTCGGTCTTCCCTACCGTCTCGCGATATCACCCGACGGACGCCGCGCCGTGGTCACCGACCCGATGAAGGCGACGATCCGCGTGTTCGACGTGGACAACCGGCATCAGCGTTTCATGATCGACGTGCCGCGCGACAGCTTGGTTGCGACGGCGGAAGCGCCTGGGTCGCCTTCGCCCGAAGGGGTCGTCATTTCCGACGACAGCCACTGGGCATTCGTGACCCTTCAGGGGCGGAATCGAATGGTGACGATCGATCTCGAGCGCGGCACAATCGTCGGCTACGCGCCAACAGGGGCGTGGTCGGACGGCATCGCGTATTCGTCGCTGGTCGTCAAGAAGTAGCCAACCGTCGCGCGATCAAAGGGCCAAGAACGCCGGAAGCCCCAGAAATTCGCCATAACGTTTCACCTGGTCCGCCACGGCGTCTCGTTCGGTTTTCTTCAGACGTCGCACGGTCGATACGCGTACGGCGACCCCTTTTGGACCGACGGTGCGCTTCCATGTACCGAGGAGCCGACCGTCGATGGCCAGAACGTTGTCGCCGAGCCCCGGCATACGACCGGTCCCGGTGCCGGTCCCGGCGGAGAGCATCGCTCGATCCTTATAGGCCACGTGATACTCATCAAAGTTGGGCAGAAGGTGGACGGCACCGGACGCTCGTGTCTTGCCCGGGCCAACCGCACCCGACCAGTAGCGAACCCCGTCGAAGAGGTCGCGCCTCAATGTTTCGTGCGCCGACTCGACCGCCCGCGATGCATCGGCGACCGTGAGCGCTGACCACCAAGCAAAATCCTTCACCGTCGCGGGACCATGCGAGGTGAAGTACCGCGTCGCGAGCGTGGCCAGCGCCTCCTCACGAGGAAGGGCCTTCGCTTTCGGCGCCCGTTCGGCGAGCAGCGCGTAGGTGGCCTGCTTTCCCTGCCGCGGTCCGCTGCACACGACGCCATCGAGCTCGGCACGCATCAGGAGATGGCCGAGTCGCTGCGACCCACCGGGATCGATGCCCGCACGGACCAAGACCGCCCCTGCCTCGGCGCGCGTCAAGAATTTGCCGTCGCGTAACGCTTTCTCCATCACCCGGTTGCTACGGTTGTAGAGCGCGTCATCGAGTCCCAGCCTGCGGTCGTAGTGGGCCATGAGCGCCCGAACGCGAGGCGCGGTGAGCTCGAGCATCCAGCGGATGTCGGCCGCCGGAACGATGTGCCAGGTCGGACGAAGCACGTGCGTCCGAAGCACCACTCCGGCGCACAACGCGCCCTCGACGTCCGCGTCAGTCACGCCGCCGGTGCGTTGTGCGATTGCCCACTTGGCACCACCATAATCTTGGGCCTGAACCGCGCCGAGATGCTCGACCACCCGGGCCGGCGTTGAGCAGGGGCGCCCGACAAGACGCTGATTGCTGAGACGGAAACGAACGAGGTCAGTGGTCGTCATCGAGATGGCAGCGAGGGCGGGACGCGAGCACTCCATTAACAAATTGCTGGACGCGGCGTCTCTCGATCAATCCCGATGACGGGGCCAGGAAGATTGGCTGAACCTCAAGGGAGTGCCGATTGATGGCGGAATCGGACCGAGACCTCGTGCAACGCGCCGCAACCATGCGCGAGTTTTATCGCCCGGGCGACCAAGCGGATGCCGTCGAGCTGTTCGATGCATTCGTCGATCGTCTGCTCGAGCTCGAGGCGCGAGGATACCTGACCGTTACGACCGAACCGGAATTCATCCTGACGACGGGGAGATTCCGTGGAGTCCGAACGCAACTCACGTCGCGCGGCCGGACGTTCATCGAGGGCGCGAAAAAGTCCAACCGGCGAGCGTACCACTAGACGGCGGTTAGCTCCGCGTGTAGCGTTGTGTCCGTTCGATCCCCGCGGAGTGCACATTGCCCGAAGTCGAGGCCCTCGCCAAGGCGCTTACGGGTCGGTACCGGATCGAGCGTGAGTTGGGACGCGGCGGTTTCGCCATCGTCTATCTCGCGCACGACGTCCGGCATGACCGTCCGATAGCGCTCAAGGTTCTGCACGACGAAGTCGCTGCATCGCTCGGCGCCGAGCGATTCGAGCGCGAGATCAAGCTTGCCGCGCGACTTCAACATCCGCACATCGTCGGCGTTTTCGATTCGGGTGAGATCAACGGACGGCTGTGGTTCGCGATGCCGTTCATCGACGGCGAACCGCTGCGCAGTCGCCTCGAGCGCGAGCGCCAACTTCCGATTGCCGACGCGATCGGCATTACGCGCGAAGTGGCCGACGCGCTGGAGTACGCACACAAGCACGGCGTCATCCATCGCGACATCAAGCCCGAGAATATTCTGCTCAGCGGTCGGCACGCGCTCGTCGCCGATTTTGGCATCGCCCGCGCGCTTGGCGCAGCCGACGCCCAGAGTGGACTGACCGGAACCGGGATGAGCGTCGGGTCTCCAGGCTATATGAGCCCGGAGCAGGCAACCGGTGAACGTCAACTCGATGAACGCAGCGACGTCTACGCCCTCGGCTGCGTGCTTTATGAGATGCTCGCCGGCGAGCCACCGTTCACCGGAGCGAACGCGCAAGCGGTGATCGCGCGCATGCTTACCGAGAATGCGCGCCCCATTCACGCCGTACGTCCAGGAGTGACCGAGGCGTTGGACGCAGTTCTGGCAAAGGCTCTCGCTCGTGTGCCGGCGGATCGCTATGCCACCGTGGGCGCGTTCTCTGACGCGCTCGGTGCCACGATGTCGACCGCAACGACCGAGTCGATACCCGCGGCCAAGGCGCCATCGGTTCAGACGACGCGTCGTTGGCGTACGCCTATCTTCGGCGTGTTCTCACTCGGTGTGCTCATCGGACTCGGCGGGTTGTTTGCCTGGCGTCGCACACACGTGGATCCCAACAGTCAGACACTGGCCGTTCTCCCGTTCGAGAGCACCGGATCGGCGGAAGATGCGTACTTCGCCGACGGCATCACCGACGAGGTGCGCGGTAAGCTCGCGGGCATACCGACCCTGCGTGTCACCGCACGATCGAGCGCGAATCAATACCGCGGAACGAAGAAGACCGCCGGCGAGATCGGCAATGAGCTGAGCGTCGCCTATGTGCTCACCGGTACCGTGCGCTGGGCAGTCGCGGCCGACGGAAAGAAGACCGTGCGTGTGACGCCGGAGCTCATTCGGGTCAGGGACAACTCGACCAAATGGCAGCAGCCGTTCCAGATCGAGATGAGCGATGTGTTCGCGACGCAAAGCACGATCGCCACCCAGGTAGCGGAGGCGCTCGACGTCGAGATGGGTGCCGGCGTGAAAGCAAAGCTCGCGGCCCAGCCGACGAAGAATCTCGACGCCTACGACGAGTATCTACGGGGCGAGAAGATCACTGAAGCGTTTGGGAACACGGACCCAAAAGTGCTCGAGGCAGGATTACCGCACTACGAGCAAGCCGTGGCGTTGGATAGTGGGTTCGTGGATGCGTGGGTACGAATCGCGATGGTACAGAGCGCGATGTTCGGCGATCATCCGACCGTGGCGCTGGACTCGGCCACGCTCCGGGCGGTCAAACGCGTGCAGCAGCTTGCTCCAGGTTCGAGCAACGCGCATCGCGTCATGGCGGCGTACCAGCGCACCGTGAAGAAAGAGTTTCGCGCCGCGTACGACGAGCTAGCGAGCGCACTCAAGACCGACGCCAACAACGCCGACCTCCTCACGGCCGCCGGCCAGAGCGAGGCGCAGCTCGGTATGTTCGACTCGGCGCTCGTGCACATACAGCGCGCCCGGCGGATCGACCCAAAATCAGTTGGGACGATGCGTCGGTCAGCGAACGTGCTCGCCTACGTCGGTCGTTATCAGGAGTCGGTGGCGGAATGGGATCGCATCTTGGCGGTCTCTCCGTCGAATTTGGACGCCGTGCAGGGAAAGGTCCGGATTCTGGTGATGATGGATAACATGCCTGAAGCGCAACGCACGATCGCCACGGCATTGACTCACGTCGACAGCACCACGATCGCAATCCGCTTCGCCTACTATCAGGAAATGATGTGGGTGCTCGAGCCCCCATTGCTGCGCAAGATCGTCGCAGCGAAACCGACGGATTTCTACAAAGACGCCGGGATGGGTTCTCTCAAGATCGGGCGAACGCTTCTCCTTTTGGGAGATACCGCGCACGGGCGGATCTGGGGCGACAGCTCACTTCATTACGTCGTGCCGCGGGCCAATCAATTTCCGGATGACGCACAGCTCACCGAAATTCGCGGACGCGCGAATGCGCTTGCCGGACATCGCGCCGAAGCAATCGCTGATGCCGACCGATCGCTCGCGTTGCGCGAGACCTCGCTCGATGCGACGTCGGGTCCGTACTATCGCTTCCAGGTCGCGCGAATTCTGTTGCAGGCAGGCGAGAAAGAGCGCGCGCTCGACATGTTCGAGAAGCTGCTGACCGTGCCGGCCACCGATGTCACGCCGGCGACGCTGCGCCTCGATCCGAACTATGCGCCGCTGCGCGGGAATCCGCGCTTCGAGCGTCTCGCCGCGAAGAAGTAGTTCGGCTTACTTCGGCCAGCCCGTTTGCGGCAGCGCCGGCGTAATCTTTAGCGCATTCTGATAATAGATCTTCTTCAGCACCGCGTCTGGAAGATCGATGCCGTAGAGCTTCCAGAACGCGTGGTAGTTCCGGTAATAGTCGAAGTAATCGTCGTGCGTCTCGAACACGCGCCAATAGTACGGATATTCTTCCGGCTGAAACGAGTCTTTGCCGAACAGAATCCGGTCCTGATACTTGACGAAAAAGTCGTGCGCGACGCGCGGCTGGCGGCCGATGTCGTAGAGCACGGCGCCGACTTCGGAATACACGTTCGGCATCTCATCGAACATCTTGCCGAGCCGCGCGAGATCGTTGGCGTGCCAGCCGAGGTGGGCGGCAACGAAGATCGTCTTCGGATGCTTGCGGAACAGATTGTCCCGCTCCGCCATCAACGTCTCGAAGCTGGGAAAGCGATCCTGCGGATAGCGACGATCGCCGAACAGCGCGAGCTCGAGCCATCGCTCGTTGGTATAATCGATCGGCTGAAAGAATTCTTGCGGGTCGGCGGTGTGAATGAACACCGGAAGCTTGAGCCGCGCACAGGCGTCCCAGATCGGATCCAACTCCGGATCGTCAATCTTGAGACGAGACCCGTCGGGCTTCTTGATCGAGAGCCCCAGACTCTTCGAGATCTCGCCGACACCCACCGCACCCGCGGCGACGTCGGCCTCGAGTTGCGCGATCGCCTTTTCCGCCCAGCCGGGACCAACATTTTGGAAATTGATTCCGGCAAGCATTCGAACTCGGTCCTTCATCTTCTCCGACGCGCGAATGTTGGCGAGTGCACTCTTCAGTCGGTCGCCCGAGGAATTGTCGGCGGAGACCATCATGCGGACGTTGAGGCTGTCGAGCGCCGCGCCCATCGTGGCCAAGCCTTCGGCAGAGCCGAGCAGACCTTGAGGATGTCCGTGAAAATCGATCGCGGGGTATTTGGCCGTCTTCACCATGTGAATCGGCGTCACGAGAGTCGAGTGCGGCCGGTAGTCGACAATACTCGGCGCCGGGAGTTCCGGTGCCATGCAGCTCCGAGGGCGAATCTCGGTGGTTCCTTGAGGGCACGCCTCACCGGCTTGGATGGGCGTTCCGCGTCCGCCGCCGCGACCGCGACCCGTTGGTTGTTGAGCCTGAGCAGCGTTGCCGAGGTAGAGTCCGACCGTCAAAGCAGCGAGAACGAACACCCTTCGCATGGAAGCTCCTGAGCGGGAATACAATCTGCCTCCGCAATTTCGAGAGGGCGGAGTCAGATTGCCAGGAGCACCACGTTTTCGCGACGGCGTGAGCCTCCCAAACAGCTCGCATGACGCGACGATCACACGTTGCAAACGTGTGGACGAAGGCTCATGTTCTGCGCGTTCGAGCGATTCGAGGCCAAAAGCGCGCATGCTGCTCTGCGAGATGATGAACCCATGAGCGCCGGAGAGTCGCCGCCGCCGACCGCGGATGTGCTGGCCCAGCTCCAAACGTCACTCGGCGGAGCATACAGATTGGAGCGTGAGATCGGCGGCGGCGGGATGTCGCGCGTCTTTCTTGCCGACGAACCCGGGCTCGGACGAAAGGTCTGCATCAAGATGCTCGCGCCCGAGCTGGCGGCGGGGATCAGCGTCGAGCGATTCGAGCGGGAGATCAAGCTCGCCGCTTCATTGCAGCAGGCGAACATCGTTCCGCTGCTCGCCGCCGGCGTTGCGGCAGGCTTCCCGTACTACACCATGCCGCACGTCGACGGGCGCTCCTTGCGCGAGCGTCTTGAGCGTGAAGGTCCGCTTCCGATCGGCGATGCGGTAAGCATCCTGCGCGACGTCGCTCGCGCGCTGGCGTACGCTCACGAACGCGGCGTCGTGCACCGCGACATCAAACCCGGGAACGTCCTGTTGTCGGGCGGCACCGCGGTCGTCACGGACTTTGGAATCGCGAAGGCAATCGGCGCCGCGCGCGGGCCCGGCTCGGATGCGATTACACAGACTGGCGTGGGCATCGGAACTCCGGCCTACATGGCGCCGGAGCAGGCCGCCGGTGATCCGACCACTGACCATCGGGCCGACATGTACGCCTTTGGCTGTTTGGCATACGAGCTATTCACGGGCAAGCCACCGTTTCACGGTCTGGAGCCGCACCGCATCATTGCGGCGCACTTCAGAGACACGCCGCGTGCGGTTGTCGAAGCGCGAGCCGATGTTCCCGCCCCCGTCGCGCAACTCATCGGCCAATGCTTGGAAAAAGATCCTGGTCGACGACCACAGAGCGCCGGCGATTTGCTGAGAGCACTCGATGCTACGGCCTCGGGACCCGTCGCGTGGACGCCGCTTCGCTCAACGCGAACACGAGCGGCCGGCGTGGCACTCGCGTGTGTGGCCATTGCGACCGCAGCATACGGCCTCCATCGCATTCGGGCCGCCGAGCATCGCGTTGACAATGAACGATTCGCTTTCGCGGTCCTTCCATTCACGAATCTGGCACGGGACACCGCGCTCGAGTATCGAGCCGACGGCATCAGCGACGAGATCCTCACCGCGATGGGCAAGACCGCGGGAATTCAGGTCACCGGTCGCACCGCCGCTTACCGCTATAAGGATCGGCGCGACATAGACGTGCAATCAGTCGAGCGCGCACTCGGTGCTCGGTTCCTCGTGACCGGTACGCTGCGTGAAAGTGGAGGGCGACTCGTCGTCTCGGCACAGCTCAACGACTCGATGACTCGAGGGGAGCTCTGGTCCGACACATTCAATCGAGATCCGAAGGACTTTGGCTCGGTGAGCGACGATATCGCGCGCACGATCACCGAGACGCTTCGCTCGCGGTTGGGCGGCGACTTCGCCAAGCAAGCGTCGAAGATCTCGACCGTGGGCACGACCAACAGCGCCGCGCTGGACCTGTATCTCGTCGGACAGGAGCTCGTGAAGCGCCGCGGCTCGGGGATCAAACAGGCCGCGGCCAATTTCGAGCAGGCGATTACTCTCGACCCGAATTTCGCGCGTGCCTACGCCGCTCTCGCGACGGCGCTCGAGTACTATCCGTACTTTTACGGAACGCCGCCCGCGGAAGTTCAGGATCGCGCGGTCAACGCGGCGAACCGAGCGCTCTCGCTCGACAGCACGTTGGCCGATGCGCACACCGCGCTTGGATCGGTCTACACGCATTCTGGACGGTGGGACAAGGCGGTCCAGGAGTTCGAGCATGCCGTCGCGCTCGAACCCGACAACTTCGCGGCGCATTTCACATACGCGCGGTTCTTGACTCTCCACCTGAACGCGCGTGAAGCACTGTCGCATCTCGACCAAGCAAGAAAACTGGAGCGCGTATCCGGACTCGTGTCGGGCTGGACGTCGTACGCGTTGTTCTTGGACGGCAGGGTGGATTCGGCGCTCAAAGAAAGCGCTCGGGCCGTGGAGCTTGATTCGACTCAGCTCGCAACGACGAATCTCGCCTCTCTCCTGAATTTTGCCATCGGTCGCCCTGAGGTTGCCCGGCGGCTGATCCCGAGCGGCGCCCCAATCGTCGCGATGTCATACACTCCGTACGTCTATGCCAAATTGGGTGACACGGCCTCGGCGATGCGAATCGTTCGGTCGATCGAGATGAACCAGCCGAAGCCTTGGTTTGCGGACGTGGCGAGAGCGAGCGTTATGCTCGCCATCGGCGATACCGCCAAGGCACTCGACGCGCTGGAGCGCAACGCCGCGGCGACCGGACCGATGTGGATCGACTACATACCGACCGCCGACCAAGCATTTGATATCGTCCGCCGGAGTCCTCGTTTCGCCGCGCTCGTTCGTCAGGCTGGCTTGGACGAGAGAGTGATCACGGCGCCGCGAGGCACGGAGAGTCGAAAGTAGCGGCGTCGACTGAGCCGACGCCGGCGTTCTACGTCAGCGAGTCGAGAAAGTCGACGCAGTGATCGTCCCACGCGTGTCCGGACTCGCTCCACCGCGATCCAGGCGGAAAGTTGCTCTTGCAGTACGCGTGCTTGGCCGCGAAGTCGAATGCCGCGTACGGGTGTCCGTTGAGCAACAGCGCCACTCGCTCTTGATCAGCCGACCAGACGATCTCGACGTCGCATGGCACGTGCACATCGAGGTCGGACGTCGGATGGTCGAGAATCGAGCTCACATGATAGACATGGACTGAGTCGAGCACCGGCTGGTTGCCGAGTCGCGTGTCGAGGCCGTAGAAATACGCGACTTTGCCGTCGTCCTCGAACACCGCGGCATACGGGGTCCGTTCGGCGGCGGACTCGATCGCGGTCGGCATTCCCAAGTGCACGGTGTAACCCATCGTTCTGCTCCGGAGCCTGGGTCTGTTCGCTGATCGCTGATTACTGGTTGCTGGGTACGACGCGTTCGCTGTCTCTCTAATCTTGGCCAGCCGCTGGCGGCGCGCTAGGCGTCACGGCCGTTGCTGACAATTCGCAACAGCCTCAATGTCGGGTCCGCAGGCGTTCCTACGTATGACTGTGTTATCCCGAGCTGTCAAATCGGAAAGCCCGCGGGTGAACGGCGAGGCAACCCGTTCATCTCGCGTGTGATGCAGCCTCGTTTTCTACACAGGAGAGCGCGATGAGCACCGACCAGCGTATTCGAATCGAACTCACGCCGGAACAGAAGAACCAGGTGAAGGAGGCGTCCGGCAAGGAGATCGCGACCATTGAACTCGGGATCGATGAGCTCGAGCAACGCATCGCCCCGAGCGATTTCCACATGACGGCCACGATTACCAAACCCTCGGCGGGTCTCTAACCGTACAACCGACTGTCGCGCGCTCGAATTCGCTGTCGAGGAACTGGAGCAGCGGATCGCTCCTACTCTCGTGCTAAGGAAGGCAGGGGGCACCGCGCCAGTCGAGTACTGACCACAGACCGTCGAGGAGCCTGCCTTCCCCGCGCCATTACTTGCGGCTCAACTCAAACCCGGACAACAAGCCATGAAACAGAATGACGATCGCATTCGCATCGAGTTGACGGACGAGCAAAAGAAGGAGATCAAGCGTGCTTCGGGCCGCGAGGTCAGCGCGCTGGAGCTCAGTGCGGAGAAATTGGAAGAGCGCGTGAACCCAATCATCGCCATACTGATTGGGTAGCCCGAGGGTGGTGAAATAGTCTTGGCTAGGCGTCGTCCAAGGGAGCGGGCGGCGCGGCTGGTGCGTGGCACTTGCCCCGCGAGGGTCCCGGGCTGATCATAGGCTAATACGCCATGGCCCTGCCAGGAGCCCCGCCGCATGTCTGCACCCGTCGTACCGCCCTCCCTCGTTCCTCCCGTTGCGACTCGGACGCCGACGGACGTTTCCAATCCGGCGTACTACCATAAAGTCGTCGACTGTCAGTGGGCTTGCCCAGCTCACACGAACGTCCCCGAATACATCCGGCTCATCGCGCAAGGACGTTATACCGAGTCGTACCTCCTCAACCGCGAATCGAACGTCTTTCCGGGCATCCTTGGCCGCACGTGCGATCGACCCTGCGAGCCGGCGTGCCGGCGCGGACGGGTGGATGGCAAACCGGTCGCGATCTGTCGTCTCAAACGCGTGGCGGCGGACAATCGCGACGAAGTGCGCGACCTCATTCCCAAAGCTCCTCATGAGAAGAATGGCAAGCGCGTCGCACTGATCGGCGCCGGCCCATCGTCGCTCACCGTTGCCAACGATCTCATGCCGCTGGGTTACGAGGTCGTGATCTTCGAAAAGCTTGCCGAGCCCGGCGGCTTGATGCGCATCAACATTCCATCGTTTCGCTTGCCGGCCTCGGTGCTCGACGACGAAGTCGGCTACATCCTCGACATGGGCGTCGACGTGCGATACAACTCGCCCGTGACGAGCATGCGCGCGCTACTCGCCGAGCAGTGGGACGCGGTGTTCGTCGGCAGCGGCGCACCGACAGGGAAGAACCTCGACATTCCCGGACGCAAACAAGCCGCGGCGAACATTCACATCGGGATCGAGTGGCTGGCGTCGGCGCACTTCGGTCACATCGAACGCATCGGCGAGCGCGTGCTGATCATCGGCGTCGGCAATACGGCCATGGATTGTTGCCGTACCTCGCGGCGGCTCGGCGGCACTGATGTGAAGGTCATTGCGCGTCGGTCGCGCAAATTCTTCAAGGCATCGCCATGGGAATTGGAGGACGCCGAGGAAGAAGGGATCGAGATCGTCGAGAATCACGCGCCGAAGACATTCATTCTCGCGAACGGAAAGCTTGTCGGACTCGAGCTCGAGCGTCTGCGCTGGTTCGAGGAGAACGGCAGGCAGAAAAGCGAAGTGATCGACACCGTCACGATTCCGTGCGACGACGTCATCCTCGCGATCGGTCAGGAGAATGCGTTCCCGTGGATCGAGCGCGACATCGGGATCGAGTTCGACAAGAATGGAATGCCCGTCGTCGACCGCAAGACGATGCAGTCCACGCATCCTGGTGTGTTTTTCGGCGGCGATGCCGCGTGGGGACCTGAGAACATCATCTGGGCGGTGGAGCATGGTCACCAAGCGGCGATCTCGATTCACAATCACTGCCAGAGCGTTTCCTTGAATGACCGGCCTGCGTGGGGGATGAATCTCGTCAGCTCGAAGGTCGGCATGCACGCGTGGAGCTACAGCAACGATTACAGTCCGCTGCCGCGCACGAAGATGCAGCACGCCGAGCTCACGAAGCGATTCGCGGGACTCGGCGTCGAGGTGGAGCTCGGCTTCACCGCCGAGCAAACGGCGAAAGAGGTCGAGCGTTGTCTCAACTGCGACATCGAGACGCACTTCAGCGCGAACCTCTGCATCGAGTGCGACGCGTGCATCGATGTGTGTCCCGTGAATTGTCTCACGATCACGCCCGACTACTCGAACGATTTCGATCTACGCGCCCATTTGTCCGCGCCGGCGGAGAATCCGACGCAAGAGATCTATACGTCCGCTCCGTTGCCGCAGACGAAGCGAATCATGGTGAAGGACGAGGACGTGTGCCTGCATTGTGGTCTCTGTGCGGAGCGGTGTCCGACGGCGGCGTGGGACATGAGTCAATTCGAGCTGCTGATTCCGTACGCCGGAAGGCAATCACCCGGACACCTCGTGGGGGCGCGCTAAATGTCAGGCCATTCGAGCGCGTCGGGCATCAACGACTTCGCCTTCAAGATCGGCACCGTCAACGGCACCGGATCGGCGAGCGCGAACAGTCTGCTCATGCAAGCCATTTTCCGCATGGGCATTCCGGTTACGGGCAAGAACGTGTTTCCGTCGAACATCCAGGGACTGCCGACCTGGTATGAGATCCGCGTCAGCAAGGACGGCTACACGGCGCGACCCGAAGACGTCGACCTCGTCGTGGCGCTCAACACCGCGACGTACGCCAAGGACGTCGCGGCCGTCCGTCCCGGCGGATACTTGTTATACGATTCCTCTTGGCCGCTCGACGACGCGCTGGTTCGTGAGGGCATCACGATCATCGGCATCCCCTTCGGACGGATGTGCGTCGAGTCGTTCCAAGGCGATCGTGAGCGGACGTTGCTGCGCAACATCGCGTATGCCGGCGCCTTGGCGGCGCTGATCGAGATCGACATGGACATCATCGGCGACATGCTGCGCGAAAAGTTCTCGAAGAAGAAGGCGCTGCTCGACGCCAACTACACGGCCATTCGGCTCGGGTACGATTACGCGAAAGCGCACTACGATTGCCCGTTGCCGTTCCGTCTCGAAAAGATGGACGCCACGAAAGACAGCATTCTCCTCGACGGGAATTCTGCCGCGGCATTGGGCGCGGTATACGCTGGTGCAACCGTCGGTGCGTGGTATCCGATTACGCCGTCGACGTCGTTGATGGAGGCGTTCAAGGAATACTGTGAGCGCTTCCGCATCGATCCCGAGACCAAGCGACGCAGATATGCACTCATCCAGGCGGAGGACGAGCTTGCCGCGGCGGGAATGGTGATCGGCGCCGGCTGGGCCGGCGCGCGCGCGTTCACATCGACCGCCGGCCCCGGAATCTCACTCATGAGCGAGTTCATCGGCCTCGCGTACTACACCGAGATTCCTGGCGTCTTCTTCGACATCCAGCGCACCGGCCCGTCGACCGGTATGCCGACGCGCACGCAGCAAGGTGACCTGCTGTCGATCGCGTATCTGTCTCACGGAGACACGAAGCACATCGCGCTTTTTCCGGCGAATCCGGAAGAGTGCTTCTATCTCGCCGTCGAGGCGTTCGATCTCGCGGAGCGTTTTCAGACGCCGGTGTTCGTCGTGTCGGATCTCGACATCGGCATGAACGACTGGATGTGTCCTGCGCTCAAGTGGAACGACAACTATCGACCTGACCGCGGGAAGGTGCTTGGCGACGCCGACCTCGAGAAGATTCAGCGATTCTCGCGCTATCTCGACACCGATGGCGACGGAATCGCGGCGCGCACGCTACCGGGCGCCTCTGTGAAGGGCGGGTATTTCACACGCGGCTCCGGACACGACAAGCATGCGGCGTACACCGAGGACTCGGACGCGTATCTGGAAGTCGTGGATCGTTTGGCGCTCAAGCTCATGACCGCCTCGACCGCGGTCCCGGCGCCAGAATTTCATATGCACAACGACAACGGCACCGCGGCGGCAATCGCCATCATTTCGCTGGGCGGTTGTCACGCGGCTGTGCTCGAGGCCGTCGACCGGCTGCGCCAGGACGGGAAATCGGTCGACTATATGCGCATTCGCGCGTTTCCGTTCGCGCCGGCTGTGCGGGAGTTCATCCAATTGCACGATCACGTTTACGTCGTCGAACAGAATCGCGACGGACAATTGCGCACGTTGCTGGCGATCGAAACCGGTGTGGCGCGAGACCGGATGTCTTCGGTTCTCGATTATGGCGGGCTGCCATTGACGGCGGATCGCGTCGTGCGCGGCGTTGCGAACGGAAGTTTTCAGTCCTCAGTCGTGAGTTCTCAGTTTGCAACTGAGTTCACAGTCTGAGTTTTCAGTGTGAGTGCTCAGCTGTCAGCTGACTCACACTGATCACTTGCAACTCAACACTGATTGGTTCACTGATCTCTCACGACTCAGAACTGATAACTGATTCCATGGCCTCGATTACAAAACCCCCGGTTCGGCATCCGTCGCTCCCGAAGAATGCGCTCGGACTCACCAAGCGCGAGTACGAGGGTGCGATGTCGACGCTGTGCGCAGGTTGCGGACACGATTCAGTTACCGCCGCGCTCGTCCAAACACTGTGGGAGCTCGACCTGCCGCCGCATCGCGCGGCGAAGATGAGCGGCATCGGGTGTTCGTCGAAAACCACCGCGTACTTCCTTCGCCAGTCGCATGGATTCAACGGCGTGCACGGCCGCATGCCGGCGCTTGCCACCGGGGCGAACGCGGCGAACAAGGACCTCGCCTACATCGGCATTTCCGGCGACGGCGATTCGCTCTCGATCGGTCTCGGCCAGCTCTGCCACGCCATTCGTCGCAACGTGAACATGTTGTACGTCCTGGAGAACAATGGCGTGTACGGGCTCACCAAAGGTCAATTCTCGGCGTCGGCCGACGTTGGCTCGAAATCGAAGCGCGGCGAAGCCAACGTCCAACCGCCGATCGATCCCGTGCTGCTTGCGCTCAGCCTCGGCGCGTCGTTCGTGGCTCGCAGCTTCTCCGGCGACAAGGCGCAGCTCATTCCAATTCTCAAAGCGGCCATGCGTCACAACGGCTTCGCGCTGATCGACGTCATCTCGCCATGCGTCAGCTTCAACGATCACGAAACGTCGACGAAGAGCTATCGCTACACGCGCAGTCACTATCACGATATCGCGCCGGTTGACTTTGTGCCGCTACGACGCGAAATCGCGGCCGAGGCGGAGGACAAATCCCTCGTGACCGTGACGATGCACGACGGCAGCGTCGTGCGATTCCGAAAAGTCGACTCCGACTACAACCCGAGAGATCGCGAGGCGGCGTACGCATACGTGCGCGCACGACAAGGGCGAGGCGAAGTTGTGACCGGTCTTTTGTACATCGACGAAAACGCGCCCGACATGCACGGTGTGAGCGGCACGATCGACAAGCCGCTCGTCGAGCTTCCGTATGAAGAGCTGTGTCCCGGAAGTGCTGCGTTGGCGGAACTGATGGCTGAGTATCGGTAGCGTCTCAGCGGCTGTAGCAGTACGCCAATGTGTCGAACGCGGCCTTTGGCTCCCAAGGCATGTCAGGGTAGCGCTGGCCGCGCACACCGCTCGTGCCGTCGAACACCTTGACCACGCCGAAGCTCGCCATGTCGAAGTCCATGCGAGGATCGCTGCGATGCGGGAGGTCGTAGCGCGCGAAGGTGTTCACGAACGCCCTGTCGACTCCCTCGGCCGCGAACACGTCAAGGACCTCGCGTAGATATGTGGCCTGCTCGTCCTCGTCGCGAACGTACTCGCCCTTGAGCCGCGCGGGTCGGCCGTCGTCGCCCCACACGACGAGATCGAGGTCGCCGCCGCCGTTGGCCGCGCCGCGATGAGTGGTACATCCAAACTCTGTGATCGCGACGGGCTTGCCCTGTGCGCGGCCCTGCGCGACAAAGGCGCGGATGGTCTCGCTGAAGCGCGCAGCCGTCGCCGCCGTCCGATAGGCCGAGTCAGTCGAAATGATGTCGAACCGTGCCCAATCGACGCCCTCGAGCGAAAGCGAGGCGTAGCTCACCTTTCCGCCGAACCGCGCGCGGACAACGTCGACCGCTCGTCGCAGGAAATCGTTGATGCGGACGCGAACCTCGCCAATGATCGCGCGCACGCGAAGCGGATCGGCCACCAGCGCAAGCCTCTCCTGGAGTGTGTCGCCAGGGAGGAAGCCGACGGTAAACAGGCTCAGCTCGGAGCCGGTGAGCATCACCACCTCGGCGCCGCTTCGGCGCAGCCGCTCCGCCTGCTCGGCACAGTCGGCGAGTAGGTCGAGTAGCTCGTCTTGCGTGAGGCCGTTCGTGAACGGGCAAAGCCAGACCTCGAGCCCGGCGTCGGCCGCGTACTTTGCGGCGATCTTCAATCGCTCCGGATCACCGCCGGTGACGCGCACCGCGTCGCAGTGCAGGTCGTCGCGGATGATGCGCATCTCGCGACGTACAATCTCGGCGTCGAACGGCTCGCGTGTGCTCGTGCCGGCGCTGAAGAAGCCGGTATCGAAGGTGATGCCTTTCCCGCCCATCGCGGCGTGCCTACGGCTCCTTGGTCCACCGTGAGATGATCTTCCCGGCCTCGGCGCCGGGAACCCACATCACCACGACCTTCGCGCCCGCTGGTCCCGTCTTGTGTCGGATCTTGTCGGGCGGCTTCACAAATCCGACCATTCCTGGCTTGAGAATCTGACTCTTGCCGTTGACGACATGCTCGAGCTCACCGGAGAGAACGTAGAAGATCTCAATCGCGCCATGGGCGTGCTCGCCCGAATCGGTGTTCGGCGGAAACGTCAACTCGCCGAGTGAGATTTCCGGGCCGACGTTCGCCGTGTCGAGAATCAGGCGAAGGGTCGCGCCGCTCGGGGCGCGATACGTCACTCCTTGCTTGTCCACTTGTGCGGCGGCGCTCGTGATTGAACACAGCCCAACCAACGCGCCGAGCGTGAGAGTCCGTGCAATCATCTCGCTTCTCCTGTGCCCGGAATGGGTGCGGGTGCGCGTCAGCCGGTGAGTCGCGACAACCATCGCTCGCTCACCTCGCCGACCTCGGCGAGTACAGCCGCGTCATTCCGGCCCGATGATTTGAGAACGTGAAAACTGTGGTCCGCGCTCTCGAGCCAGTGCATCTCCCACGGCGCCGTCACCGTCGTGAGGACGCGTTTCATGATCTCGGGGGTGCAGAGGCCGTCGCGCGTTCCGTTGATACAGAGAACGGGCATCGTGATGCGCGGAAGATGCGCGTCGCGGAGCTTCTCGGGTTGTCCCTCAGGATGCAGGGGATAGGCGAGCAACAGCAACCCGTTCGCGGCGAAACCGTCAGCGGCGAGCATCGACGCGGCGCGCCCGCCCATCGAGCGACCGCCAATGATGAGGGTCTTCGGATGAAGCTCCTCGCGTGCTTGGTCGACCACGGCCGAGACAGTGTCCATCAACTTGGGCATCGGATCAGGGCGCCCGGAGCCTTTTTCCTTATACAGGAAGTTGAATCTGACGACGCCAAAGCCGCGGGCGCGGAGTGCGTTCGCCACGGCCAGCATCGATCGGTCGGACATGTTCCCGCCCGCACCGTGCGCGCAGACGAATAGCGCCTTCTCCTGCGGGGACGTCGCCGGCTCGTACACCGCGCGCGTCTCGTCGCCGCCGACCGCCACACGCCACTCCGTCGCGTTCACACGGACTCCAACGCCGGCTGTGGAACGAGCCCCATTTCGTCGAGAAATTGGTGTCCGCGTGTCGGCTTCTCTCCCCGAGTTGCGACCCGCGTGAGGACGAGGCGGTCTTTGGTGCGTGTCATCCCGACATACAGAAGCCGTCGCGCTTCCTCGAGCTCCTCGAGTTTCGGTCCCGTGGCCGGTGAGCCGCCCGGAAGCTGAGCGTCTTCGGCACCAACGACGTAGACGCGAGAAAACTCGAGGCCTTTCGTCGAGTGAAGGGTGAGCAGGTTCACGCGCGCACGCTCCGGCTCGTGGCCGTCCCACTTCGAGAGCAACGCACGCTCGAGGAACAATGAGAGCTGCTCGTGAAGCGGGCTATCGGGAATGTCGACGATGAGACGTCGCAGTCGCAGCATCGCCGCCGGATACCGCTCGTCCGCACTCTTGTCGGCGCGGATCTTCAACATCAACTCGACGCCGCCGAGCCGCTCGATCACCTCGTCGACTGTTGGGACCGCGATATCGTCGCCTTGCTCCCGCTCGTATGCATCGAGACACGTGCTGTAGCGGCCGAGCGCGAACGCGCGTGTGATGCCGCGGAACATCTGTGCTTCGACACAGAGCGTCTCTTCATCGCTCAAGGCCAGCGCAATGCCGAGGTGATCGAGCAGGTTGACGAGTGCAGTGCTACGTGCCCGCGTACGCTTCACCTCGTCCAGCGCGAGCACGATTTTGGCGAGTGCCACCGTATCGTCGAGCGCGCGGTGTGAACGTCCGGTATCGATACCGAACGTGCGAGCGATGTCGACGAGTTTGCGACTGGTTGGGTAGAGGTCGCGCGCCAACGGCAGCGTGTCGTAGGTGCACAGATCGAATCGTTTGCCGATCGCGTGCGCCATGCGTTGTAGAATTCGAAAGTCGAACTCATAGCCGTTGTGCGCGACGATGACGTCGTCGCCGCAGAACGCGCGGAACTTGGGCCAGATGTCCTCGAACCGCGGCGCGGATGCCACGTCCGACTCGCGCAGGCCGTGGGTCGCCGCTGCGCCTGCCGCGATCGCAACGCGCGGTTTCACGAGTGAATTGAATTTCTCCACGATCAGGCCGTCGCGCACACGGACGGCGGCGATCTCGACGATCTCCGCTTTGTCGGTGTCGTTATCGGTCGTCTCGAGGTCGATCGCGGTGAACGTGTTGAACGCGGCCACAACGTCGTCCATCTCGATGAGTTGCGCCGCCTTGAAGATCCCGAGCGGCAGGCCAACCGAGGGAACGTCGCCCGGCTCGATGCACTCGACGCCGAATGGCGCGGGCCGATCGCCGGCGAGTCGCACGTTCGTGAACCCGATCGCCGCCAGCATGTTCTTGAGCGCAATCTCGACTCCGCCCATGCGGGGCATCCAGACGTCGTCGTTTCGATTTCGCGCCGCTTGCAACCGTGCAGCGAGGGCGACGATGTCCGGTAGCGACGCCGGGTCGCTAATCTCGTCGTGGCGATCATCGAGCACCGATCGGACTTTGCCGACACGGCGTGACAGCAGCTCCTGCACCAATGAGCCCAACGTCGTGTGGTTCTTCCCGAGTGCAGCGAGGTTGCGCCAATCGGCGAGCGCGCGACGGATCTGCCGGGCGCGTTCATCCGCACGCGGGAGACGAGCGGCGGTGTACTTGAGTTGGCGCCCAAGACTTTGCCGCGCCGCCTCGGCCTTGGCGCGTGTCTCGTCGAACAACGGACGCGGAAGGACGACGCCAAAGAACGCATCGCGCATGACATCGTCGTGGGGATACGCGATGACGCGCAGCGCGGCGATCACGAACTCGACCGTGGGGTCCTCGGACAACGCGCGTCCTTGCGCGAGACGGCACGGGATGCCGGCGTTGAGCAGCGCCGCCTCGAGGCCGTTTCCAATCTCGTGCGTGCGATAGAGCAGCGCGACGTCGCCCCATTCATGGCCATGCTCGGCGCGATCGCGGCGAATGTCCTCGATGATCCACGCGTCCTCTTCGCCATCGGACTCGAACCCGACCGCGCACACCGGAAACGGAGAGACGCGATCGGTCGTCGGGACAACGCGATCGGCGAAGATGGGCGTGTTCACCATGATCAGCTTGCGCGCGAGGGCGAAGACCTCGCGCGAGCAGCGGTGATTCTCCTCGAGGTGAATCTTCGTCGTGAGCCCGAAGTCGTTCACAAAGCTCTTGAATACGGCTGGGTCGGCCCCGGCCCACGAGTAGATCGATTGCTCGTCGTCGCCGACGGCGAAGACATGCTTGTGCTCACGGGCGAGCGCACGAATCACTCGGTACTGGACTGGATTCAGATCCTGGAATTCGTCGACGAGCACGACGTCCCATCGCGAGCGAACCGACGCGCCGTCGTCCGCCCGCTCGAGCAGCTCCGCCGCCTTGATCACGAGTGTGTCGAAGTCGACGAGCTTTCGCTTCGTCAGAAACCGCTCGTACTTCTCGAACAGGATCGCGTCGTCGTGGAGAAGCGCGTCGCCGCGGAATCGATGCGCCGAGAACCGGTTGAGTGTGTTTCGATGCCAGCGCCGTGGTCCCTCGATGCGGCGCAGCGTGTTGAGCTGATACTCCTCGTCGGCGATACCGAACCCCGGCTCGAGCAGCACGTGCGCACCGAGCTCGCGCAGCAACTCGGCGCAGAAAGCGTGAATCGTTCCGCGTTTTATTTTCGCCGCCCCATCACCGAGTCGCGCCTCGAGTCGGTGGGCGATCTCGCCGGCCGCCTTATTGGTGAAGGTGAACGCGCAGATGCGCTCCGGATCGAACTTCAACGATTCGATGAGAAACCGGATTCGCTCGGTGAGGCAGAACGTCTTGCCCGCGCCCGGACCGGCGAGCACCAGGAGCGCGCCGGCATCGGCTTCGATTGCATTACGCTGCGACGACGACGCCACATATGGAGAGAGCGTGGCGAGCGTCGGAGCAACGGATGTCGTCAAGCGAACCGCTGGCGTGCGCGTTCCTGTGCCTTTCGCGCCTCTTCTTCTCGGTTGCGTGGCGGCGCGTGGATCTCGAGCGAATGCACCAGCCGACGCGCGATCGCGGTCACGTCGTCCACCGCCTGATTGAACACCGCTTCATTCGCGCGCGACGGGCGCGACGTGCCGCTGAGTTTGCGAACGAATTGCAGAGCGGACGCACGAATCTCGTCGTCGGTGGCCGGTGGGTCGAAATTGGCGAGCGTCTTGATGTTCCGACACATGAAAAATGACTCCTTTGTAGGCGGCGGATGCGTCTCGAATATGCTGCCGCGGAGCCCTTCCCTGCCAGTCAGATATGCGCCAAAAGCGGGCTGAATTGTGATGCTTGGATCCGGCCTCGCGACGTTGGTCTTCCGGCCGCGCTTAGACTTGTCGACATGACGCATGTCAATCCGACCGACGACGAGCTCCGCGAAATGCTGTCGGCGTATCGCACCATCGCGATGGTCGGCGCGTCCGCGAGCCATGATCGGCCGTCGATCGGCGTCATGAAAGTTCTTCTCGCCGCCGGATTCGACGTCATCCCGGTAACACCGCGCGAATCGAGCATTCTCGGTCGGACGACGTATCCGTCGTTAACCGACGTCCCAGTGCCGGTCGACATCGTCGACGTGTTTCGACGCGCCGACGACACACCGCCGATCGCGGACGACGCGGCGCGCATCGGCGCGAAAGTGTTGTGGCTGCAGAGCGGCATCGTCAGCGAGGAGGCGGCGACTCGAGCACGCGCCGCCGGTCTCTCGGTGATCATGGATCTCTGTATCGGCAAAACCACAAGCCGGCTCGGGATCAAGCACGCGAAAGCGTGACCCGGCGCGTTACCTAGCTGACTTGCTCCCCGGCCAACTCGCGCGCGCACGCGGCCGCGCGATCGAGAAGTAGCTCACGTTCGCGAGCGTTCCGCGTGAGCGACGCCGCGCGCTCGAACTCCGCCTGAGCCTCGTCGAGACGACCGAGCTTCTTCAGGAAATCACCGCGAACGCTGGGCAGTAGATGATACGTGTCGAGCGACGATTCTGACGTCAACGTGTCGACGATCTCGAGGCCGGCCGCTGGACCGAACGCCATCGCGACGGCGACCGCCCGATTGAGCTCAACGACCGGTGACGGCTCGAGTTGAACCAGCGCTTCGTACAGTGCGGCGATGCGCCCCCAATCCGTGTCGTCGGCAACGTGAGCCCGCGCGTGGCAGGCGGCAATCGCCGCTTGCACTGTGTACGGACCGCGCGCATCACCGAGTTGCTCGGCGCGCGCGAGCGCGGTCAAACCACGACGAATGAGCAGCTGATCCCAGCGTGAGCGATCTTGATCGAGGAGCAGCACCGGTTCTCCCGACGGCCCGACGCGCGCACGCAATCGCGACGCTTGGATTTCCATCAGTGCGACGAGACCGTGCACCTCCGGTTCCGTTGCCATGAGGCCGGCCAGAATGCGGCCAAGGCGAAGCGCATCTTCGCAGAGCGCCGGTCTCACCCAGTCGTCGCCGGCGGTTGCCGAATAGCCTTCGTTGAACACGAGGTAAATGACTTTGAGTACCGTCGACAAACGCGCTGAGAGCTCGGCGCCGCGCGGAACCTCGAACGGCACGTGGGCGTCCGAGAGCGTGCGCTTGGCACGGACGATTCGCTGAGCGACGGTCGACTCCGGGACGAGAAACGCCCGTGCGATCTCCTCGGTCGTCAGCCCGCCGAGCAATCGGAGCGTGAGTGCGACGCGCGCTTCGACCGAGAGGACCGGGTGACACGACATGAAGATGAGGCGGAGGAGATCATCGCCCACGTTGTCGTCGATCGCCGCGTCGAGGTCGGGCACAGCCGCTTCTTGCTGCGCTTCGATCTCGTAGCCCACTTGCTCATGCTTGCGCTCGACGAGCTTGCCGCGTCGAAGCGCGTCGATGGCGCGATGCTTGGCCGTTGCCATGAGCCAGGCGCCGGGGTTGTCAGGCACGCCTGACTCCGGCCATCGCTCGAGAGCCGCGACGAGCGCGTCCTGCGCCAAGTCCTCGGCGAGCCCTACGTCGCGAACGATACGCGTGAGTCCGGCAATGAGCTTGGCCGACTCGATCCTCCAAACTGCGTCGATGGCGCGATGTGTTGCCGATGTGGTCACCTCGACAAATCAGAGGAGGCGTGCGACGCGAGGCAAGTAGAAAAAAAGAGCCGCCCGAACGGGCGGCTCCAACACGGGCGGAACCTCAGGCTGCTTTCTCGACCTTCCGCTCGACCGGAGCGGGTCTTGAAGCGGCCAGTGAGCGGCGCGACGCGGCGTGAATCGGCGCCACGCGCCAGCGGCCGTGAGCGACGAACGCCGCGAGCGAGCCGACAACCACCGGAACGATTGCCGGTCCGACCATGCCGCCAATGAGCGTGACGACCGTCGCGCCAATCATGATGACGATCAATCCGCTTGCGGCGAGCGGCGTGAGTCCTGGTTTGATTCGGAGCACACCTGGCAGGATGAGACCGATCGCGCCCAGAGTCTCACACACGCCGATGAAGCGAAGGAACGCACCCGGCAATGCCACCGGACCCTTCAGCATCTCGATCGGCATGACGAGCTTCATACCGCCGGCGAATAGGAATACGAGGGCTAGCAGGACCTGAACCGTCCATAGCAGCGCGCTGGTTCGCTTGGTGTTTCGCATCGTGGTGTCTCCTTCCGCTCTGGGGTTCCGAGCCGCGGTTCCCGGCCGTCTCAAAAACGGGTCTTCGTCCTGGCTCTACTTTGACGTCGAACGACGGAGCGGGCGATCGACATGCCGAGCGAAGAATTTCGGAACCTCCGCTCAACAGTCGACCCGGTAGAGTTTGCCGATCCATGGTTTAGAGTTTGCTCTCGCTTTGCTCCAACTCCGGGGGGAGGAGAGAGCATCATGTCAGTCATCGACGATCCTGATTTCCTGACGAGCCGACCAAAACAGTTGGCCGCGGTCCATGAGCTCGCACATCTGCGCAGCCGCTTGGTGGACCTGCAATCAGAGCTGCTCAGTCGAATGCACGAGCGGCGTCAAATCATTCAGCGCGTCGCCGAGCAGGATCTCGAGCGACAGCGCGAGAGTGGACGTGGCAGTCGGACTTCGGCGATCGAGCGGGCGCGGGCGAGCGAGGATGTTCGCGTGTTCGATCAGAATGTCGCCGTGCTGCGCGAAAAAATCCGCCGCATCGACATCGACATCGAGCAGACGAGGTTGAGCATCGAGGTCGCTATCTCGGGCGGTGTCGACCGTACGTTGGGTTTGGTGGCGCAGCGCGGAGCAGCATAGCGACGCATTTATCGCTTATGCGCGCCACGATCTGATGACGGCGAGTCGATCAGCTCGACGCACGTTTCGAGGATGATCGCTTGCCGCCTCCCTCGACCGCCGAGCAGATTATGGCAATGGCCGCGCAACGGGCGCCGTCCCGCCGTTGGACGGAAGACGAGTTCTACAAAGCACGAGACGCCGCGCCTCCGGGCGAGCGGTGGGAGCTCGTTGATGGCGATGTGCTCGTGACACCGTCGCCGCACTGGACGCACCAGCGCGTAGTCGGCCGGCTTTTCGTGCTGCTCGATGCGTACGTTCGTGGACACGAGCTTGGTGAGGTCTTCTCGTCAACTCTCGACGTCAAGCTCGAGCCCGGGCTGGTGTTGCAGCCTGACGTGCTCGTCGTACCGACCGGAGAACTCCGGCGACGGTCGGACGTCGTGCGTCATTTGTTGCTCGCGGTGGAAATGGTCTCGCCAAGTTCGGCACGACACGACCGCGTGACCAAGCGGCCGCGCTACCAGCGCAACCGTGTCCCCGCGTACTGGATCATCGACGACCGATCGCAGACGATCGAGCGGTGGACGCCCGACGACCAACGACCAGAGCTCATCGCGGAGCAACTGGTCTGGCAGCCGGAGGGAACGCCCGATCCTTTCGTGCTCGATCTGGTCAAGTTCTTCGCCGACGTCGCCGTCCCAATCGACGACGACGCCGGCGAATAAGCCGCGCGGTCGATTATTCCGCGCGGAGTGCCACCGCGGGATCGACGCGTGCGGCGCGCGCGGCCGGCAACCAGCACGCGGCGACACCGACCGCCGCAATAATCAACGCGACGGCGCCGAGCGTAGCAGGGTCGTGCGGCGCGACGCCAAACAGTAAGCCGCGCAGCAGTCGAGACGTCACCAGCGCGCCAGTTATGCCGGCTGCGAGTCCAACGATCAACAACGCGCCACCCTCGCTCAACACCATGCGTCGCACTCGCGCGGCATCAGCACCGAGGCTCATGCGAATACCGATCTCCGCCGTTCGTGAGCTGACGGAGAACGCGAGCACGCCGGCGATACCGACCATGGCGATGACCATGGCGAGCGCTCCGAATGAAGCGATGAACAGCGCGTTGAGCCGGCGCGGCGCGACCGTCGCGTCGCGCACTTCCTCGAGCGTCTCTACCTTCTCGATCAACTGCCGCGGATACAGCTCGCGGATGGCGCGAATCACCGCCGGCTGAAGCAAGCTCGGATTCGACTTGGTTCGGATCACCAACGCGGCGTTGAAGATTTCTTCCTGCGCGAACGGCTGGAACACCGTCGGCGTCGGATCGGTGTCGAGGCCGGCGTCGCGCGTGTCGCCGACGACACCGACAACCGTGCGCCAGTCGCCGCTGACGGGAATGAACTTTAGCACCTCACCGGTCCATGCGATCCGTCGCCCAATCGGATCTTGCTTTCCGAACAGGCGCTCCGCGAACGACTTGTTGATGACCACAACCCTCGCGCCGTCGCGACGATCGGTTGACGCGATCGCGCGGCCCTTCAAGAGCGGGATCCCGGCCGCACGGAAATAGTCCGGATCGGCGGTCTTCCATGTCGCGCGCGGTGTTGCCTCGCCAGAACCCAACGAGCGTCCCTCAGCTTTGACCTCGAGCACGATGAGGTTTTGCCGCAGCGGCACACTCGATCCGACGGACGCGACGTCGACTCCGGGAAGTGCTGCGATGCGATCGCGCATGCGCTCGTACATCGCGAGTTTCTCGGGCGTTGGAATCGCCTGGGTCTCGATCGGCGCCTCCAGCGTCAGCACGTTCTCGGCGCGCACGCCCGTCTCGACCGACTGAAGCTTCGACAGCGTCCGCACGAGGAGTCCCGCCGCGGTGAGCAGCACCATGCAGACCGCGAGCTGCGTGACGACGAGAGTATTCTGAAGCCGGTGCCGGCCGCGACCAGCCGTGGTCCTGCGCCCGGCCGCTGCGAGCGGCGCAGCCAACGCTGCACCGCCGCCGACCTTCGGGACGAACGACAACACGATCGCGGCGATGACGCTGATGATGAGACTCACCGTGAGCACGAGTCCGTCGACGCGAATCTCGTCGGCGCGCGGTGTGAGCTGCTGCGCGAACGCGACCAGCATCTTGAGTCCGGCGAACGCCACGAGCACGCCAAGGGCGCCGCCGATGAGCGCGAGCGTGAGATTCTCGATCATCAGCAACCACCGCAACCGCCAACTCCCCGCGCCGAGTGCGGCGCGGACAAGCATCTCTCGCTCGCGGCCGACGCCGCGCATGAGCGTGAGATTGGCCACGTTCGCGCAGGCGATGAGCAGGACGAAACCCGCCGCCCCCATGAGCAGCCACAGCGTGAGCGACGCGCGCTCGTTGAGCGCCACCTTGAGCGGCGACAGCGCGATCTCATAGCGCGACGCGCGCTCGTACGCCTCGGGGTGGTCAGCACGGACCGTGGTCGCGATCCGCGCGATCTCGGAGCGCGCTTGCTCGACCGTCGCGTTCGGAGCCAAGCGTCCAAAGACTTCCGTCATCCGATGCGTCCGTCCCTGCTTCATAGTCGCGCTCAGGTGGTGCGGGCTCGTGACCATGTTGACGAACGCGTCGGTACGCTGCGGATAATGTGGCGCGCGCTGCACAACGCCGATGATCGTCGACACCATGTCGTTGATGCGGACCGTTTTCCCGATCACCGTCGGATCGCCGCCGAATTTTTCCATCCAGAATTGGTGCGACAGCACCGCGACCGGAGCTGCCGCCGGGCCGTCGTCGCGTGAGTTGGTCAGCCGACCCAGCACCGCCGAAAGACCCATGACTTCGAAGTAGTTGCCGCTGATCACGCCGGCTTGGATGTGCACGGGCTCGTCGTTGTTCACCATCGTGAACGTGAGTCCCGAATACTCGGCGATCTCAGAGAGGCTCTTCGACGCGGTGCGATAGTCGACAATCTCCGGCACCGAGAACAGCACGTTGTCCTGTCCGGCGCCCTTCGCCGATTGTCGCAGGTACACGAGCCGCTCACCCTCGCGGTTTGGAAGCGCTCGTAACAGCGTTCCTCGCAGGAGCGTGAACATAGCCGTGTTCGCGCCGATCCCGAGCGCGAGCGTCAAAATCACGGC
Source organism: Gemmatimonadaceae bacterium (assembly GCA_036002925.1). Taxonomy (GTDB): domain Bacteria; phylum Gemmatimonadota; class Gemmatimonadetes; order Gemmatimonadales; family Gemmatimonadaceae; genus JAQBQB01. The sequence goes on along the minus strand of DASYSU010000164.1, from coordinate 9,674 downwards.
GACGGTGAAGCCCCGCGCCCTGTATAGGCTGCGAAACACACGACGAAGATCGGATAGGAAGCTCATTGAACGCGCTCGGCAGAGATGATGAGGTGTAGAGGGTCGCGAATTTACTTCCGGGCAGCAACCTGCGCGCGCAAGCGCTCTTCCTGCTCACGAAGCTCGGGCGTGAACTCGGCGCCAAAGTCGTCGGCCTCGAATATTTGCCGAATCTCGAGCTCGCCCTCGGTGCCGGTGGGATTCGGACAACGCTTGGCCCATTCGATCGCTTCTTCCTTCGATCGCACCTGCCAGACCCAAAACCCGGCAACCAGCTCCTTGGTCTCGGCGAATGGACCATCGACGACAGTTCGCTTCGAGCCGGAGAACTTGATCCGCGCACCCTTCGAGCTCGGATGCAGTCCCTCGCCCTCGAGCATGACGCCCGCTTTCACCAACTCTTCGTTGAACTTGCCCATTTCAGCAAGCAGCTGTTGGCTCGGCATGACACCGGCTTCGGACTCGGGGCTCGCCTTGACCATCACGATGAATCGCATCGTCGTATCTCCTCTCATTTGTTGCCCAGGCCGGCCGGACGATCTCGAACCGGATCAACCTAGGCTCTACTTGGACGTCGAACGAGGAGCCGCAAGATCGACACGGCGGAAGATCTTTATTGAAAGTTTTCCCGCAACCTAAGGATTTTTGCCGTTCGGGCCGATACCTTCGACAGCTTCGTCCACAAAGAGCCGAGGACTTAATCGGCCGCCTTCCGCTCGGCAATTCTTTCCCATCTGGAGCTTTTTGCCGCCGAGACGGCTGATCGACCAAACGATCGAGCCGCGCCAGGCAGATGACATAAACGATTTACTGAGAATCATTTAGACGCGGCTGGCCTTCGAGCCCGCCGCTCTTTTTTTGCTCAGTTCGTTTGGCCTACCGCCTGCCTTTGCAGGGGGTCGAAGCACAGTCTCGCCCGCCTGCCTACCCCTTCCGACGTTGGAGCCCAAGATGGACACGCTCACCAATTGGAGAGCCTTCGCGACCGGCGATGTCGCCGCCCGAGAGGCCCTCCTGATCGAGAACCTCAGCCTCGTCCATCACGTGGCGCGACAACTCGAGCGTGGCCTCTCCAACGAGCTCGATCACGATGAGCTCGTGAGCGCCGGAACCCTTGGTTTGATGGCCGCAATGGGCTCGTTCGATCCGAGTCGTGGCTTGGCGTTCAGCACGTTCGCGGTACCGCGCATTCGGGGCGCTATCCTCGACGAGCTGCGCCGCCAGGACCATGTGCCGCGTTCGGTGCGCCGAAAGACCCGCGACATTCAACGCGCTCGCTCGGCATTGGCGGCAAAGCTGTGCCGCATGCCCGAGGATTCAGAGGTCGCCGATTGGCTTGGCGTCGACCTCGAGACGCTGTGGCGCTGGGAATCGGACGTCGAAGGCGCGATTCGCGTTCCCATCGATCGACCCGTGACGGATCACGCCGAAGCACCGTCCTCGCTGCTCGAACTCCTCCACACCGACCCCGACCTGGGCATCGACGAGCAGATCGCGCGTGAACAGGAAGTCGTTCTCTTGCGCGACGCGATCATGAAGCTCAAGGAGCAAGAGCGAACGGTCTTGGCGCTTTACTACTTCGAGGAGTTGAAGCTCCACGAGATCGCAGAGATTCTCGAGCTCACCGAATCGCGCGTTTCTCAGATCCGGTCGAAGGCGCTGGCTCGCCTGCGCGAGACAGTCGGCGTAGCGCTCGCGTCGTGAGCTCGTTACAGCGCGCGACCTACTGACTCTCCGCCGCGCGGCGAGCCTTGAGCGTCGGCATTCGCAACTCGACGACGCCGGCGCGCCGTTTCACTGTCCCGCCAAAAATCTTCGCGACACTCTCAGAGTAACGACCGCGTCCAGACAGCGGCACTTCGTGCGCGCCCGGCGTACCGACGCGGAACTCGATGCTCACCCAGTGTTCATCCGATGCGGCCACGATCCGAACCGACTCACTGAGTTGGGCGGCGAGTCGCTTGGCGTCGTTGAGCAGTAGCGTGAGCACACGCACGACGGCCCACCGCTCGACGCGGACCGGCTCCACGAATCGCGTCGGGACGATCGTGACGGGCACGTCTCGAGTCGCATGGAGAAAACGATGAATCGTGAAGACGTCGGCGAGAACGTCGTCTAGGATCATGGGCTCCGCGCCGGCGACGCTGTCGCCCGGCAGGAGTCGTACGAGACGACTGCAATCCTCGAGTCGCCGAAGCTCGGCGGATAGACCATCGAAGCCCGATCCGTCGGCGGGCAGCCCGTCGAGCCGCAGAAGATCGACGAGCGCCGACAGAGCGCCGATTCGATTGTTGAGCGCGTGATGCAGCCCCTGCAGGGCTTGATCCAAGAGATCGAGCCACTCTTCGACTCCTTCGACGTCCTTGAGGGCCGACGACGATGCGCGCGCCACTATTCATCCACTCCGCACGGTGGGGGGAACCGACGAGGACGTTTCGCGCTGCCCAAAGCTAATCGTCGCGACGCCGGTGCATAGTCAACTCCGCGGCGTCCGCCGGCCCACTCGCAACGATCTCTCTGAATGAGCTGTCGAAACGAGGACATCGGCGTTGTCGTAGATGCTCCCAACTTCGGCATGGCGGCTCCATGGAAACAGTGACACGAGACCTCCGCTACGTGACGCGCGCACTGCTGCGCACTCCGGGATTCTTTTTCGTCACCGTGATGACGTTAGGGCTCGGCATCGGTGCCACGACGGCGATCTTCAGCGTGGTGAACGGTGTGCTGTTGCAGCCGCTCCCGTACCCGCGGTCGGAGCGGATCGTTCAGCTCTTTCAGGTCGACAAGGACGGCAAACGAATGAGCGTTTCCGTCCCGAACTTCCGAGACTGGCGGGCGCAGACGCGGAGTTTCTCGAGCATGGCGCTGACGTCGGTCGCGAACACGATCACAGTCAATGGCTTGCACGAACCCGCTCGCGTTTCCGGCGCAGAAGTCAGTCGCGACTTCTTTTCCGTGTTCGGCCTGCATCCCGAAATCGGACGCGTCTTCGCCGCTGACGAGCTGCGTCCAGGTGCCGCACCGGCGGCGGTCGTCAGCGACGCGTTCTGGCGACGATACCTCGACGCCAGTCCCGCCGCGGTTGGCCGCACGATCACGATCAGCTCCAAGCTGTTCACTATCGTCGGCGTGATGCCTCCGGAGATGAACTATCCGGCCGGTAACGAAGTCTGGATGCCGCAGGAGCTCGAGGACTGGTCGAGCCCGAGCCGCACGTCACACGGGTGGCGAGTCGTCGGCAGGTTGAAGGACGGAGTCACCGAGCTCCAAGCGAAACAAGATCTGAGCTCAGTCTCGCGTCAATTAAAGAAGCAGTATGGCGACGAGACGTGGATGTCCGACGGCGATCTCGTCGCGCTACGCGAGCAACTCGTTGGAAAGGTCCGGGCGACAGTGCTCGTCCTGTTCGGTGCCGCGGCGTTCCTGCTGCTCATCGCCTGCGCGAACGTCGTCAATCTGCTCGTCGCGCGAATGACGCTTCGACGTGCCGAGATTGGTTTGCGACTCGCGCTCGGCGCGACGCGGCTCAAGCTCGCGCAGCAATTCCTCATCGAAGCCGGCGTGTTGTCGGCGCTCGGCGGTATGCTCGGCATCGGGCTGGCGATCGGCGGCGTACGCCTGCTGTTGGCGATCCAGACGGGTAATCTTCCGCGCGCCAACGAGATTCGTGTGGATTGGCAGGTGCTGTTGTTCGCCGTCGCAGTATCGGTGCTGACCGCGATTGCGCTCGGGCTGCTCGGCGTTTGGCAAGGAACGCGCAGCGACATCCGCGAAACCCTGTCGTCGTCGCAGCGCACGCAGGCCGGATCCGGGTCGAGTGCGCGCGTACGCCGTTCCTTGGTGGTGTCTCAGATGGCGCTCACAGTCGTGTTACTCGTCGGCGCCGGCCTGTTGGCGCGCAGCTTCATGCGACTGCTCGAGATCAATCCGGGCTTCCGCACGCAGCACGTCGTCGTGCTCAGCATGGCCCTGCCCGATGACAATGCAACCGATGCACACCAGCGACGCGTCGGATTTTACCAACAACTCATGGCGCGTCTTCGTGCAATTCCAGGCGTCGCGAGCGTCGGAATGGCGACGGGAGTTCCGCTCGTCGACGGCGGTGCCGACGGTGAATTCCTCATTCTCAGTCGGGCCGATCAACAAGTCAGCTTTGACGACTGGACGGCAATGCGGAACGATCCGACTCGCAGCGGTAATGCGGACTATCGCGTGGTCGACGGAGATTATTTCCGCACCATGGGTATCCGGTTGGTTCGAGGGAGGCAGTTCAGCGCCGGGGACCAAGCCAACACGCAGCGCGTCGCTTTGATCAGCGCTTCGCTCGCCAAACAGAAATGGCCGAACGAAGATCCAATCGGCAAGATCATTCAGTACGGAAACATGGACGGCGATCTCCGTCCCTTCACCGTGGTCGGCGTGGTCGGCGATGTTCGCGGTGAAAGCCTCGCCGCTGACCCGCAGCCGACGTTCTACGCAGCGCAGCCGCAGACCAAATACTCGGGCAACGCGTTTCACGTCGTCATTCAAACCCCCGGAGATCCAACGTCGATCATTGCTTCGGCGCGAGGAATCGCGCGCGAGATGCGACCCGATGTTCCGCCTGTACTTCGCACGATCGAGAACGTTGTCTCGACATCAGTCGCCGATCGTCGCTTCGTGCTTGTGTTGGTTGGCGTGTTCGGCTCAGCCGCACTCGTACTCGCCACCCTCGGCGTGTACAGTGTCATCTCGTATCTGGTGTCGCAGCGCCGGCAGGAGATCGGCGTCCGAATCGCCCTCGGCGCGCAACGCGGCGACGTGTTGGGACTGGTATTGCGTCAAGGCGGCTCGCTCGCGCTCATCGGGATCGTTGTGGGCGGCATCGCTGCGTCGTTCGTCACCAGGCTGCTCAAAGGGCTGGTCTACGGTGTGAGCACGACCGATCCGATCTCGTTCGGCGCCGTGATCGCCTTGCTCGGCGCGGTCGCGTTACTGGCGAGTTGGTTGCCGGCGCGACGCGCGTCTCGCGTTGATCCAATGGACGTGTTGCGAGGAGCGTAGCCCAATCCCGACCCGCCGTCACGCGCGTGGCGGGTCCGCACGGGAGATAACGCGTCGCGTTCGGTCGGTTGCGGCCGCGCGGCTGTTGATTGACGTTACCCGGGAACGCCGGACCGACCATCCGGGGTTGATTCGAGGCCGGCGCCAGCGATCGGCCTAGACCTTGTTCCCTCGGACGTCACATGTTCCTCCTTGCAGTGCTCTGTATCAGCGTCAGTAGCCCGAGCCCGCGCTTGCGCTTGGATTCGGTTGTCGTGCCGGTTGATACGCCAACGCCACGTAAGCGGCCGAAGATCGTCGAGGTGAGCGACTGGTACTCCCGCCGCCTCACAATTCACCGTTGGGTTGCCTACTCGACGATTCCGGTGTTCGGCTTGCAGTGGGCCGCGGGAACACAACTCTACAATCACGGCGCGGACGCGCCAACGTGGGCAAAGACCTCACACCGGGTCGGGGCAACCGCCCTGGCCGGGATGTTCACCGTGAATACCGTTACCGGCGCCTGGAACTGGTGGGATTCGCGGTCGGTTAGCCAAGGGAGAGCGCTGCGTACCGTTCATGCACTCACGATGATCGGCGCGGACGCGGCGTTCACCTATGCGGGCGCGAAACTCTCGAACGAAGCCGAGACGAGCAGTGACAAGCGACAGCTTCACCGCACCATCGCTTTGTCGGCGATGGGCGTAACCGTGGTGAGCGAGATCGCCATGAAACTCTGGAACCGCTAATCAAGGATCTGATGACCGTACCTGAATCGCTGGTCAACCTACTGAAGCCCTGGAATGAGTTCTATAGCCATTCGAAGATGGCAGCCACCGTTGTGATTTTCTTGCACATCGGCGGACTACTGCTCGCCGGCGGTATGGCCATCGCGGCCGATCGCGGAACGCTCCGCGCTCTCCGCGTCGCCGCGGCGGAACGCCCGCACTACATGCGCGAGCTCAGCGCGGTCCATCGATGGGTCATCTCGGGGCTCACGATTGTCGTACTCAGCGGGCTCCTTTTGCTCACTGCCGACATCGAGACGTTTTTCGGATCGTGGATTTACTGGACGAAAATGACGCTCGTCGTCGTCCTGCTGATCAACGGATGGATGATGACACGTACGGAACAGTCACTTCAGCGCGACTCGAGCGAGACATCGCCGTACTGGCGGTCGCTCCATCGCACCGCCGTCACGAGTCTCGCGCTGTGGTTCACGATCGCCGCGCTCGGCGTCGCGCTCGCCAACTTCAGCTGATGGAGTAGATGTCTCTAATGGAACACGGAAGCACTGGCGCGGCGCACACGGCCTGCGACGGGTGCGAGCTCATTGCTCGCCGCGATTTCTTGCGTGACGCAGGCCGTCTCGCGGCGAGCGTGTTGGTCGCGCTGGGCGCGACCCCGTCCCGCGCGGCCGCGGCGGGAATCGAGCTCGTCACGCCGGTCGGTGAAAACCGCGAGGAGAAGTCCTACGCGATTCCGGCGCAGGACGGAACGCAGATCGACAAAGACAACGGCACCATGATCACGCGCTGGCAGGGCAAGGTATGCGTCTTCTCGCTCGCGTGCCCGCACCAGAACACGGCGCTCCACTGGCACGACAAGGACACCCAGTTCGAGTGCCCGAAACATCACTCGCGATTCGACGCCGAAGGCAACTACATCAAGGACAGCGGCCGCGCCACGCGCGGACTCGATCGATTCGCGGTTCGGAAAGACGGGAACAATGTGGTGGCCAACCTGGATAAGCTCTATCAGGAAGACGAGGACGAAGCCGCATGGAAGGCGGCGTTCGTCACCATCTAGCTCGCCACCGTCATTCAATCTCTCGCGATCCAGCCCACATGTCCTGCGAACATTGTCTCAATCGTCGCGATTTTCTCGCCAAGTCGGCACTCGCTGCGGCGGCATTAATTGCCGCCGAGGCCTGCGGCGACGGGCAGATCGGCCCGCCTTCAGCGAAGACGGTTCCGGGTGATCCGTTGCTGCCGCTTGGCGGTCCGGTCACGATCAACCTGAGCGACTTTCCGGCGCTCGCGAATACCGGCGTCATCGTTGCGATCCCCAAAGAGCGTACGGTCATGCGCACCGGTCCTTCGACCTTCGTCGCGCTCTCGAGGTTGTGCTCGCACCAACAGTGCGACATCGATATCAAGGGCAACTTCTTCGAGTGCCCGTGTCACGGGTCGCAGTTCACCGCGACCGGGCAGGTGATCCGCGGGCCAAACATTTCCAGCCCACCGATTGGTCCTCTCCGCAGTCTTAATGTTACGGTCAATCAAGCCGCCGGAACGCTGACGATCGAATAAGTAGCAGCTCGCGCATAACCGTTTCGCGAACACGCCGCGTTTCTTAGGTTGGTTCGCATGTTGATCGGCGTCGCGGGAATGGTCGGAACGGGAAAGACTACGCTGGCGCGAGCACTGTCGGAGCGGTTCGGCCTGCAGATGGCGCTCGAAAGCGTCGACGCGGACAACCCGTGGCTCGAGAGTTTCTACGGCGGCCCCGACGAGATGCGGGCCTACGCGCTCCAACTCCAGCTTCATTTCCTCGCCACGCGCTTCGCCAGCATGCGTCGGATGCGCGGACTCGGCGGAAGCTGGGTGCTCGACCGGACCTGGTACGAAGACGCGGAAATCTTTGCCCGCGGCCTGTTCGAGCAGGGCTTGATGACCTCCGCCGAATGGATGTTGTACCGCCAACTGTACGCGGAGTTGCTGTACTCGCCCGCTGCGCGGCCGCCGCGGCTATTGATCTATCTTCACGCGCCGCTCGACACGGTCATCGAGCGGATCGCGACGAGGGGCCGGCCGAAGGAGAAGGAGACGTCGCCCGAATACTGGGCCGCGCTGCACGGGCGATACGAACGGTGGATTGAGCAATTCCGCCACTGCCCGGTCCTTCCACTCGACGTGCGTGAGTACGATCTGGTCGCCGATCCTGACGCGGTCGAGGAGATCGCCGGGCGGGTCCGCGGCCAGCTCGAAGGCGAGCTGCCGCAGACTGAGCTCTGGCCCGCCGTATCGCGGAAGCGCGTCCTGGCATAGTCAGGCACGGAGTTGGCATGAGGACCGTTGGACGCCGCATGGCGTTTTTTTGTCGCGCCATATATTCTCGAAGCTCGCTCCGGCGAAGGCGGCCAAAGAAGTGTGTCCCAACCCGACTTGAGTATGACCGACGTCCCGCTGACCGACTTTGACTCGCAACCGTCCGCCGGGTCGACCGACGGGGGGAAGTACGTCTACTGCATCATCCGGAGCGATCGGCAGCACGATTTCGGATCGATCGGAATCGGCGGCGGGCAGCGGGTGCTGACGGTCGCGTATCGCGACCTCGCCGCCGTGGTCAGCGATACGCCGATCGTCATCTACGATCCGACGCGGGAGAATGTCCTGGCGCACGAGTTCGTGAACGAGACGGTGATGCGCGAGCATACGGTGATTCCCATGTCGTTCGGCACCGTGTTTCGGTCCGACGAAGACGTGACTGAGCTGCTGCGCTCGACCTATCAGGCATTCAGTGACGTGCTCGACAAGATGCAGGACAAGATCGAATTCGGTCTCAAGGTGCTGTGGGATCGCGAGAAGGTCGTGGCCAATCTCGAGCGCGAGAACGATGAGATCCGTCGCCTCAAAGACGAGATCAGCCGGCACACCGCGAGCTCGACGTACTTCGCGCGCATGCAGCTCGGGCGTCTCATCGAAGGCGCTCTCGAAGAGATGAGCACGCGATACGTGTCCGACATTCACGATGCACTCAAGCCGGTCGCCGTCGCGAGCCGGTCGAACAAACCGATCGGCGACCGCATGATTCTGAACGCGGCGTTCCTCGTCGATCGCGCCCAAGAGCAAGCGTTCGACGAATGCGTCAAAGACACGAGTCGCAAGTACGAAGAGCTACTCACGTTCAAGTACTCCGGTCCCTGGCCCCCGTACAACTTCGTGAACATCAAGCTGAAGTTGGAAAAAGCGGACTAGTTGCTGGTTGCTGGTTGCTGGTGCTGGTTGCTGGCAACTGCAACACAGCGCATCAGCGGCTGGCCTCCGGCACGAATAACCAGCGACCAGTAACCAAAAACCAGCAACCAGCATGGGTCTCCTCACCAACCTTCTCTTCTTCCCAGTCACTGGTCCGATTGCCGGGATCAAGTGGTCCATGGGACAGGTGCAGAAGGTCGTCGAAGAGGAGCTCACCGACGATGCGCCGGTGAAGCAAGCGCTGATGGAATTGCAGATGCAGCTCGAGCTGGGCGACATCGACGACGACGAATACGTGCGTCGCGAGGCAGAGCTCATGACGAGGCTGCGCGAGGTGCGAGTCTGGCGGGAACGGCTTGGGAAGGCGACGAGCGGCGGACCCGTGCGCGTGTCTCGAGATAGCGACGAGGCGTGAGCGCGTTCGACGCGCTCCTCGATCGTCTCCCGCGGGCTTCGCTCATCGTCGGCAAAGGCGGCGTCGGTAAGACGACATGCGCCGTCGCCATCGCGGCATCGTTCGCTCGACGTCGGGAGCGAACGCTCATCGTCTCGACCGATCCGGCCGCAGCGCTCGCCGACGTCATCGGCGCAACGGTCGCGACGGCAGAAGCACCCGTCGCCGGCGAGCCAAGC
>DASYSU010000163.1:0-26432 GCA_036002925.1 Gemmatimonadaceae bacterium | reverse complement strand
TTTACCGTTCGCCACCGATCATTGCGGAACATGCACGCGATGTCTCGATGCGTGTCCGACCAGCGCGCTTCGCAAGGCCCATGTCCTCGACGCGACCCGCTGCATCGCGTACCTCACGATCGAGCTCAAGGGAGAGATTCCGAGCGAGCTGCGGCCGCAGATCGGAGACCTGATTTATGGATGCGACATCTGTCAGGAAGTGTGTCCGTGGAACGAGAAGTTCTCCCTACCACTTCGCGAAAACGCGTTTCGGCCGCGGGCGGCAATAGTCGGGAAGGATGCGCGCACGATCGCGCGTGAGCTCATGCGGATGACACAGGAAGAGTTCAGCGGCGCGTTCAAAGGATCGCCGATGAAGCGTGCGAAGTTGCGCGGGCTGAAGCGCAACGCCGCCATCGTCCTGGGCAACATCGGCTCGGCAGAGGACGTCGACACACTCACTCGCGCGCTCGACGACGAGGAGCCGCTCGTGCGCGAGCACGCCGCCTGGGCGCTGAGCACGAAACAGCATCGGGGCTGATTCGTACTACCTGCATGACGCATCCCTCCGGCGAATTCCTCGAACTCCAGGCGGCTCTCGCCGGCGAGTATTCGCTCCAGCGCGAGCTCGGCCGCGGGGGGATGGGCATCGTCTATCTCGCGCGCGACGTGCAACTGGACCGCGACGTCGCCATCAAGGTGCTCCCGTCGCACCTCGCACGCACCGACGAGTCGCGCGAACGATTCGTTCGAGAGGCGCGAACGGCCGCCGGACTGTCGCACCCACACATCGTCCCGATCCACCGCGTCGGCGAAGCGGGTGGTTTCGTGTTCTTCGTCATGAGCTATGTGGAAGGCGAAACGCTCGGCGAGCGACTCCGCACGCGCGGTCCGCTGCCGCCGGCGGACGCGACGCGCGTGCTTCGTGAGGTTGCCTGGGCGCTCGCGTACGCGCACGGCCGCGGCATCGTCCATCGGGACATCAAGCCGGACAACATCCTGCTCGAGGCCGCGACTGGTCGCGCGTTGGTCACCGACTTCGGCATCGCACGAGGTGGCGCGGACCCAAGCCCGGATACCGACCCCGGGAAGCTCATGGGCACAGCGCACTTCATGAGCCCCGAGCAAGCCGCGAACAGGCCCATCGACGGGCGCAGCGACCTCTACGCACTCGGCGTGGTCGGCTACTTGGCCGTGAGCGGCAGACTGCCGTTCGAGGCGTCGAACTTACCGGCGCTGCTCGTCCGACAAGCCGCCGACGCGGCGCCGAGCATTGCGCGCGTTTCCCCGGGCCTTCCTCCCGTACTGGCAGCCGCAATCGACCGTTGTCTCGACCGCGATCCCGACGGCCGCTTCCCGGACGGCGAGGCACTCGCGGCAGCACTCGCCCCTCCTCCCGAGGCACGGCCCGCTCTACCGCCGACGTTGCGCGCGTGGCTCGGCGCGCGAAACCCGCTTCTCGTTCCGTACTTGGGATGGTCCGCCGCGTTCGGCACCCTCACGACGGTGAATCTCGCTGTTTGGCTGGCCGGTCAACGCCCTGCCGGCCCGGCGGACATCGTCCTCCTCGCTGCGATCACCTCGTTGCCCCTCTTCCCGATCGTCGGGTTCCATCTCAACCAGGCGCGGCGACAGTTCCGTGCGGGACACACACTCGCCGACCTGCGAACGGCGCTCGAGATCGGCCGCCGCGAACGGACCGAGACAGAGGCTCTCACTCGCGAGGGCGAGGAACCGCCTGCGCACCGGGTACTGCGACTCGCCACCGTCGGCTCGGCGACGTGGCTTGGCGTCACCGTCGTTCTCCTCCTGCAGGGGACGATCCACGAGAATCGCGGAGGCCTCGCGTGGATCCTCGGCCCCGTCCTCACCACCATGCTGCTCGGCGCGCTGAGCAACGCGCTGGACATACAGTTCATTCCCGACAAGATCCGAGAGTGGTGGCGAACGGGGATTCGGGATCGGCTCTGGAACAGCCGAGCGGGCGAATGGCTCGCACGCCGTCTCGGCGCACCCGAGCGATCGCGCGCGTTGGGCGCCGGGGTTTTCCGCGCTACGGAAGCAGTTCTTGGCGTCGCCGCGTCAGAACTGTTCGAAGCCCTGCCGAAGGCGTATCGCGAGCAACTCTCCGAACTGCCCGCCACGGTCGCGGCACTCGAGGCACGGGCCGCAGAGGCGCGTGCGGATCTCGACGTGATCACCGCGCTTGCGCCATCCGGTTCGCTGGATGCCGACGTGCTCGTAACGCGCCGCGATGCCGCGTCGGCGCGCCTCGCGGAGACCGTCGCGGCACTCGAAGGAATTCGGCTCGACCTGCTGCGGCTTCACGCTGGCGCGAGCGACTTGGCCCCGCTCACGACGCTGATCGACGCAGCGCGTCTGCTGGGCGAGGACGTCAGTCGGCTCGCCGATGCTCAACGCGAGGTGGACGCCGCCACTCAGCCGCGCAGCACACTCCGCGCGTAGTCTCGCACCGACGTGAGCGGCATCGGGAACTTCTGCAGGGTGTCGCTCATCGGAATCTCGTCGCCCTGGGCATAGTCGAGCATCAGGCCGGCGAAGGATTTCTGAAGTGAGTCGGCCGCCGCCTCGAACTGCGTCCTGAGCGCATCGTCAGGCACGCGCTGCACCGCAAACGGCGCCGCGCCAAGCTCCTCGAAGATGTGCACGACCTCGAGCGGACTAATCGCGTCAGGTCCTCCAAGCTCGATCGCCGCGCTTGCGGGCTCTTGGTCGACCGCGGCGCGAGTCACGAATTCCGCGACGTCAGCGAGCGATATGAAGCTGATCTTACTCTCCCCGGCGCCGTAAATAGTCGCCTGGCGGTTGGGATAGTCGAATCCGACAACGGGGCTCAGCCACACCTCCATGAAGTAGCTCGGCCGCAAGATCACATAGCTCATCTCGCTCGCGCCGAGTGCTTTCTCGACCGTTCGCTTGGCGTGCGTGAGCGGACCGTCGTCGTTCAGATGTCGTGAATACGAGACGTACACGAATCGCTCAACTCCGGCAGCGCGTGCCGCTGCCACGAGATTGAGCTGGCCCTGTTCGTCGGTCGCTTCGATGCTGTCGCCGGGCTGCCGCGTCCGAGTGGTTGTTACGGTCGAGACGACGGTGCGAACGCCCGCACAGGCTCGATTGAGCGATGCGCGGTCCCGGACGTCGCCGACAACCTGCTCGACCCCGAGTGTTCGCAATCGATCGACCGCTGTCGGATCAGACGTCGGACGCACCAAGCCTCGAACCGATTCGCCACGCTCGATCAAACGGCGACAGACCTCGCCGCCTAAAAACCCGGTTGCTCCCGCGACGAAGATCATGACTTCCTCCAGAGTTCAGGGTTTGCACAAGCTTCGTATTGCTCTTCAGTACCGCAGTCCGTATCCGAACCGATACAGCGGATGCGGAATGTCATGCGCGAGATCGGAGCGCTGCGCGAGCACTGCGCTCATCGACGCCGGCAGATCGAACGGCAACTTGCCTTCCGGCCGCGCGCGTCCGGCCAGCACATCGAGCAGCGCTTCGTCGCGCGCGCCGAAGCTCGCGATGAGTGCGCGCGCGTGCGCCTTGATCGGCGTCAGGATCGCTGGGCGATCGAGATAGACCACCGCGATGGTCGGCAGCTTCGCGCTCACGCGCTCGAACTCGGCGAAATCCGGGTTGCTGTCGTTGAAGGCCAGGCTTCCTTCGTGAAGGAATTGTCCGAAGACGTAGCCAGGATGAAGCTGTTGGAATGGCGCAGCAAGGCGCATCACCGCGACATCCGCCTGCGCAGGGTCGGTCACGACCGACCAGCCTTCACGCAACGCGGCTCCGGGCGCGATCCCACGGAGATACACGCGGAGCGCAGGCCGACGAAACGGCAGTATTGCTCCTTTGTTCTCCAGCAGCACCAGCGCGCGGCGTTGCGCATCCAGTCCCGCTTCGCGGAAGTCGGCGCTGCCTACCGTGCGCGCGGCCACGGCCGTGTCGACGTACGGATCCTCGAATAGACCGAGTGCGAACGTCTGCGTCAGGACGCGAACGACCGAGGAGTCGAGTCGCGCCTCGGACAGCTCACGCGCGCGCACGGCGTCGATCAGCATGTCCGCGCGCTCACTTCCACCGAATTGATCTACGCCGGCACGCACCGCCGTGACGAATCGCGTACGCATCGGAACGTCTTCCTCGCCCCATGGCATACCGAGATCGTCGAACGAGGGACGTTGACCCGGTGGCGCGCCTTCGCGGCACCGCTTGGCACAGTCGTTCGTGATCGCCCAATCCGTGAGAACGATGCCGCGAAATCCGTACTTCGTCCGCAGCATGTCCGTGAGCAGTTGACGATTGAATCCCGCGCCGACCTGCTCGATGGGACGTCCATCCCATGTCGCGCCCTGCAGTATGGAGTACGTCGGCATCACCCCGGCGACGTTTGCATCGAATGCCCCGAGAAACGGGCGGATGTGATACATGAGGTTCGTCGTGCCGGCTGACGGTCCGTAGCTCGCGAAACGCCCATAATACCCATGGCTGTCGAATCCGCCGCGCGCCGCGCCATACCCGACCCAGTGCTTCACGACCGCGGCGACACCGGCGCTGTCCACGCCTCGCACGCCGTGCTGGAACCCCTCGACATACGCGTGCACCATACGAAGCGCGAGGTCCGCATCCTCGCCGAATGTGCCGGAAATACGCCCCCACCTCGGCTCGGTGGCGACGTCCGCTTGCGGCGACAGGGCCATGTGGATGCCCACCGCCCGATACTCGCGTCGCGCGATGTCGCCGAAGCGCCGCACGAGAGCAGTGTCACCGATCGCCGCCAGGCCGAGCGTCTCGGGCCACTGCGAGAACACGGGTGTGACGACGCTCTGGCCAGCCACATCCTGAAAGTGATTGCGCGGGTCCGTGCTGATCGTGAGTGGAATGCCCAACCGCGTATGCTCGGCGATCGCCTGCAGCGCGTTGTTCTGCGCCGCGATGGAGGCGGCGTCACCGACGAGTCGCGTGATCATCGAAGTCACCTTCACGCTGTCGATGAGCGCGCGGTTCGCCGCCGTGTCGTATGCCGCGCCGGCGCCCAGGACTCCGCGGCTAAGAGCGCGCGCGGTCCCGTGCATCATCGTTCCGGCTTTCTCGTCGAGCGTCATTCGCGCCGAGAGGTCGCGCGCCCGAGCTTCCGGCGCTAGTCGCCAATCCTCGTAGCGATCGAGCTTGCCGTTGCGGTCGAGGTCCTTGAAGCGAAGTCCGTCCTGCTCGATGATCGGCACACCGCGGGTGCCGAGGTGCGGCTGCGTCGCTTGCGCGATGGCGAGACTGGGAACGAACGCGAGCCAACGCAGAGGCTTCATTTTGACGGCACCTCGCTGATGTGCGGGGACGACGGGGCGCGGACGTTCGCCGTGAAGACAGAGCCGGGAAGAACGGAGCACTTAATCCTGCAACGAATTTCGAGCGATGACCATTGACCCGCCCATCTCGCGGGCACCAATTGTCTCGCACGTCTCGTCGCTATGACCAACTTTCGTTCAGCGTACCCATGAACCCCACACGGCGGGAAGTCCTGATCCAGCTCGCGTCGCTCACCGCGCTGCCGCTGACGCGGTTGGGCCGCTTGACGCGCTGGGGCTATCTGGCGACAGACCCGCTTGACGGGACCATTGCTGAGTACCAAGCGGGTCGTCGTGCAGGCGCATGGAGCGCCGCCGAGGTTACGGCTCACGCGCTCGATCGATGTCGCGCCGAGGGGATGATGTGGCGCGCGATCGACGTGTTGTCCGACACAGCTGTCGCCGAAGCCCGCGCCGCCGACGAGCGGATGCGCGCCGGACGTATACGCGGACCACTCGACGGCGTCCCGGTTTTCGCGAAGGCGATCTACGACATGTCCGGATACCCGACGACCGCGTCGAACGCCGAGTGGGCGCGGCTCTTTCCCGAGCCGGTGCATCGTGACGCACTCGAGGTGGCGCGGCTCCGAGCGGCGGGCGCGATCGTGCTCGGGAAGACCGCGGCCGACGACTTCGCCTATCACGGCAATGGAACGAGCAGCCACACAGGACAAGTGCGCAATCCGCACGACCCGACCGGCACGCGCACACCAGGTGGATCTAGCGCCGGCTCGGCGGTCGCCGTCGCCGACGGGATGGCGTTCGCGGCGCTTGGCACCGACGACGGCGGCTCGAACCGCATACCCGCGCAGTTCACCGGAGTCGTGGGGATGAAGCCGACGTTCGGGCTCGTACCGCGCACGGGTGTGATTCCGACGTGGCCCTACCTCGATACGCACGGTCCACTCGCGCGCAATGTGGCCGACGCAGCGCTTCTCCTCGCGGCGATCGCCGGCGCCGACGCGTCGGATCCACTTGCGCTCACGGGGACGTGGGACGCCGCGCCGCTCGCGTCGCTGCGCGATGATGCACTCAATGGTGTGCACCTCGGCGTCGTCGAGGAGCATGTTCCGCGCACGCAGATGAGCACCGAGGCGCTCGCTATGTGGGACCGCGCCGTCGCCGATCTCCGCGCAGCTGGTGCGACAGTCGAGCCGTTCGCCGCAACCGTCACGCGAGTGAATTACCGCGATGCGTTCGCGGCCGCGGCGAGCGCGCGTGGCGACGTCGCCGTCGACGCGGACTCGCCGGCTCCCACCGCCAACGCGCTGCTGCGCTACTTCGCCGGTCGCACCGACGACCCGCGCGCCGCACTGCACCGCGGCTACGCGGCGTATCAGAAGTTTTATAACGTGCTTCCGGCCACGTTCGAGGCGTGCGAGCCACTGCTCGACCGACCAATGCTCGACGATCCAGCCGGCCGCTCGTTCGCCCGCTCGCGTGCCGAGGTGTTGGCGTCGCTCGCGAATTCAATGCGCGCAGCGGGCGTCGCCGCAATGGTGTATCCGACCATGCCCTTCAACGCGCCGCGCGCTGTCGATCCGTGGCCGGACATTCGCACCGCTCTTGGCTACGGCAACTGGCTCGGGCTCCCCGAAGTGTCGGTGCCCGCGGGAGTCGGCGTGGATGGCATGCCGGCGCTCAACCTGTCGATCGTCGGGCTGCCGGGCAGCGACGCGCGCGTGCTGGCGTTGGCGCATTCGTACGAGCGACAGTCGCGGCGCTTCGTGGCGCCGCCGCGCACGCCAACGCGCTAACTCCGTTCTCGAATTGTGACGACCCGCGCCGACACGGACGTCGTCGTTGTCGGCGCCGGCCTCGCCGGCCTTGTCGCCGCCGCGGAAGTCGCCGCCGCGGGACGCCGAGCGATCATCGTCGATCAAGAGCCGGAGAGCTCGCTCGGCGGACAAGCGTTCTGGTCGCTGGGCGGATTGTTCCTTGTGAATTCTCCGGAACAGCGTCGGCTCGGAGTGCGAGATTCGTACGAGCTCGCACGACAAGATTGGTTTGGCAGCGCCGGCTTCGATCGCGACGAAGATCACTGGCCGAAACGCTGGGCCGAGGAATACGTCGCTTGGGCCGCGGGTGAGAAACGCGCATGGTTGTACGCCCAAGGCGTTCGTTTCTTTCCAATCGTGGGATGGGCCGAGCGCGGCGGATACACCGCGACCGAACACGGGAACTCGGTGCCACGTTTTCACCTCACGTGGGGAACCGGACCGGGCGTGCTCGAGCCGTTCGTGCGACGCGTGCGCGAGGCCGAGCGGCGCGGGTTGATCGCGTTGCGCTTTCGCCATCGTGTGAGCGAGCTCGTTCTGAGCGGCGGCTCAGTGACTGGAGTTCGCGGCGAGATATTCGACGAGAGCGCGATCGAGCGCGGACAACAGAGCTCGCGAACGGTCGTCGCCGACTTCGAGATCCGCGCGCAGGCGGTGATCATTGCATCGGGTGGCATCGGAGCGAACCACGATCTCGTTCGTCAGAATTGGCCGACGCGTCTCGGCGCGCCGCCCGCACGAATGCTCTCGGGCGTTCCGGCATACGTCGACGGTCGCATGTTGACCATCGCCGAAGCGGCAGGCGCTCGCGTGATCAATCGCGATCGGATGTGGCATTACACCGAAGGAGTACGGAATTGGAATCCGATCTGGAGCAATCACGGAATTCGAATCCTTCCGGGTCCATCGTCCATCTGGCTCGACGCACGCGGCAATCGGCTTCCGGTTCCTCTCTTCCCCGGCTTCGACACGCTCGGGACGCTCGCGCATTTGGGCCGAACCGGATACGACTACTCGTGGTTCATGCTCAGTCGCAAGATCATCGAGAAGGAGTTTGCGCTGTCGGGCTCCGAGCAGAACCCCGACATCACGAGCAAGAGTTGGCGACAGGTGCTCGGGCGCGTCGGTCACGGCGCGCCGCTTCCGGTCGCGGCCTTCATGAAACGCGGCGCTGATTTCATTGTCGAGCGACGGCTCGACAACTTGGTCCGACGGATGAACGCGCTCGCGGACGAACCCTTGCTCGACGTTGCGTCGGTCGAGGCGCTGATCGCTGCCCGCGATCGCGAGATCGATAATTCGTTCAGCAAAGACGCGCAGATCATGGCGATCAACAGCGCGCGGCGGTACATCGGCGACCGGTTGATTCGCACCGCCAAGCCGCACCGCATTCTCGATTCCGATGCGGGTCCACTGATCGCCGTGCGTTTGTCGATCCTCACGCGAAAGACGCTCGGCGGACTCGAGACTGATCTTTCGGCGCGCGTACTCACGGCGAATGGTGATCCATTGCCAGGGCTCTACGCGGCCGGGGAGGTCGCCGGTTTTGGCGGCGGCGGCATGCACGGATATCGCGCGCTCGAGGGAACGTTCCTGGGCGGTTGTCTCTTTTCCGGGCGCACGGCAGGTCGCTCCGCTGCATCCTAACATTTTCAGAACTTGCGAAACTGGACTCCGCCGCTGAATGTCTGCGAGTTGCCATTTCGTTGTCGATCGATCACTCGCAGTTCACGAGGAGCAGCCAATGCCAACTCGCCGCTCGCGTCTCGCCGCGCTCTCCGCCGCCGGCTTGCTTCTCATCGCCACACCGTCGATTCGTGCTCAGGCGACGCCGACCCCGGCCGCACCGACCGTCGCGGCCGATCCCAAAGACGTCGCGTCCGAGGACGCCATCGTGGCGGCGCTTTACGACGCGATCTCGGGACCGGCAGGTCAGAAGCGAAACTGGGACCGATTCCGTTCGCTGTTCGTACCAGGCGCGCGACTCATTCCAACGGGTGTTGGACCCGACGGTAAAGCGCGCATCCGGACGATGACACCTGATGACTACGCGACGGCGACGGGTTCGCGACTCGAGCAGAGTGGATTCTTTGAAAAAGAGATTTCACGCACGGGCGAGTCATTCGGCAACGTCACGCACGCCTTCAGCACGTACGAATCGCGTCGCACAGCAGCCGACGAGAAACCGTTCGCGCGCGGCATCAACAGCATTCAGCTATTCAACGATGGCGCGCGTTGGTGGATAGTCACCGTGTATTGGGACTCCGAGCGGCAGCAGAATCCGATTCCGGCCAAGTATCTCGAGAAACGACCGCCGAGCTGATCTCCCTCGCGTCGTCGCAGCCTAGGCGTCACTGCCACGGACCGGCACCGGAGGCGGATTCAAGCGCGGATTCAATCGCTGATGCCAGTAGGGATAGCTGGGCCGCGTCTCGCTGGCCGCGTCGAGCTTGGCAATCTGATCGTCGGTCAAATTCCAGCCAACCGCGCCGAGGTTCTGCCGAAGCTGTTCTTCGTTGCGCGCGCCGATGATGACGCTCGACACCGTGGGCCGCTGTAGCACCCAATTGATCGCCACTTGCGCCGGCGTCTTGCCCAACTCGGTCGCCGTCTCCTCGAGAACATCGACGATGCGGAAGAGTTTCTCGAGGTCGCCGGCGCGCGTGAGACCGAGTTGGCTCGAGCGTGTACCGGGAGGGACTGGTTGCCCGCGTCGGATCTTGCCTGAGAGTGCGCCACCCGCCAACGGACTCCAGACGACCGTACCAATTCTCTGATCGAGCGCGAGCGGCATGAGCTCCCACTCGTAGTCGCGCGCCGCCAGCGAGTAATACGCCTGATGGACGACGTATTTCGCCCAGCCGTAGCGTTCTGAGATCGAGAGCGACTTCATGAGGTGCCAGCCGGAGAAATTCGAGCAACCGATGTAAGAAATCTTTCCGCTCGTCACGAGATTGTCGAGCGCACGCAGTGTCTCCTCGACCGGCGTCATCGCATCGAATCCGTGCATGTAGTACACGTCGACGTGATCGGTCCCCAACCGCCGGAGGCTATCCTCGCAAGCGCGAATCAGGAAATGGCGCGACGATCCAATCGCATTGGGGCCGGTCCCCATCGGGAAGCTCGCCTTGGTCGCGAGCAGCACACTCTGACGTCGTCCGGCAATCGCGGCGCCCAAGATCTCCTCGGCGCGGCCGGTCGAGTATGAATTGGCTGTATCGAAGAACGAGACTCCGGCGCCGAGACAGATATCGACCAGACGCGTCGCTTCGTCGACGTCGGTGCTTCCCCACGCTCGATAGAAGTCGCTTCCTCCGCCGAACGTCGCGGTGCCGAAACTCAGCGCGGGCACGCGAAGTCCGGCGCCGCCGAATTGTCGAAATTCCATTGCGTCTCCCGCCGAGTGTTTCGTTCGCCATAGCGGCGCTGGCGATCAGCCAAACATATTCGCCTCGGTTCCTTTTGACGCCCACCTACGTTTCAACTATGGCGCACACCGCTTATCTCGGCACAGGACTTCTTGGCAGCGGGTTCGTGTACGCCGCCGTCAAACGCGGTGACCATGTCACGGTCTGGAATCGGACGGTCGAGAAAGCCCTGGCGCTCGAGCCGCTCGGGGTTCGCGTTGCGGCGACGCCCGCCGAGGCCGTTCGTGGCGCATCCCGCGTACACCTAGTGTTGAAGGACGACGAGGTCGTCGAAGCGGTGATTGGTGCGCTGCGTCCAGGACTCGCGCACGACACGATCATCATCGATCACACGACGACATTGCCCGCGGTCACCGCCGAGCGCGCGCGGCGTCTGAATGCGGAGGGCGTTCGCTACCTGCATTGTCCGGTGTTCATTGGACCCGCGGCTGCTCGCGAAAGTCAGGGGACGATTCTCGTCTCTGGACCAGAAGCTCTATTCGATGCAGTGCGGGGGGAGCTCGCGCACATGGCCTCGCGCGTCGAGTATTTCGGCGAACGACCTGACCTTGCCGCGGTCTATAAACTGATCGGCAATGCGTTCATCATCGGCATCAACGCGCTCGTTTCAGACGTGCTGACGATGGCGGCCGCGTCACATGTGGGACCGGCCGAAGCGCTTCGTATTCTCGAATTCTTCAATCCGTCGGCCGTGATTGCCGGCCGCGGGCGAAACATGGCGGTCGGAGACTACACGCCGAGCTTCGAGCTCGTCATGGCTCGAAAGGACATCGGCCTCATGATCGAGACGGCGGGAGACGCGCCGCTGGCGGCTCTTCCATCGATCGCGCATCGCATGGATGAGTTGATCGCGGAAGGTCACGGTCAGGAGGATCTCGCAGTCATCGGAAGAGACGCCCTCGCGCCGACGCGTGAGTCATTCTTCGCGACCGGTCAGCGACCGCAGTAGCGCCGCTACCTGAGGATCACCTGGAACGAGTTTCGTCGCGCGCTCCAGCTCAGCGACGGCCTCCGACACGCGCCCTTGCTCCCGCAGCACCGCGGCGAGAGCGAGATACGACTGCACCATCGTCGGCGACAACTGCAACGCCGCGCGAAGCTCGGTTACAGCCGAATCAAGTTGGCCGAGTTGGGCATAGAACGCTCCGAGCGCGAAACGGCTCGATGCTCGATCCGAATTGTATCGCTGGCTTGCAATGAATTCCGCGGCGGCTCGCTGAAACAAACGTTGCCCCGCCGTGTTGAGCGTCGCCGAAGCAGGCGCGAGCACCCATGCCGCCGCCTGCCGAATGGCGCGAGCGCTGTCGGCGAGTAACGGTGTGGCGATTGTCAGGCGCTGATCAGGTGGGAAGGTCTCCGCAACTTGCAGCGCGGCAAGACGAATGAGCGGACTTTCGTCGCGAGTCCAGGATTGCACGGCCCCAAGCGCGACCGATTGCGGCTGCCGAGCCAGCCGCGCGATGGCCGACGCGCGCGCGATGGCCGGTTCGCTGGCGTCTGTCGCAACGACGGTGAGCGAGTCGGCTGCTCGTGGACCACCGCGATCGTCGGCCGCGAACGCACCAGCGAATCGCTGGAATCCTCCAGGCGCATGTTTGTACCAGCTAGCAACCTGGCTCGCTGCCCACTCTGCGTCGCCATTCGTGTGGCAGCGAGTGCAGGCGTTCGGAACGCCGAGCGCGACCGACAGGTCCGGCCGTGGGATGCGGATACTGTGATCGTGCCGCGGATCGATCTGCATATACGCGGTATCCGGCAGGTGACACGATACGCAGCGCGCACCGGCGCTTCGCGTCTGGTGAAAATGATGGGCCGGCGTGTCGTACTTCGCTGCACGGTGGCACTGCGCGCAGACCTGATTTCCAGGACGCCGCAATTTTTGGGTGTGCGGGTCGTGACAGTCGGCGCAGGTCACGCCGGCGTTGTACATCCTGCTCTGGAGAAACGACGCGTACGTATAGACTTCGTCGCGCTGCTGGCCGTCGGGGTAGTAGAGGTCTGAGGTGAGAAACAACGGCGAGTAGTAGTCGAGAAACTTCGAGCCGGCGGTATAGCCGTCGGCGATGTGCGATCGCCGCGCGTGACATTGCGCACACGTTTCGATCTCGCGATCGGTTCGGCGTGGTGCGCTGCGATGCGCGTTTCCCGTGACTGAATCGATCGACCAACTCGCGCCGACGCGTTCCGTGAATCGTGCTGGAAGCGGATCACCACGCGACGCGAGACGACGAACCCAGGTTGGATACGCGCCCCACGACGCGTGCGCCGAGCCCGGACCGTGGCACGCTTCGCAGGCTACGTTGATCTCGGACATCGTCGTATGAAACTGATCGGTGCGCGGATCGTAGCCCTTTCTCACGGCCGTCGAGTGGCAGTCCGCACACATGTAGTTCCAGTTGTACAGTCGACCCGTCCAGTGGAACTCGTCGCTATGCTTGGTTACGACGTCCGGACTGAGCGAGAACCAGCGCTGGCCGCCATCAGTCGCCGGCCGAGTGTCCCATGCAATCAGCAACGCCTGCACGCGTCCGGCCGGCAGCTCGATCAAATATTGCTGAAGCGGAGATACGCCGAATGTGTAGCGAACATCGAAGTCGTGAACGCGGCCGTCCGCGCCCTCGGTCTGCACGATGTAGCGATCACCGCGACGAAAGAAGGTCGTGGTCACGCCAGCATCGCTGAACGTGGTGCTGTCGAACCGGCCGAGCACCGCACCCGGCCGTGCCTCCTGCATCGCAACCGAATGTTGTGACGTCTTCCACGCGGCGAATTCCGCGGCGTGACACGTCGCGCAACTGGCCGACCCGATGAAGGTCGGATGGCTCGCGCGAGTGGCCTCGCGATTCCGCCACTGAGAGCCGAGCGCAGCGAGGATGATGATGCCGGCCGCGAGCACGATGCCGACGAATAGCTTGGACCGAATCGGCGCGTTGGACGGCATGTCGAATAGCTAACGGGAAGCGGTTTGGCTTTCCACGCCCGACATGCAGAGCGTTGACTTGAGATTCAGTCCTCGGTTCGCCCGACTGCGCTGCGAATCGCCGGCGCGACTTTCGTTCCGAGCAGCTCGATGGAGCGCATGACCTTGTCGTGCGGGATCGAGCCAACCGTGAACTGCGCGAGAAAGCGGTCCTGAGCGAACAACTCGTACTCGCGCAGAATCTTGTCGATGACCTCCTGCGGATCGCCGACAAGCAGTGCACCACGCGGAGAGCGTGACGCGTCGAACTGACGGCGAGTCGTCGGCGGCCATCCGCGTTCACGTCCGATCCGCGTCATCGCCTCCGCATAAGATGGGAAGAACGTGTTGGCCGCATCGTTGGAGTCATCGGCCAAGAAGCCGTGCGAGTTGATGCTCACGCGGAGTTGTGATGCATCGTGTCCGGCGCGCCGGCCCACGTCGCGATAGAGCTTGATCAATGGCGCGAACTGCTCCGGCGCTCCTCCGATGATTGCCAGCGCCAAGGGCAGCCCAAGCTCCGCGGCACGGATGACCGAGGCTGGTGTGCCGCCGACCGCGATCCAGATCGGAAGCGGAGTCTGTACCGGTCGCGGATAGACGCCCAGGTTTTGAAGTGGCGGCCGATGTCGTCCCGACCACGTCACGCGCTCGTTCTCGCGAAGCTTCAACAACAAATCGAGCTTCTCGGCGAACAAGTCGTCGTAATCGTCCAAGTCGTAACCAAAGAGTGGAAACGATTCGATGAACGAGCCACGCCCAGCCATGATCTCCGCGCGTCCATTGGACAACAGATCGAGCGTAGCAAAATCCTGGAAGACGCGAACAGGATCGTCGGAGCTCAGCACGCTCACCGCGCTCGTGAGCCGGATTCGTTGCGTTCGCACGGCAGCCGCGGCAAGCACGACGGCCGGCGACGACACCGCGAAGTCAGGACGGTGATGCTCGCCGACGCCGAACACGTCGAGTCCAACCTGGTCGGCGAGCTCGATTTCCTCTATGAGATCACGGAGACGCTGGCCGGAGCTGATGACGTGACCGGTGTGCGGATCCGGAGTCGTTTCCGCGAAAGTATAGACGCCGAGTTCCATGCGTTGTGGGCGGGAGAGTTTTCAGACCGACTGAACTCTATCCGCTACCGGAACCCTCTCACGCGCGCATCGACAACGGAAAGGCCGCGCCAGAGTGGTTCCGGCGCGGCCTTTCCATGAGTGTCCCCAGCGCGGGATGTCTAGCGCTGCACGATGATCAGGTATCTCGACGAGGACCAGAAGCGGTCGGCCTCGGGAATCTCGAGCGGGCCGCGGAAGTATGCGCCGTCGCGCACCGAGACCTTCGCGTCGTCGAGACTTTGGCGCGAGACGATCTGATATTTGCGCGTCGAATCGGGGATGTCGATCGTGTGGACGTCGCGCGTGTCGATCGCCGTGAACACATCCTTTGGCAGCTCGCGCGCCGGAACGAGCGTGCGTCCGATTCGCTTGATGAGCAAATTCGTACCGCCTTCCTTGACGACCACGCCTTTCTGGATCAGCTCGGACTCGGTGCCGATCACGTAGTATGCTTTGGCGTAGGCAGCGCGGGCGGAGCTGATCTCTTTGCCCAGATCGTCGATGCGCGCTTCGAGCGCGGCGATCGTCTTCGCTTGCTGATCGAGTGAGGCGTCCAATTCGGCAATGTGTCGGACGGCGACGTCGACCGAGTCACGAAGACGCTGCGTCTCAGCCGTCAGCTTTCCATTCTCGGCGAGCAGCTGCGTCTGGTGATCCTGGAGCTCGGTGACTTGTCGCGACGTCTCGCGCGCTCGTGCGACGAGCGCGTTGACGCGACGCAGCATGTCCTTGCGGCTGCGAAGTTGATCTTCAATGCCGCTCTCCGATTTGCGCTTCGGATGCTCGGCGGCGGGCAACCCTTTCACGCGCGAGATCGATTTGTCGATTTCGCCGATGAACGTATCGGCCTCGCCGAGGACGCGCGACACCGAGTCACGCTGGGCAACCAGCTTGTCCATCATGGCTCGCTGCTGGGTGGCGAGCGCTTCCGCGCTGTCGACCTGGGCGCGATCACGCGGAGCCGAGCACGCAAGCGGAAGAGCAAACAACGGAATGATCAGAAGGCGGCTATTCATTGAAATCTCGCGGTTCATGGATGAGGACGCCGTCAATCTGGCCATAAGTCGAGCCCGGTGCGTACGAGCGAACGCACAGTGGTTCGGTGATCCGCAGCACGTCCGCGATCCGCGCCAGCTTGGTCGAGTCTGCCTTCATTGAAACTTCATCAAGGAATTCACAACTCCTAATCCATGAGCGCGCGTGCCGGTGACGACTCGGGATGCCCGATGCCAATCCCTGTTTCGAACCACTGACGTTGGTAACTGCTCATGTTACAGAAACTGGTCGCTTCGCAGGCGCCTCGGGTGAGTAGCGCCGGTACTACGACATTCAGCGCCGTCACGCACGGCAGTTTGATCGCCATCGCGATCGCACTCACGCAGCCCGCGACGGGCAGCGAACTACGCGGCCGCCTCCACGAGCTCACCACAGAGCGCGTCACCTATGTCTCACCGGCACGCCTGGCCAGCGCTGTGGCCGAAGCGGTGCGTCGGGCACGCGACGCGGTGGCGCGCGCCGCCGCCCAATCGAGCATCCCGAAACTGTCGCTCGAAGCCGCGGCCGCGATCTCATCGATCGACCTTCCCGACATCGATCTCGATGCAGCAATGGGAAAGGTGACGGAGGCCTGGCTCGCGGAGCCCGATGATTTCTCCCGCGGTGAAAGCGCGGACGGGAGCTTGGGCGCGTTGTTCGGACGGCTCGTCGCCGACACGCCGCCGAATGGCGGCGCCTACACTCCCGAAATGGTCGAGCGAATCGTGGCGCCGGCGCCGGGAAATCCCGAACCGCGATATCCGGACGCACTCCGCAGGCAAGGAGTCGAAGAGAGTTTCGTCGTGCGATTCGTCGTCGATACCGCGGGTCACGTCGACGAGAGTAAAATCGAATTCCCGACGACGGCGCATCGACAGTTCATCGATGCGGTCAAGGCCGCGTTGCTTCGATCACGCTATTTCCCAGCGACGCTCGCCGGCCATCACGTCGCTCAGCTCGTCCAGCAGGAATTTCGATTCAAGATGGTGCCATGAGGCTCGCGCGTAGCGACGTCACAAGACGGCGCCCAAGTACGACGCGAGCCTGAGCAGGTCGGCGAACACGCCGGCGGCGGTGACTTCACGCCCCGCACCCGGCCCTTGCACCACGAGCGGGTTCTCGCTGTATCGGCTGGTGCGAAAAAGGACGATGTTGTCGGTGAGGTGCACGCGCGCGAATGGATGGCTGTTCGGGTAGGCGCGGAGTCCGACGCTCGCCTCGCCGCCGCGCGTCACTCGTCCGACGAACCTCAACACCTTGTCGTTGGCCAACGCATCGCGACGCAGTGTCTCCATCTCGCCGTCGTGTCGCGGAAGCGCCTCGATGAAGTCGGCGACCGTGCCACGCTGCAACGCTTCCGGTACGAGACTGTGCAAATCGACGTCGCGGAGCTCGAGCGACAAACCAATCTCGCGCGCGAGAATGGTCATCTTGCGCGCGACGTCCATTCCAGACAGATCGTCGCGCGGATCGGGCTCGGTATAGCCAAGTGATCGCGCTTGTTCGACGAGCGCGGAGAAGGGACGACTGCCGTCAAAGCTGTTGAACAGGAATGACAGCGTGCCCGACAAGATTCCTTCAATCTCGGAAATCTCATCACCCGTCTGGACGAGATCGCGCAGCGTCTGGATGATCGGTAGCGCGGCGCCGACGGTGGTCTCGTACAGATAGTGCGCGCTCACTGCGCGGTTGGAGCGTCGCAAGCGGCGGTAATAATCGATATCCGACGCGTTGGCGCGTTTGTTCGGCGTGATCACGTGGATCCCGCGGGCGAGCCATGAGTCGTACTGGCGCGCCACGTCGTCGCTGGCAGTGCAATCCACCAGGGCGGCATGCGGGAGATGCTCGGCGTGTACATGAGCGGCGAGTCGCTCGAGGTCGACTGGTTCGCCATTCGTCTCGAGCGCACGTGTCCAGTGCCCGAGATCGATCGGACGATCGGAGAGCAACATGCGCTTGGACGTCGCGATCGCACGGACCCGAAGATCGACGTCGAAATCTTGTTTTAGTCTCGACAGTTGACTGTCGAGCTGTCGCAGGAACTCGGTGCCAACGCTTCCCGCGCCAACGAGGCCGATCGAGAGCGTCTGGCTCGAGAGGTAGAGGCCGGAATGCGCGGCGCGCAGCGCGCGCTGCATGTCCGACGCGTCGACCACAACCGAGATGTTGCGCTCCGACGACCCTTGAGCAATCGCGCGAATGTTCACGCGCGCCTTGCCGAGCGCGCTGAAGAATTTCGCGGCGATGCCGGGACGTCCGGCCATGCCGTCGCCAACCACGGCGAGGATGCCGCAGCCGCTCGTGACCTCGACTCGCTGAATCTGCCCGTGGTGTTGCTCGGCGAAAAAGGCGCGTTCGACCGCGGCGCGCGCGCGGTCGGCAGTGGTCGCGGGTACGGCAAAACAAATCGAGTGCTCGGAGCTGCCCTGTGAGATCATCACGACGGAGATCCCCTCATCGCGCAGCGCGCCGAACAGTCGCTGCGCCGTGCCTGGCACGCCGATCATTCCGGTGCCCTCGAGATTGAGGAGCGCGATCGACTCCACTGTCGCGAGACCTTTGACGGCGAATCCCGACGACGGTCCGGCGTGAATGCGCGTTCCGGGCAGCTCAGGACGGAAGGTGTTGCGAATGAAGATCGGCAGGCCGCGCTCGACCGCCGGTGCCATGGTACTCGGGTGAATCACCTTCGCGCCGAAGTACGCGAGCTCCATCGCTTCGTCATACGACATCTCGTCGAGCGTGAGCGCCTCGGGCACTAGACGCGGATCGGCGCTCATCACCCCATCGACGTCGGTCCAGATGTGAATCTCATCGGCGTCGAAGAGCGCGGCGAAGATCGACGCGCTGAAATCGCTGCCATTTCTGCCGAGCGTCGTCGCGACGCCGTCTTCGGTTGAGGCAATGAACCCGGTAACAACGAACGTCGCCGGCGCATTAGCGCGCGCGGCTCGCCAGCGCTCGAGGCGCGCGCGCGACGACGTCCAATCGATCTCCGGGGTCGCGTCCTTCCACGAAGCCGTCAGGATTTCACGTGCGTCGATCCAAACCGCCGCGCAGCCGCGACTGGCGAGGTATGCGGACAGCATACGCGCCGACCAGATCTCCCCGTATCCCGTGACGAGGTCGAGCGTCTCCCGCGAATGCCGGCGCAGGAGCGTCGTGGCGTGCAACACATCGCGAATCTCAGCGAGATCTTTGTCGAGCGCTTCTCCGAGCTCACGCGCGACGTTCGGTGGCAGGAGATCCGCGAAGGCGTCGCGATGCTTGCGCTCGAGATCGGCCAGCCGGCGTCCGTAGCCGTCGGCGTCACGCGCGCCCGCGAGCTCGACGGCGCGCACGAGCGCGTTGGTGACGCCAGCCATTGCCGACACCACAACGACGCGACGCGACTCGGAGCGGGCCGCGATGATTTCGGCGACACGGCGAATGCACGCCGCGTCGGCCAGGCTCGTTCCTCCGAACTTGTGAACGACTGTCGCGGTCACTTGGCGGCGCGGGGAATGGGCGCGTCGCGCATCGCCGCGTCGTAGGCGAGGGCGGCAAACACGATCGCGGCTTGTTTCAGATCATCGGGACGCATGCGCTCCATCGTGTCCATGTTCGTGTGATGGATGCGGACGTCGTAGTTGGCGTATTCTTGGACAGGATTGAACGCCGGCACGCCTTCAGCGATGAAACTCAAGTGATCGGTGTTGCCGATGCCGGCGATGACGTTCTTCCGAAATCCGAGATCCTTGAACGGCTCGAGCCACGCGTCGAAGATGCTCTTGGCGGCCTCGTTGCCTTCCATGAAAAAACCGTACACCGGTCCGTAGCCTGGATCGATGTTGAGGTAGACCGATAGCTTGTCTCGCGTGGTCTTGTTGGCATCGCCCGCGAGGTGCTGCGCGACCCATGCCTTTGAGCCGAACAGGCCTTCTTCTTCACCTCCCCACAACGCGACGCGAATCGTTCGACGCGGTTGCGCGCCGACCGCTTTGAGAATGCGCATGGCCTCGAGCACCGTCGCCGCGCCGTCGGCGTTGTCCATGGCGCCCATGGCCGGATGCCAGGAGTCGAGGTGCGCGCCGATCATCACGACTTCATCGCGGAGTTTGGGATCAGTGCCGGGCAATTCGGCGATGACGTTGTAGCCGCTGGTGTCGCGCGTGAAGTACTGACCTTGAACGTTGACGCGGACTTCGACCGGAACACGGTCTTGCAGCAGCCGGAGCAGGTTGTTGTAGTGCTCTCCAGCGACGACCACGCTCGGAACCGCGTTGGGTCCGGCATCGCGAGTTTGCACGAAGATGGTGCCGTGCTCGCCACGGCTGGGTTTGAGCACGGCACCGACGCCGGCGTCGTGAAGCAGCTTCGCGATGCGTTGTGCGTCGGTCAGTCCGCCACGCCCACCGCCACGTCCACCGCGTCCGGCCGCGGCGGTTGCCGGTGCAGCGGGAGCCGCATTGGGGTCGGTTGGGTTGACGCGATCCTCGCGGATGAACGTCGTCATCATCGGCTGCGTAAGCACGATGGCGCCCTTGAGCTTGTCGCCTATCTTCTCGACGGAATCGGGCGGCATTCCGCCAATGTAGATCGGAGTGCCGACGACGTCCCCATGCGTCGACTCGGACCAGGCGTCGGGATAGCCGATCATCGGCATGTAGCGCGGCTCGGTCATCTCGAGCGTGAACTTGTCGAGCTGCCATCCGCGACCGAACGGCCAACTCTCGAGATGAACGTCGCGCAACCCCCAAGCGGCCAAGTGATCGCGCGACCAGTTGGCGGCGCGCAGGAACGCCGGCGATCCGGCAAGCCGCGGTCCGATCACCGTGGCGAGCGTATCGAGCATCGCCCACGCGTGCGAGTGATTGAGTCCCTCGTCGCGGATTTTCGCGATCATGGATCGATCGAACGACTCCTGGGCCGCGAGTGCCGAGGGGAACAGCGCGATGGCGAAAAGTCGGCGAAGCATGGACGTTGGGTTTGGACGAGGAGAGTATAGCTGACCGCAATGTCCTACGCTGACTTCCTCGCCTTCAGAAAATCGCTTCCCCGCACGCCACGTCTCGAACGGCAGACGGTGCGAGCCCGCGGGATCGACTTCGCGGTGTTCTCCAGTCCGCCCGTGAGCGACGCTCCGCCGCTCATCTGCATCAACGGCGGCATGCTCTACGACCACTCCATGTTGTGGCCGGCCTTGTCGCCACTCGCGATCAAACGACAGGTCATCCTGTATGATCAACGCGGTCGCGGCGCGTCGGCGGCGCCACCCGACCCGCTTGACGCGACCATCGACGACGACGCGGCCGACGTGGGTGCGTTGCGACGCGCGCTCGGGGTCCGTCGCTGGGATATGCTCGGGCACTCATGGGGCGGCGGGATCGCGATGCTCGCGACGTCGCTGGACAGTGCCGGCGTTCGCCGGCTCGTGCTGGTTGACGCGGTCGGACCCACCAGCGACTGGATGGCCCCGTTGCGCGAAGCGGTGCTCGACCGGCTCTCCGGCGGCGAACGTGATGCGGTGGCCGGCATTTCCGAAGAGTCGCTCGGCAACCCGGATCCGGCACTACACAGCGCGTATGCGCGCGCCGTCTATCCGGCTTGGTTCGCGGATCCTGACCTTGCCCAACGTTTCAAGCCGCCCGAGGCGAACAGTCCGACAGGCGCGGCAACCCTCGCCCGTCTCCGACGTGATGGATATGATTGGCGGCCGCGGCTCCGTGCCGTTCTTACGCCGACGCTCGTCATTCACGGAGATCGCGACCCACTCCCTCTGGCGGTTTCCAGCACCAATTCGTATATACTCGCGAACGCAAATCGAGTCGTAGTTCCCTCCTCGGGGCACATGCCCTTCTGGGAAGCGCCTGAGCGCTTCTTCTCCCTGATCGAATCCTTCCTCTGAAGCCCGAAGCTGGGCCCACATCGATTTTCTCGAGAATGACGCGAGTCGCCCTACCCTTCTTCTCGCTCGCGCTGGGAGCTGTGCTTCTCGGCGTGATTCGACAGCCTGAAGTCGAGGCTATCGTCCCTTCGCAAAGCCACAGCGGGATGGCTGAAGGTACGATCGGACTCGTGCTCGACGCGGTGACGCCCGCCGATCCGATCGACGACGAACACGCCGAGCTCCGGCGACGCGTTCATGATGCCGAGGCGGGAACATACATCGGTGAGATTCTGCGCGAGCGCGATTCCTCGTTGGCGCGCTGGCCCGATCGTCACGGAATCCCGCTCACGGTGTGGATTCAACCACGGTCGTCGGTTTCCGGATTCGCCTCCGCATACATCGCAAACGTGCGAGATGCATTTCGCGAGTGGGATGCGCTCCACCTCCCGGTCAGCTTCGCGTTCGTCGACGACTCGGCCGACGCCGACGTGCACGTGAACTGGATCGATCGATTCGACGAGCCGATCAGCGGCCGCACGCGTTGGGCCCGCGACGATGATTGGGCGATCACGGACGCCAACATCATGCTCGCCGTGCACCACCACCAGGGTGATCAGCTCGACGATGAGGCGATGCGCGCCATGGCACTCCACGAGATCGGCCATCTGCTCGGACTCGATCACACGACCGACAGCTTGAGCATCATGGCGCCGCGCGTTCGCGTGCGCGAGCTGTCCGACGCTGATCGCGCGACGGTGCGCCTGCTCTACGCGTTGCCAGCCGGGCCGCTGCGCTAGCCCGCACCGCGACCATGCGTCGGGCCGACGCGCTGTTGGGGGTTATTGTCGGCGCCTTCGCCTTATTCGTGGGATCACGCGTCGCGGAACGACGCAGTGCACCGCGCCCACACACGAATGCCCCAAAGGAATCGCCGGACGACAGCGCCACCGACGACGCACAGCCGAATGTCCGAACGGGTGATGCAATGCCTCGGGTGCGCGATGCGCACGCCGGCTCGAATTATCGCGACGTCAGGATCATCCAACGCGGCCAGATCGCGCGCGTCGCCAACCCGGAAGAGATTCGCGCGCAGATCGCATCGTCGAGAGAAGGCTATTTGGCCGACATGCTGGTGGCCGACAGCGGTCTGCTCGTGCGCTGGCCCGACCGGCGTGAGAAGGGACTTCGGATCTGGGTGCAGTCGAACACCTCCGTGCGCGATTGGGATCTGCGCTACGCTCAGATGGCTCGCGACGCGTTTGCCGATTGGACCGGCAACGGTCTCCCCGCGCGGCTCGACTTCGTCCTCGACTCGGCGAGCTCCGACATTCAGATCGTGTGGGTTGATCGCTTCCCGCCCGAGGCAGGGCAGCGCGTGGGCAACACGACGCGCGCCAATGATCAGAACGGCTGGCTCGTCGCGGCTGAGGTGACAGTGGCGGTTCATGACAGCGTCGGACGAACGATCGATCCGTCGGACCTCGCCGGCATCGTGAGGCACGAGGCCGGTCACGCGCTCGGTCTCGGCCATTCGAACGATTCGACGACGAAGATGTTCCCGTTTGAGATGACGAACAACATCACGCCCGCCGATCGCGCGACGCTCCGCTTGTTGTATCAACTGTCGCCAGGATCGGTCCGCTAGAACAGGGCGTCGTTCTTGCCACTCGTCGCCCGTATGACGGGTATGAGAGACATGGCGACCCAACAACAATACGACATCGGAATCGTCGGGGGCGGACCGGCCGGATTGTCAGCCGCGATCTGGTCCGCGCGCTACCTGCACTCGGTGCTTCTCGTCGATAGCGGCGATCCGCGGAACTGGGAGACGCGCGGCATCAACGGGTTTCTCGGGGCGGAAGGGATTCGTCCGCCGGAGCTTCGTACGCGCGGACGCGAGTTGTGTCGGAATCTCGGTGTCGAGTTGGTTGACGCGATCGTGCTGCGCGTCGAGCAGACGAGCGACGAGGAATTCGCGATCTGTTTGGAAGGCGGCGGTCGTCGCGTCGTTCGGCGGCTGTTGCTCGCGATCGGCGTTCGCGACGTATGGCCCGACATTCCTGGACTGGATCACGTCTATGGCGCCAACGCCCACGTCTGTCCCGACTGCGACGGGTACGAAGCGCGCGGTAAGAAGGTTGTCGTGATCGGGAACGGGCGGCGTGCGGTCGGCATGGCGCTCAACCTCACGACGTGGACGAATGACATCATCATCTGCACCAACGGTCGTCCACCGGAGCTCGACGAGCCCGAGTACTGCGAGAAGCTCGACGCGCTGAACATTCCGGTCCTCACACAGCCGATTGCCAAGGTATGTCGAGAGGGCAGCAGCATCCACTGCTTGATGCTGGCTGACGGAATGCAACTCGACACCGACAAGGTATTCTTCACCATCGGTCAGTATCCGGCCGACGACCTCGGCGTACAGCTCGGCTGCGAGCGCGACGATGAGGGACACATCATCATCGACATGCACTGCCACACCTCGGTGATCAACGTCTTCGCGGCCGGTGACGTCACACCGGGGCCCCAACTAGCGATCACGGCGGCCGCCGATGGGGCGACCGCCGCGCTGTCGATGCACAAATCGTTGGTTCCCGAATCGCGAAAGCTGACGCCGCGCGAGCCCGAGCTAACTACCACGTCACGTTGAGATCCTGCGCCTTTTTGTCGCGGATGATTCGCAGCGGAACGGCGTGCTCGGGAGCCCGCATGATGATCAGCTCGCGCAACTGATTCAGAGAGGCGACCGGCTGACCGCCGACGTTGATGATGACGTCGCCCGTGCGCAGCCCACTCTTCCACGCCGGGGTGTCCTCGGACACGTCATTCACAAGCACGCCCGTC
This sequence comes from Gemmatimonadaceae bacterium, assembly GCA_036002925.1. Taxonomy (GTDB): domain Bacteria; phylum Gemmatimonadota; class Gemmatimonadetes; order Gemmatimonadales; family Gemmatimonadaceae; genus JAQBQB01. The sequence continues at coordinate 2,056 of DASYSU010000163.1, read as the reverse complement.
TCGAGCCTGAGTATCTTCGCCAACGCCGGGCCGACAGCCGACACGCTCGCGCCCAACACACCGTTCGGCGAGATCACGAACATGCGATTGCCGATGACCGGCGGAAAACCAGGAGACGCGATGATCGCCCCGCGGCCCCTCGCGCCCCCGCCTGAAAATGCGCGCCCAACCTCTGTTTCAACTCGCCCGCGTTCGGCATCCGATGACCACATCGGCAAATCGTCATCGAACGCCATGCGGCGTATGGAGACACGGTCGGGTGCTGTCGCGACGGTCACTGAGAAGTCTTTCATCTCGCCATCGCGACGGACGGTGACGCCCAGCTTCCGCTCGGGAATCAGCAACCGCGTGAGGTTCAACGCACGACCGACGACGTCCATGCCGTTATACGCGATCAACGTGTCGCCCGGCATGATCCCGGCGCGCTCCGCGGGCGATTGTCCGTCGACAGCCACGATGGTCGGATACGCGAAGTATGTGATGAAGACCTGTCCATCGGCGCGAATTTCCTCGTGCCGCGGCACACCGCCCGCGTTGACGCCAATCCAGCCTCTGAGTCGCGTCGATGGATTGATCGGCCTCCGAAACTCGAATCGCGACGGCATCAACGTCAACGCGTCGATCTTCTTGCGAACGCTGTCCCACATCGGCGATCCAGCGCGGACTTCCTCGAACGACCGCATGAGCATGTTGATCGTGTCGATGCGTCCTTTCGTCATCAGAAATACCTGCATGACCGCCGACGAATCGCGAGTCCGCGCGGGAACAGGCCCGGAGCTTTGAGCGCCGAGCGAAAGGGCGCCAACGACTATGAGGAGCGCGGCAGCGCCGCCGCGTGTGCTGTTGGTCGACATCGGTGTGTGTCTCATCAATAACTCGTGAGCCGCATTCCGGCCGGCAGCGCCGTGTTGAGCTGCCGCAGCGTGGCTTCACGCTGTCCCACGGTCGTCAGATAGTAGCCGTTGATCACCGGATCATACGGCGCGTCGTTCAGAGCCTTACCCACGACTTCGCGCACCCGGTCCAGTGTGGCGAGTCGCGTCCGGATTCCCGCCGGCGTTTCCGCGACACCGTTCGTCGTGTCCTGCTGGGCGAGGAACGCGGTGGCCGTCTGGAATGTCAACTGCGATTGGGCTTGCGCGGCCCGCGCTTCTTCGACCGAGGTGAATCGCGGAACTGAGTCGCTCGTTGCCGACGCCTGACGATTCACCGAATTGGGTAGGGGAAGCACAGCTGCCCCGGCCGTCAATCGACCGGCCATCATTCCGCCGGCAAGGAGCAATACCGCTGCGGCGGCCTGCAACCACGAACCGCGGAATTGATTCCGTCGAGCGAGCGTCGGCAATGCGCGACCGCTGTCGATCACGCCATCGGCCACGAGGGCTGGAGCCAACCGTTGCCAACTCGTGAGCGGCGCCCCAAGCCGAGCCGATTCGGCCGATGCGAGCTCGAGCAAATTCTGATAGACCGCACGCTCACGAGCGCAATCCGCGCACGTCGCGAGATGCGCAAGCTCCGTCACGGTCGGCGCCTCGTCGCTCAGAGCGGCGAGGCGTTCAGTAGACAGGTGCGACACGTTCGGTGGATGTGACATGGTGTGATTCCTTTCCAGAAATACTGAGTTCCTTCACGTCTATGAGGTGCGCCAGCAGCTTTCGCAGCTTCGCGCGCGCCTTGAACAGTTGGGACTTCGATCCGCCCGCGGTGATTCCGAGCTCCAGGGCAATTTCTTCGTGCGTGTAGCCTTCGACGTCGTGCAACATGAATACGGCCCGCGCCCCCGGTGACAACTTTGCCGCCGCGTCTTCGATCGACTGAGCAACGAACGTGCGGTCGTGGTCCGGCTCGACCGACGCGCTGTCTTCTTGCACCTCGGTCTCCAGGCTCGCGAGGCGGCGCGTCTTTCGCAGAGCGTTGAGCGTCCTGTTCACAGCGATACGATGCGCCCAAGTCCCGAACTGCGAGTCGCCGCGGTAGCTGGGCAGCGCCCGGAAGATCTGAATCCAGACCTCTTGGGCAATGTCGGCGGCAAGGTCCGCGTCCCCTCCGACCAGCC
>DASYSU010000162.1:0-16036 GCA_036002925.1 Gemmatimonadaceae bacterium | reverse complement strand
GAAGCCCGAAGACTTCGACATCATTAAGAAAGGCATCTTCGTCGATTATCAAACGACTCGAGAGCAGGCGCTCTGGCTCGACTGGTACTACAAGAAGATCGGGAAACCGACGCGATCGCACGGATGCTCGTATGCACAAACGTGGGCCGCGGTGCAGTTCCAGCGCATGCCGAACGTCTCGCTGCTTCCGGGCGACAAGGATCTCGGCTGGGAGGATCTGATTGCCGCAACGGATCGCGGTATCGCGATCATCGGCGACGGTTCGTTCTCGATCGATCAACAGCGCTACAACGCGCAGTTCGGCGGCCAGGTCTTCTATGAGATCAAGGGCGGCAAGATCGTCGGTATGCTGAGAGACGTCGCGTATCAAATGAAGACGCCGGAGTTCTGGGCGAGCCTCGACATGGTGGGCGGCGCAAAGAGCTATCACTTGGGCGGGGCGTTCGGCGACGCGAAGGGACAACCCGTGCAGGTGAACGCCATCTCGCACGGCGCACCGGTGACGCGCTTCCGAAACGTCAACGTCATCAACACCGGTCGGCAAGCATGACGGTCCGCTCGCTGCTCCTGTCGGCCCGTTATCTGTCGCGCGAAGAATGCGAGGCGATCTCCAAACGGACACTGTCATTCGCCACGGCCGATGAGACTCGCGTGTTGGTGAGCAGCACCAACGTCGCCAACAGTCGGTTCGCGGTGAATCAGATTTCGACCGGCGGCGATTCGTTCGACTCGACGGTGACCGTGATCGCCCGATTCGGCAAACGAAGCGGATCGTCATCGACCAATCAGCTCGACGACGACGGGTTGCGCGCCGCTGTTCAGATGGCCGAGCGAATCGCCAAGCTGAGCCCCGAGGACAGTGAAGCGATGCCCGAGCTCGGGCCGCAGACATATCAGGCGGGCATCAACTGGAGTGATGCGACAGCTTCGCTCGATCCGTCGTCGCGCGCCGAGTCGATCAAGCGAATCACGGATCCGGCGAAGCAGGCGAAGCTCGTTTCGACTGGGTTCATGGAAGCGATCACCGGCGCGCAGGCAATCGCCAACAATAAGGGATTGTTCGCGTACAATCGCTCGACGGCGAGCGTGCTCACCACGACTGTGCGCACGCCCGATGGAACCGGCTCCGGTTGGGCCGGCGCGACGCATCACGATTGGAGTCGCATCGACCCGTCGGCGCTCGGTGTTCGCGCGACGGAGAAGGCGCGCGACTCGGTGAACGCCGTCGCCGTCGAGCCGGGTCGCTACACGGTGGTCTTCGAGCCGACGGCCGTCGGGAATCTCGTGCAGTTCATCTCTCGTGCGCTCAATGCACGCTCGGCCGACGAGGGACGTTCGTTCTTCTCGATGGCCGGTGGAAAGAACAAGATTGGGCAGAAAGTCGTCGATGAACGCGTCACGATTACGTCCGATCCGTTCGATGCGGACGTCGCGGCATCGCCATTCAGCGGTGACGGTTTGCCGACACGACGCGTCGTATGGATCGAAAACGGCGTCGTGAAGAATCTCGATTACGATCGATACTGGGCGCAGAAACAAGGACGCGAACCGACGGGAGCGGGCAACTCGATTCGCATGAGCGGCGGCTCGGCATCACTCGAGGACTTGATTCGCTCGACCCAACGTGGTTTGTTGGTAACACGGTTCTGGTATTTGCGTCCCGTCGATCAACGCACCATTCTCTACACGGGGCTGACGCGCGACGGAACGTTCTTGATCGAGAACGGCAAGAAGACGAAGCCAGTGAAGAATCTCCGCTTCAACGATTCGCCGATCTTCATGTTGAATAATTTGGAAGCGATGGGCGTTCCTGTTCGCGTCAGCGCGAGCGAGGGCGGTGAGCCTGGCCAAGCGATCATGGTACCGCCGATCAAGGTTCGCGATTTCAGTTTCACCAGCTTGAGTGACGCCGTATGATGAAGCGGCACAGACTTCACGTGTCTCCGCGGAGGCATGTGTAGCGGCGGCTAGAGCGCCACGTGCGCGACGGTCGTCGTCTCGCCGATCCACCGGGGGATCGGGAGAGAGCAAGAACCTCCATTATGGAGAGATCATCATGGCCGCAAAGAAAGGACGCAAAGGTGGAAAGAAGGCCGCGAAGAAGGGTCGGAAAAAGGCCGGTCGCAAGGCCGCCAAGAAGCGCCAGTAGGTCTCGCGGTTCCATAGAATAAAAGGGAGGCCGGCGAAATCGCCGGCCTCTTTTTGTTCGCTCCTCACGAGGCTTCTTAGGCGAGACGAGACGCTATGCCGCGAATCCAAAGTTCTTATCCGTTGGTGTCCGTTGCATCCGTCGAATCGTTTCACCAATCGTTATGACCCGCCCGAGCGGCAGTCGCGACACTGCGGGCCTGGAGCTACGGCGCAGACGCGCGATACTGGCCGAAACGATTTGATGATGCGATTGAACGGACAAAACGGATACTGACGGATGACTGCAAAGCCAAAAAACTTGTTGGAAGCCGAACTTACGGAATCGGTAATTGGATCATTCTTCGATGCCTACGGGGAACTCGGCTTCGGCTATCGCGAATACATCTATGCGCTGGCCCTGGAGCGCGACTTGGTCGCCAAAGGTCACCGCGTCGAACGGGAATTGTCCGTGATGGTGTACTTCCGAGGTCATCCGCTCGCGCGGCAGACCCTCGACATGATTGTCGACGGCAGACTCGTGGTCGAGACCAAATCGACGGAGCGTCTTCGTGCAAACGCCACACAACAACTCTTCAGCTACTTGCACGCGACGAATCTGCAGGTGGGTCTGCTGCTCCATTTTGGACCAGAGCCGAAATTTTACCGCGTAATTTATGAGAATCGCCTGAAACTCCGGCGGACGTAATCAGGACGGTCGCCAGAGTTCGTTATCGTGCGTATCGCGCCATCGCCAAATCGACGATCCGCGCGACGAGTGCGTCGTACTCCAAACCGTGTTGCTTGGCGGCACGGGCGAACTCGCTCTCGCGTTCCAGATAGCAGTTCGGGTTCACCTCGATCACGTAGATCTCGCCCGCATCGGTGACCCGAAGATCGATGCGCGCGTAATCACGGAGACGCAACGCATTGAACGCCTCGACGGCGATGCCTTGCATCTTGCCGACGAGTTCCTCGGCAACGTCGGTCGGAAAGATCGATCGCGTTCCAGCGAACTCGAAGCCCGATCCTTCGCCGTCCTCCCCCCACTTCGCGTTCCAACTTGCGATCCGCGGATGGTCGGGTGGGAATCCCGAAAAATCCATCTCGATGATCGGCAGCGCCTCCGGCTTCGAGTTGCCGAGGACGCTGACGTAGAACTCCCGACCTTCGACGAATTGCTCGACCAGCACCGGCGTCTGGTATTCCGACTGCAGCTCGTCGATGCGCGCGAACAGGTCCTTGATCTCATGGACCACCGACGCCGCCGTGATCCCGAGCGACGCGTCTTCCTGCGGCGGCTTCACGATCACCGGGAAGGTCAGATTGCCTGCCCAATCGACCGCGCCTCGATAGAGCGTCGCGAATTCCGGTGTCTGTATGCTGTGGAACCGCAGAACCTTCTTCGTGAGACTCTTGTCGCCGGCGAGAAAGAGCCCGGCCGGACTCGATCCCGTGTAGCGATAGTCGAGCAAATTCAGCAGGGCGGCAAGGTTGGAGTCGAGCGCGCTCTTGCCGCGAAATGACTCGGTGATGTTGAAAACGAGATCCGGGGCCTGACGTCGGAGCGCGACAACGAGCTCGTCGATCTCGCCGTCGACGACGACCGTCTCCGTCTCGTGGTCGAGCGAGCGAAGAGCGCCTGAGAGTTGTTCGATGATCGGATCGACCGGCGGCTCGAGCGCGTCGGAGTTATGGAGGATGACGATTTTCATATCTCGCCCGCGGCGGTGCGCGCTCCTCGCGACGTCCGCCCGAGCGTGTGCGTGTAGCGATGGTTCATCACCACCGCGGTGCCGAATGCTGTGAGCTCGATCAGTGTTGCCGCCTCGAGCCCGGCAACGCGAAGATCCAGATCGCCGACGCGGCGCGCGAGATGGTCGACCAAAGAGCGAACGACGCTCGGACCTTCGCTGGTCCAATAGGCGATGCGGGAGACGATCTCGCGGTAATGTCGCTGCATGAACCACTTCGCCGGCTCACCCTGCGGTGCGTCGCCCGGGGACAGAAAGATTCGGCGAAGATCATTGTCGAACTGGCGCTCATCCTCGATCGGCACGCGATCGTCACTCTCGGCGTAGTGATCCGCGATCGTGTAGTTCATTGATTCGACGGGCAAGTCGTCGGAACTCGGCGACGGCACGTCGGGCGTGAGTGGCCCGACCTCTTTCATCACCCGATCGACGTACTCGAGTTTGGCGAGGGCCGGCCAGCCGGAATACTCGCGTCGCCAATCGAGCCCCGGAGTGAGCCAGACCGCGAACGTCTCAGCGAAGTCCTCGTCGGGATGCTTTTGCGCATACCAACCAAGGATGTGCCGCACGTATTCTCGGGAAAACGGGTCCGCTCGATAGCGTTCGCGATACGGCTTCGAGAACGGGCCGAATGTGCTTCGCCACTCCGGTCGCTCGTAAAGGTTGAACGCGTAGTTGAGGGCGTGACCACACTCGTGGCGCAAATACCGCATCGCCTCGACGTCGTCCTCGATCCCCGCCGACATCTCCGACTCGAGCCGCTCGAGCCGCCGATCGACCAAATAGAAGGGGACGCCGATGAGTGGCGTCCCGTCGGGGCAGCCCCATTGGTCGCTCAGGTAGACTGTCGGCCGGAAGGCGATCGACTTCGCGGCGAGCTCCGCGTACAGCGTCTCGACGAGCCGTTCGACCCGCGAGCCGGCGATGGTCAAGCCAAGCTCGGAAATCCGCCGGCCGAATAGCGCGTCTCGTTCCTGCTCCCACGTGGTTTGGTCGTTCACGGCGGCAAGTTGGGCAAGGCGCGTACCGAGCCCATGAAAAGCTGGACCGGTCAACGCGGAGCGGCAGATCCTTCGGGTTGCTCAGGATGATAAGAAAAGGCGCCCCGATCAAGGGCGCCTTTGCATTCTATCGTGACGTTTCGGCGGGTTCAGGCGACCTTCGTCTCGCGCGGTTCCTCATTCGTCTCGGGGGCTGGGCCCCAGACGTATGCGAAAACACGCGGTACATCCTCCTGTCTCGAGCCTCGCGAGATCACGATGCCGATCGGCTCCTGCTCTGGTCCGTTGGTCGGTTTTCCCTTCATATAATAGAAGTCTGGATGCATGTGGATTCAGCCAGTGCCGGTCCGGGCGACGAGAACGGTTCGCCGCTGGCGGACCCGGCACCGCAGCCGGCATTCGCACTGTCGGTGCCATGCGCGGCAGAATCCGCTAACACATTTCTAAGTAACGATTTACAAAAAGAAACCAACCAGCCTCGGCTGGTTGGTTGTTTCATTCTGATACGCTACGGAGTGACACGATTGGGTCAATCAGAGACGAGATCTCAGGCGGCACCTTTCCGCGCCAGGAACGTCTTCGAGCGGCCATCGGCGCGCTCGACCGTCACCGTCCACCCGCGATAGCGGCTCCGCAGCTCCTCGAGCGAGAGCGCGCCGCTGACCTTGTTCGATGACACGATCGTCTGCACGAGGTGAAAGCCGCCGTCCATCGTCGCGGTTTGTAGAACCTGAATCACCCGCGTCCGCTCGGTCGCCGACAATCCATTGAGCACCGCCGGATTGACGATCACCGCGTTGAGTGGGACTTCAGGAATCCACGACGACAAATCGCCCATCTGGGCGTGGACGCGGCCGGCGAGTCCGGCTCCGATCGCTGCCTGAATCACGCGCTCGAGCGCGTCCGATTCGGGCGACAGTGTGGTAACGTCGCAACCGTTGGCGGCGAGGTACAACGCCGAGACCTCGTCATCGGCTCCCGCAACGAGGACGCGCCCCTCGATCGACGGCGGAAGGGCGCGGACGAGTACGTCGTCGGAGCGGAGGCCCCAATGTTCGGGACGCCGAAGCTCGTCGATGAGTTTGACGCGACGCCGCCGCCACGTGTCGTATGCCGGCAATCGCAGCCGGCGGAAGATGAGACGATCGACTTCCTCACACAGCAGCAGCTCGGTCAACGCGAGCTGCGGTTCCGCGCAGAGCGACGACACCGCCTCGTCGCCGATGCTGAGCAAGACGCTCCGCGGCACCGACTCCTTGTAGTTCTCGATTTCCTGCTCGACGAACAACTCGTACTCGTGCTTGAGAGAGCGCGTCGGTCGCTGGGCCATGCCACTACTGGTTGAAAGATGCGCGTAAGCTAGGTGTCACGCCGATATATGCAAGTGCTCATACCGGCTCAACGTGCACGGTTACTTGCGACGTGCCGAACTCGTGCTCGATCGCCGCTTCGACTGCGTCGGCCAACTGGTGCGCCTGATCGACCGAGATCTTCCCCGAGACGGCCACCGTGACTTCGGCGAAGAGTTGCCCAGACGCGGTCGAACGTGAGCGAACGTTGCGCACGTCGTGAATCTGCGGAACGCCCAGCACGACGCCGCGCAGTTGCCTCGCGTCGATGGCCCGCTCATCGACGAGAATCGGAATCGATGCGCGAAGGATTTGCGCTCCGCTCCATGCAATGATCAGCGCCACGCCGATCGCCAGCAACGCATCGAGATGGACAGACCCCGTCCGTGAGAGCGCGAGCGATGCGAGCGCCATCAACGTCACCAAGATGTCGCCCGCCGTGTGCGACGCATCGGCAAGCAGGAACACGCTTCCGAGCTCATGGCCGCGACGTCGCTCGTACCAGACGACGAACATGTTGACCACGAGCGTCGCGGCGATGATGCCGAGCTCCGTGGAGTCCACGTGATGCGGCGCGCTCCCCGAAATCAGCGACGTGATGCCCTCGCGCAGCAGCTCGAAGCACGAGATGGACAGGAAGCCGACGATGCCCAGCGCGCCCAGCGTCTCGAACTTGTCGTGGCCGTACGGATGATCCTCATCTGGTCCGCGCCCAGCCACGGCGATGAGCGACATGCCGATCACGTTGTTGAACATGTCGAGACCAGATTCCAGCGCGGCGCCGAGCACCGTCAGCGATCCGGTGTGAACGCCGACGAAAATCTTGCTCGCCGCGACAAGCGCATTGAGCACGAGCACAATCGCCAACGTGCGCCGCACCGCCGGCGAGCGCGCGTCGTTCGCGACCTGACGGCGCCGCGCGGCGGATTGAGTCGATTGGGCCACGGGTGCAACTTGCGGGGGCAGGGAACCACCGGTCAACCGCACGCAACCTCAAGGCCCCTTCGTGCCCGAGCTACCGGAAGTCGAAAGCGCCGTTCGTCGCCTGCGTCGCGCCATGATTGGCAAATCGATCGCGCGCGTCGAGATCTTTCATCCGTCACTTCGCCGCCGCGTCTCGAGACAACGACTGCGGTCCCTCACCGGCGCGAGAGTGCGCGCCGTGGACCGTCGTGGCAAGCATCAATTGATCTTGCTCGATGACGGGCGAACGCTGCACGCGCACTTTCGCATGACCGGCGACTGGCACGTTGATCGTGCCGGTGACGCGCTTCCGCGATTCGCTCGCGCCGCAGTGACGTTCGACGACGGGTCGCGCGTCGTGCTCGACGATCCACGCGCGCTGAGCACGCTCGACCTCCATCCCGCCGGCGCGTCGCTCGATCTTGGACTCGGTCCCGAGCCCGGCGATGCGTCGCTTACCGCGGATTCGCTGCACGAAGTTCTCGCCAAGCGACGCGGTCCGATCAAACCCGCGCTGCTCGATCAACGTCTGATGGCTGGACTGGGCAACATCTACGTTGCCGAGGCACTCTGGCATGCGCGTCTGTCGCCGACCGTCGCAGCGAACACGTTGGCGCGAAGGCAGGTCGGCGCGATGTTGAGGGCCATCCGCCGCGTCATCGACCGGGCGACCGGTGCGCGATACACCGATTCATCGGTCAGCCGGCTCGCGGTCTACGATCGCGAAGGCAAGCCCTGTCGGAGGTGTCGGACGCCGATCAAGCGAATCGTGCAAGCAGGGAGATCGACATACTATTGTCCGCACTGCCAGCGCAGTTAGCAGCCAGGCTCTCAGCCAACGCATGGGCTACTCGAGCACCTCCAACAAGGCGCCCTTTAAATACCCTGTTTCAGGAATCGTGATGACCTCGGGATGATCCAGCGGCTGCCCCGTTATCGAACGCAGCGCGACGCGACGACCGGAATCCGCGACCGCGCTCTGCAACATCTCCAAGAAGAGGGGCTTCGTGAGATGAAAGCTGCAGCTCGCCGTGAACAAAAGCCCGCCTCGTGTGAGCAGACGAAGCGCGCGTAGGTTGATCTCCTTGTAGCCGCGAACCGCGGCGGGAAGCGACGCGCGCGTTTTCGCGAATGCCGGCGGATCGAGGACAATGGTTTCGAACGATTCACCCGATGACTTGTACTGCTCGCGCAGATAGTCGAACGCGTCGGCCTCGACGAGACTCACGTTCGTGATTCCGTTGCGCGCGCAGTTGTCGGCGGCCCGCCGCAACGCGTCCGCCGAGACGTCGAGTGCCACGACCGACTCCGCGCGCCGCGACAGGTGCAGCGCGAACGAGCCGTGGTAGCTGAAGCAATCGAGTGCGCGTCCTCGAGCGAGCTCACCGATCAAAACGCGATTCTCGCGCTGATCGAGAAAGGCGCCGGTCTTTTGGCCACGCCATGGTGCGGCCACAACCCGCATGCCGTGCTCAGTTACTTCGATCTCGTCGGGCACCGAACCGCGCAGCAATTCGACGCCAACCGGGAGCTGCTCCTTGGCGCGAAGCGGGACGTCGTTTCGCGCGAGAATCCCGTCTGGATGAATGAGGTCGTCGAGCGTGTCCACGACGACGTGACGAAACGCCTCCAGCCCGGCGCTCATCAGCTGTACCACGAGCCAACGCTCGTACCGGTCGCAAATGAGCGACGGACAACCATCCCCCTCGCCGTGAATCAATCGGTAGGCGCTTGCGACGCCGTCGAGTGGCTTGCGGCGCTCGATGGCGGCGCTGAGACGTCGCCGCCACCAGGCCGCGTCCAGCACCGCGGCAGGGTTGTGGTCGACCAGCCGAAGGGAGATTTCGGAAGCCGGACTCCAGAGGGCAACTCCGATTGGTTTGCCGCGGTGATCCTCGACGCGCACAGCCCCCGCGGGCGCCGTCGGGCGACGACTTATGTCGCTTCTATAAATCCACGGATGGCCGGTCTGCCACCGCCGCGCTCCTTTGGCTGTGACGACGGCGAGATCATAGTTGACCACTGACGGACTGACCATTCCTATAGATAAGCGGCCGTCCGAGCCCCGAGTTTTGTCGGTGTCGAAGCGGCCTTTTCTCAGGGCTTGCGTCCCCATCTATCGGCCGATACGTTCCGCCCGGCTCGAACAGACCTAGCGCCGGCTGGTCCCGCGTCACAACCGCTCGGGAGCGGTCATGTGACCGTTTGTCAACTATCCGGAGTTAATCGTCCCAGTAGGGTTTTCTCCTTCCGGATCGCTTACAACTGACGGATCGAAACACCACGCACCACGCTCGGGTGCCGCCGACAGGCATTCGGCGGTTTTTGCTGATTTGCAGTCTCGCACCAAGTTGTTCCGACGCTCGAGGCAGGAATCGACAGCCGTTTCGTCGCGAAACCATACCGCTGGACGTTGAGTTAGTCCCGTTGTGCGAAATCGTGTAAGTGTGTTGCTGCAACACCCTTTTTCTCATCTGGGGAGCGAGATGACCACCATGACCACGATGCATCGTGCCCGAGCGATTGCCGCGGCAGTAACGAGCGTTCTGCTCGCATTACCGGCAGCAGCTCAAGCGCAGACCGCGGTGATCACAGGAAAGATCACGAGCGAGTTCGGGCAACCGGTCGACCAGGCCAACGTCTACATCAATGATCTCACGATCTCGGTTCCGACGAACGCGCAGGGCGCCTACACGATCACGATCCCCGCGGCCAGGGTGAGCGGGCAACAGGTCAATCTTCGGGTTCGCGCGATTGGATATCAGCCGGGACTCCGGCCAATTCGGATCACCGCCGGCACTCAAACGCAGGACTTTACACTGAAGCAGGACATCAATCGCCTCAATGAGGTCGTCGTCACCGGAACCGTCGGCGAAGGCACGGAGCGATCGAAGGTGCCGTTCGCCATTACGCGTCTCACCACTGAAGACATCCCGGTTCCGGCCCTCGATCCGATCCAGGCGCTCGAGGGCAAGGTTTCGGGTGTCCGCATCGCGTCTGCGAATGGACGGCCGGGAAGCTCGCCCGAAATCCTCATGCGCGGCCCGACATCAATCAACGCCCAGGGGCGAAGTCAATCGCCACTGTTCGTTGTCGACGGCATCGTACTCAACGTGGGCAGCTTCGACGAGCTCGGTGGGCTCGACATCGAGTCCGTCGAAGTCGTGAAGGGCGCCGCGGGCGCTTCGATCTATGGAGCCACAGCGGCCAACGGCGTCATCGTGATCAAGACAAAACGCGGCGCGGCCCAAGACGGAGTTCGTTTCAACGCGCGGTCCGAGTATGGCGTGAACGACGTCAACAGCTTCCGCTACCGCATGCCGCTCTTTTCAGCGATGCAGCTGGACGAGACCGGAAGCCGGTTCTGCGTCAGAGGCGCAGGCGGAGTTGCTCCGTGTTCGCGGACCGTGAATTGGATGTCGGAAATCTTGCGAGTGAACAGCATTTCCACCGACACGACCCGGACCGCGATGGGCATTCAGTTCGGGGCGGCGACCATCAGCGCGGCGGGCGGCGAGTTCTTAAACGTCTTCGAGGCGAACCCGTGGCCTGGACAGCGATTCGACCCCATGGCATCGCTCGTCACTCCACAACCGACAACGCTCAACTCACTGGATGCATCGGGCCGAGTTGGCGGCGTGCGCTTCTTCGCGAGCGGCTCCTACACGAGCGACGAGGGTGCCATTCGCGAACTGAGCGGCCAACAATCTCGCCGCGGACGCGTCAACCTTGACTACGAGCCGCGCCACGACGCGACCGTTTCCATCAGCACGCTGTATGATCGCAGCACCACGGATCTGCACACGAATAGCCTCGGCCTATTCGGCACGATCCTCCGTGGCGCCAAGCCTGGAACCGACTATCTGGCAAGGGACTCGTTGGGCCGGCCCCTGCTCGTTGGCGCTATGGGAACGCTCAATGGAGGCGGCAGCCTGCTCTACAATCAGGAGAATGAGATTTGGTACCGCGTTTCGAACCGGTTCTTGGGCAGCGCCACCGCCAGCTACTTCCCGTCGGACTGGATCACGTTCGATGGGACGTTTGGCTACGACACACGCACGCGTGCCGACCGCGACTTCATAGCGAAAGGTTACCGTACGACGTCCATCAGCCCCAACACAAACCTCGGCAATGGATCGATCGGCGATCGCACTGAGGAAGCACTCAACGGCGGGCTCGGCGCCTCACTTCGAAAGCAGTTGACGAAGGACCTGAATGGGAAGCTCAGCGTCCGCGGGACGTACGAGCAAGATCAGATTCTTGCATCGAGCGGATCGGGGGCTCAGTTCGTCGTGAAGGACGTGTTCACGCTGAGCAACTTGAGCACGAGCATTACTGCAACGTCGTCAGAGCAAACCATCAAACGGGCAGGCGCCTTCGCGGGCGCAACGGCGGAATACAAAGACCGTTATATCATCGATGGAACGTTCCGGTACGACGGAAGCTCGCTGTTTGGTTCCGGAAACCGCTGGGCGCCGTTCGGTCGTGTCTCCGGTGTATGGCGGCTTTCAGAGGAGCCCTTCTTCCACGTGCCGCATCTGAGCGATTTCCGGCTTCGTGCCTCGCACGGCACGGCAGGCAACTCGCCGCGATTCGACGCGCAGTATGAGACGTATAATTGCTCGGCCACTGGGTGCCAGCTCGGTCAGGCTGGCAACCCGCTCCTCAAGCCGGAAACAACGGCCGAAACGGAGATGGGCACGGACCTGACCCTGTTCGATCGGCTTGGTCTGGTATTCACGTTCGTCGACTCGAAGACGAAGAATCAGATTCTGCCGGCGCCCACGCCGACGTCCTTCGGCTTCGGCACGCAGTGGCAGAATGCGGGCACCCTCGCGAGCAGGACGTTCGAGGCAGAAGCCAATCTGCCTGTGGTGTCGCGCCGGAACTTCACCTGGACCATGAAGGGGACGTGGGATCGGACGCGCACTTGGATCAGTGACCTGTTCGTCCCCAGTTTCTTCGGTACCGGCGGCACGGGCCAAGGCACGGGCAGCTTCTTCTTCTTTACCGCCAACGACTCGACGTCGTGTCAGCAACGCGAATCGCGTTCGGGGTGCCTGCCGACGGATAACCTGGCGCTCAACCGATACGGCAACATCTGGGGTCGGGCGTTCTACAAGGGATGCTCCACGCTTCCCAGTTCCGTGCAAGCCGACTGTGGCGAAGGCAAGTCGTTCCAAGTCAACGATGAAGGCTGGGTGGTCTGGGTTGGTGCCGGGAATAGCTGGAAGGACGGAATCACCAGAAACCTTTGGCAGACCAAGCTCCCGGCTGCGCTGTCGCCGTGGAACCAGCCGCTCTCATTTGGCCATCCGATCGTCATGCGTCCGCTTCGTGGTCAGCAGGGCGAGGGCTCGGGCGAGCTCCACATCGTTGGCAACGTGATGCCGGATTTCCGGCTCACATGGAACAACACCATTAGCTACAAGCGCCTGACGTTATATGGCCTCCTCGATGGAACGTTCGGCCAGTACGTCTACAACCAGGGGCTGCAGTGGGGCCTCCTCGATTTGAGTTCGGCGGAATTTGACCAGGGCGGCAAATCAGTGGAGACCGCCAAGCCGATTGGCTACACATGGCGAGTCGGACCGGCTGAAGCTGGTCAAGGGAGCGGCGGCTTCTACGACATGCTCGGACCGAACAACAACAGCACCGAGAAGGCGAGCTACGCCAAGATTCGCGAGGCTAGCATAACGTACCATTTCGGCGCACTGCCCCGCATGGGTGGGGATTGGACGCTCGGCGTCGTTGGCCGAAACCTCTACACGTTTACCAACTACCACGGCTACGATCCGGAGACGGGCCAGTGCTCGAGCGACGCCACATGCGTCACCGGGTCAGCGATCCTCAACGCTGTCGACGCGTTCGATTTCCCGACGTTGCGGCGGTTCACAGTTACCCTCTCGACGCGCTTCTAGGAGCCGCCCACTCATGCGACATCGATTCTCACTGCTCGCGCTCGGAGCGGGACTGGTGTTCCTAGGTGCCTGTAAGGACAAGGATCTCGAAGTCACCAACCCGAATGCTGGTGATACGCAGCGAGTGCTTGCCACACCGGCTGATGCCGAGAACTTGCTTGGCTCGTACTTCAAGCGCTGGCACAGCGGTTGGTACACCGGAAATCCGCCGACGACATTCGAAGGAATGGCGAATGTCATGTCGCTGCAGAACTTCTCGAGCCTGGCGAACAACTGCCAGAATATCCGCACCCCGTTCACGGGATCGGCGAACGTCAATACGCCCGGCAACCCGTGCGCGGGCGAGCAGTACAATCCTTACTCAGTGATGGGCGAAGTCGAACGGGTTGCGTCGAACTTCCTCGGAGTCGTCGACGGGTTCACGACGTTTACTCCAGCCCAGGCCGCGCGAGACAAGGCTTTTGCGGAGTTCCTCCGCGGACTGTCGCTCGGGTATCTCGCGCTGTTCTATGACTCGGCCGCCGTTGTCACGAAAGGAATGGATCCGCTCGATCCTGGTAAGCTCACGGGCTACAAGGAAGTCATGGACTCGGCGCTGGCCGCGCTTCAGCGATCCATCGACAACACCAATGCCGCATCTGCCGCTGGAGGGTTCTCGCTTCCCGGCACGTGGGTTCCGTCGCCAACCGTTTTCAACGCGACGGAATTCATCAAGATGGTTCGGAGCTATCGTGCGCGCTTCCGCGCCGACGTCGCCCGAACGCCGGCGGAGCGCACGGCCGTCGATTGGGCATCGGTGATCGCGGACGCTCAAAATGGATTCACCGCCGATCACCTGATCACCGTCGACGCGACGAACGGCCCGTTTACGGGATGGCGGCGCATTTACGATCCAATCTCCGGCGGTGGCAGCTGGCACCAGATGCCGCCGTTCATCATCGGCATGGGCGACGTGTCTGGCAATTACGAAGCGTGGCTCAACACGGCTCTCGGCGCGCGAGGCGCGGGCAACGTCGGGTTCTTCATGGTGACTCCCGATCTTCGTTTCCCGCAGGGCGCAACTCGGGCGGCGCAGCAGGCCGACTTCAAGATTCAGGACTGCGAAGTGAACGGCGGCCAGGTCACCGGGCCCGGAATTGCGGCTTCGTGCAAGCGGTACTTCGTGAATCGGGCGTCAGCGGACCCGTTGACTGGCGCCGGCTGGGGTTGGTCGAACTACGACTTCGCGCGCTTTCATTGGATGTTCGCCAAGGGCGCGGCCGGCAACCCTCGGACTGGAGATTTCCTCTTCTTCGCGAAGGCGGAGGTCGACATGCTTCAGGCCGAGGGATTGATTCGCACCAGCAAGTTCGCCGAAGCCGCAACGCTGATCAATCTGACGCGGGTCAAGAATGGTCTGCCCGCCATCACAACATTTGATGGAACGTCTCCCGTCCCGGGCGGAGCCACCTGCGTCCCGCGCGTTCCCGTTGGGCCGACCGGCACCACGACCGTTTGCGGTAACATGATGGAGGCCATGAAGTGGGAGAAACGAATGGAGACGGCCTACACACACGTGGCTCCGTGGTTCCTCGATGGTCGCGGCTGGGGTGATCTGCCGGAGGGAACGGCGCTCTTCTGGTCGGTGCCCTATCAAGAGCTACAGGTTCGTGGGTACGCAGTGAATCAGATCTACGGCGCCGGTCCGGGCGTTGGCAATGCGCCGAATTCGGTTGCTGCCAAGAGCGGCTACGGTTGGTAAATCGACGCGTGGGAGTTGCCAGACGTTTGATTTGGTGTGGTACGGCGGCTTCCGTATGTCTCGCCGGTTGCTATACGCTCGAACCGGCGAGGACCGCGCCAACGCCTGGTTCGATGATCGCTGTCGACATCACCGATCAAGGACGAGTGGCGTTGGGTGGCCTTATCGGACCGGAACTATCCCAAGTCGAGGGGACGTTGATCTCGATGGACACGAGCGAGTATGTGCTTGGCGTGACCGGCGTTCGGTTTCTTCGTGGCGGCGAACAGGTGTGGCACGGGGAGAGAGTTCGGATCAAATCGGAGTATGTGGCATCGCGGTACGAGCGGCGGTTTTCGACGGTTCGCTCCGTCACGCTCGGAGCGGTCGCGGTGGTAATTGTCGCTCTTGTGGCGTCAAAGAGCCTTCGTGGTTTCGGGCAGGGAGACAAGGGCCAGCCGCCCGACACGGGTGTGGTTACTCAACGACTCCCGCGACCATGAAGGCCACGAAGGGATGGCGCAATTGTGGAACTGGCATAAACAGGTTGGCACTAACCCGAGGGAGTCATTAATGCGACGGATTCTTCTGCTTCCGACGCTCTGCTTTCTGGTCGGCGTCGTGAGTTCCTGCCAACCGGATCGAGTCGTCTCGACCCAAAGTCTCTCCGTGGCCGGCGTTCGGTTCATCAATGCGGTCCCGGACACGGGTGCGGCATTCGGGCTGGACTTTCGATTCGTCGACATGGTCGAGAATAGTGATGCGTACCGGGTGACTTTCCGCGATACGCCGTCGGCCTCCGGTGCCGTCGTGGCGGCGGCTCAGATCGAGTACAAGCCCGCGCAGATCGGCTCTCGGCACTTCCGCATTTTTCTCAGTGACTCGTTGCAGTCCATCGCGA
The DNA here is from genome assembly GCA_036002925.1 of Gemmatimonadaceae bacterium. Lineage (GTDB taxonomy): Bacteria > Gemmatimonadota > Gemmatimonadetes > Gemmatimonadales > Gemmatimonadaceae > JAQBQB01. The sequence continues at coordinate 300 of DASYSU010000162.1, read as the reverse complement.
CCGTGGTGCTCAAAGATTCGACTGTGACCTTCGAGTCGGGGCACAATTACACGTTCCTGCTCTGGGGTAATGCGCGCTCCACAGGCTCAGACAAAATGCGGCTCACGGTGATTGACGAGACCGTCGCGGATCCTGGCCAACAGGTTGCTCTTCGCGTCATCAACGCTTCGGGTTCGCCCGTCGACGTGCGGCAGTACCCCACGACCGGCACGGTGCCGGCAGCCGCGGATTGGGCCAACGTTGCCGCCTACAGCGTCACGACGTACAAGCTGGTGTCCCCAGCGCAGATCAAGTTCAACG
>DASYSU010000161.1:0-44374 GCA_036002925.1 Gemmatimonadaceae bacterium | reverse complement strand
TCGCTTCTGATTGACCGGGTTCTCGGCCCCCACTAGCTTTCTACGTTCGTTGAAATGCCCGTAAGGGCCTGTAGCTCAGGTGGTTAGAGCGCACGCCTGATAAGCGTGAGGTCGGTAGTTCAACTCTACCCAGGCCCATCTGAAGTGATTGCCCCCCCGCGTGTTCTACGCAGGCGGGGCTTTCATTTTGTGATGCGGCCGTCGCGCGCGCGTCGCTGTTCGTCTCCTGATTGACAACACTTGGAGCCGCGCGCTATGACTCTCGCCAACAACAAACCACGGACCCCACAGTGACGATAGCCCGTGTGAGGCAGACGGCATTGGCCCTGAGCTTAGTGGTGTTCCCACTCTCGATCCTGGCCTACTGGCTGTTGTATCCCGCCTACGGTCTGCTCGACTCGGTGGCCGTGCTGCGGGCGATCGACGGGCACGCTGCGCGCACCGCGACGGCGGACGTCTTCGCCTTCAGCGGAGCGTTTCTCGCGGCTCCGGCGACGCTCGCCCTGATGCGCGTCCTCAACGCGCGTTCTCCGAGGCTCGCCACGATCGGCGGCGCAATGCACTTGCTCGGCTGGATCGCGATCGTTGGGCTCGTGATGGGCGACGTCATTGCCGTGCAGATGGTCGCCGGCGGCACTCCGGCGCCCGACGTGGTGCAACTCTTCCGACGCATCATGAGCAGCGCGCCAGTGATCGCGCTCAACATCATCGCGACGCTGCACGTGATCGGAGGGACGATGCTCGGCATCGCGCTTTGGCGGACGCGCGTCGTGCCGCTGTGGGCGGGCGTCGCGGCGACGCTTGCCCAGCCGATCCATTTCGTCTCGAACATCGCGGGCATCCTCTGGATCGACGCGATGACGTGGATCGCATTGGCGGCGTCGCTTGGGTCCGTCGCCGCGGTGATTCTTCGGCCCGACGCCGCGGTGGAGCGTGCGCAAGACGACCGGCGAGACGAGATGGCGTTGAGCGCAACGACCTGAGGAGATCGTTGCGGGTTTTCCTTTTCGCCGAGTCCGCGCGACGGAGACTTCACGGCAGTCCCGTCAACACGTTCTCGCTGGTCAAGCCCTCGCGGCAGGGCGTTTGGACCGGATCAGCGCAACGTTCGGGACGACGATCCCAGCGAACGTCAGAGGTCCCAACGACGTGTCGAGCCCGAGGGTGGGGAATGCCACGAGCAGACACACGGGGACCAGAACGATCGCTGTCCAGCCCACCCACGCTCCAACGATCCGCGTCCGCAGCACCGCGACGCCCAGCATCAGGAAGAAGAGCGCCAGTGGAAAGAAGTCCACGTAGCTGAAAGCCTGATACGCATTCGCAAAGGCGCGCGCGAGGGACGGATCGACCGGTCCCGTCGAAATGACGGCCAATGTCATCGCGAGCGCGATAACGCCGAATTCGACCGTCGCCGTCATCGCGCCCGCGACGAACACGGCGACACCAGGGCCGTCCCGCGTGTCGCCGGCGCGCTCGAGTGCATTCATGATCCACCAGCACCAGAGGACAAACGTCAACAGTCCGATGCTGGCGACGTAGAAGCCTATCAGAATCCGCACTCGATGATCCGTGAAGTACGCGGCGATCTTCGCTCCGTCATCGAGACCCGCGTCGCCCGCGACCAAGAATCCGACGAATCGCCGTCGACCGCCGGCGTAGCAAGGATGCTCTGCCCATGTGGCCGGATTTCGGAACGGTCGAGCCACCAGACGGTTTTGCCGGGCTAGCTCCAAGACGCCGAACTGGCCGCCGGCGAATGCAGCGTAGACTCTGCTCGAGTCCATCGCGACATCGATGACGCTCCCGTAGTGGAGCGTGCTACCCCACAGGGAATGATTCAAGTTGCCGGGATCGACGCCGATCAAGATCCCGGCGTAGGAGCCGACGACAAGCACGTTGTTCGACGCGACCAACGACACGTCGTACCCGCTGGTGGTGTCCGATAGGATTCCGCGACTCAACGGTGGCGTCGAGTCCACGGTTGCCCCCGTCGTTTTGTCCAGGCCGATGAGATCGCCGAGCGATCCACCGTCAGAACACGCGTTCCCGTAATGGCGACGCCTTGCGGTTCGATCGGCTGTTTGGCGGGGTTGCGCGTCAGGATGCGCCACCAAAGCAGTCGGCCTGTCGCGGCGTCGAACGCTGCCGCGCCAATCTCGGTGTTCGCATTCTTACCAGTGTCGTGGTCGTCGGAGAACGACACATAGACCGCATGGTCATCGATCACCGGATTGAACACGCGCACGAAACTGTCGGGCAGTGTCGTCACGTGCGAGATCCATTTCTGGGCGCCGGTCGCCGCATCGACGGCGTACACGTTGCCCCAAACGCCGCCAACGTAGATTGTGGTGCCGTCTGTGGTCAGCCGCTGGAACTCTCGCTCCTGCGGAAACGTGGTTCGCGGTGCAAAGCGCCAACGGATCGTCCCGGTCTGTGGATCGATGCCAAAAACGTCGATATCGCCAATGATCAGCAAGCCGGCGGCGATGGCGGTCCCATAGCCACTATGGAACGAAACGTCGGCATCGCTCGGATACGTCAGGACGGTTGTCCAGAGCAGAGCGCCGCTCGTCTTGGCGAGCGCATAAACCTTGTGGTTTCCGGCGAGGAAGTACGCAGCGTGCGCGTCGGACGTCGGCCGCGCATCGGAATTCACGGCAGAATCTCGCCAGACGATTAGACTCTCGGGAGCGAGTCGCGACGGAGGCGTCGGCGTTGTCGGACCTTCTCGCCCACACGCCATCAGGAAGACGGCTGTCAGCCAGAGTGCCACGCACTGTGCGACGGAGCCTGGCCGAGAACGAGCGTTTCTCGCTGGACCCGGCAGGTCCCTTGCGACAGGCACGGAGAACTGCATCTCCGAATGCTAACGCACAGACCGCGAACCCGGACGGGATCAAGCGGGGGCTCTAGGTTGCGGGCTCTGTGCCCGTTCATGTGCCCGTTGCACGTCAAAAGTCCGGCATGTGAAAGAGACGAATGTCGGCGGATCGAACCTCTGTCTCTCTGAAAACCGGCATGGTGCCGGACTTCTGAAGCGCCTTTGTGAGCCTGATAAGCGTGAGGTCGGTAGTTCAACACTACCCAGGCCCACTCCAAACGCCGCAAGCACTTAGCTGCTGTGCGGCGTTTGTCGTTTCGGGCCGTGGTGTCCGTTCGTGGTGTCCGTTGCTTCGATTACCCGTTCGCGACCCGTTCGGCGCGACGAGCGAGCGCGCCACGCATCGTGTTTTCGTCGGGCCGCATGTAGCACTTCAGGACTGTATTGTGGTCTTTCCAGCCGCCCAGAGAGCACAGGTCGGCGAGCGGAGTGTCGGCCTTTAGATCGGTGGCGAACTTACGACGCAGACTGTGCCAGCCTCGCCCCGGTATGCGGTCGAGCTTCGCCGCGGCTTCCAACCGGCGCCACCAATCGCGGAGCAGGTCGCGTCGTATCGGTTTCTCAGGATCCGACGGCGAGGTGAATACCCAACCATCCCCGATTCGTGCAGCGCGCCGGTGTGCTGCCTTCAGCGCCGCTGCAGCGGCAGGTGACAGCGGCAGAGTGTGCTCCCGGCCGATCTTATCGTGTTCGGCCCTCCACGTGACGAGCCCTTTCTCGAGGTCTAAGTCATTCCACCGGAGCCGCCCAACTGCCGAACAGCGGTGACCCGTCTCGTGCGCAAGCAATAGATACAACTCGATGTGTGGGCTGAGCGAAGCCGCGGCCTTCAGGAGTCTCGTGTACTCCTCATCAGTCGTGATCGGCCGGCGGGGATTCACTTCCGTCGGAAGGGGGAACCTCTTGAACGGATTCCGTTCGAGCATCGGCGTTCCGTTCACTCGCACGGTTTCCGCCCAACTACAGGCAGCGAGAACAAAGCGCAGGTCGTACTCGATCACGCGGTCACGCACGCCCTTCGTTTTCCGATGTCCGCCGTCCGGCTTGAGTGCGCCGACGATAGATGCGGAGACTGCTGCCGTCGTTCGGAACGAGGAGCGCTGCGCGGTCGCGCCGACGGGTCCATGTGCGATGCCCGACAGCATTGCGATCAGAGGACTGTCGGGCCTTCGGGACGCGGATGTCCGATCGGTCCTCGGCATCACCCCAAGAACGCCGATCAGCGGCGCGGTAGTGACGCAGGCCCTCAAGAACCTCTACGCGACCAACAGCTTCGAGCCGAACGCCACAACGACATGCGAGGTGATCGGCGGCAAGAGCGTCTTGGTGTTCAACGTCACCGAGCGGCACAGCGAAACGTCGGTTCGCGACTCGATTTCGGCGCGGCTGGTTGAACTGGAGTTACAAAGGGTCGCATCAGGAGCCGATTGGACTCTCGCGTTAAGTTCAGCGCGTCGCTTCGACTCGGAGGTCGCGGCGCTGCATCGGCGCTTGCGTTCCTTGCCCGACGGCATCGCGGCAGATCGGGAAGCGACAGGGCGGGTGGTCCTTGCACTCGAAGCGCGAGCGGCCTCCGTACGCTCCTGGCTCGATGCGGTTCGACTCGTGTACACGGATGAACATCCGGTGGTTCGCAACGCGCGAGCCGAGGATCGCGCGATCGGCGAGCGACTCGACGAAATCCGCCGCAGCATGTGACTTTCTCGACGCTCACGCCCCGATTTCGGCGCGGTCGAGTTTTGGTCGAGTTTCTCTCTGCAGGGTGCTACATCGACGATCTGAGAATCGGGCGCCGACGCTCAGTTTCCCTCTGAGACACGAGATCTCCTGGGAAGTCGGCCGTGTCGCACGACGAGCGAGACATCACTGTAGGCGGCCGTGATCATGGTCGCCGCCATGATGTCATCTTCACGATGATCGTCGTGATGTCCGCCATCACCGTCATTTCCCGACATCATCTTCACGACGATCATCGTGTCGCCGACGAAGATCATCGTCGCCGCGACGGTCATCTTCACAATGGTCATCGTTGTCGCTTGACTATGATGCGCATCTTCATCCCGTTCATGGTGAATCCCCCGTGTCGGGGCCGGGGCGTTGTCTGGTAGAACGGCCTTTTATTTCACAGCGGACCAGCGCGACCAGCGCGACCAGCGCGACCAGCGCGACCACCGCCCCCACCGCCCCCACCGCCCCCACCACCGCGGTCGACCACCGCCGACCGCCCCCGACCACCGGCGACCACCGCGACCACCACGGTGACCGCGACCGTCATCGTGATGGTCATCGTGGCGCGACCGCACCGGGACGGCGATCGTCGTGACCGTCATTGTGACCGTGACCGCGAGCGCCGACCGCGAGCGCCGACCGCGACCGCCGACCGCGACCGCCGACCGCGACCGCCGACCGCGACTGCCGAGCCCGAGCGCCGGCCGCCGACCGACGGCCCCGACGGCACCGCCACATGGTACAGCCGCGCCGGGTACCCAGTTCTACGTATAGGTTGAATCTGGCGAATTCAACGTATAGGTTGAATTCGCCGAATTAAACGTATAAGTTGAATGTGGCGAATTACACCTATAGGTTGAAATCGGATCACCCTATGTTCATCGTAACGAACCCTTCCCAGCTCACGGCATACCTTCGATCCCTACGACGTGCCCGGGGGCTAACGCAGGCCGCGCTCGGAGCCCGGCTCGGCGTGACCACCGCTCGGGTCAGCGCGATCGAGCGTAATCCTGGCGTACTAAGCACCGCGTTGCTTCTGCAAGTGCTCAAGGTATTGGGCGCGCGTCTGGCGCTCGACACTGGAACACCCAAGGCCGCACGTAGTCGCGCGCCGTCCACGGGCGAGTGGTGACGAATGGCCCAGCGCGCGCTCGATGTCTGGATGAACGGCGAGCTGGTTGGCGTGTGGTACGCCAGCCGCTCTGGGACGCCGCTCTTCCGCTACGAGACGGACTGGCTGACTTCGCCCCGGGCCCGACCGCTCTCGCTGTCACTGCCATTTGTTCCCGGCAATGAGCCCCACCGAGGGGAAGTTGTCGACAGCTGGTTCGACAATCTGCTGCCCGAGAGTGCCGCCATCCGGCAGCGAATTCGTCGGCGATTCGCCACGGTATCCACCGGTGCATTCGACCTCCTGACGGCGATCGGCCGCGACTGCGTCGGCGCCGTTCAACTCACTACGTCGGGCACAGAGCCCCCCGATGCCCGACGCATCGAAGCTGATCCGATCACAGACTCGCAGGTCGCGGCGATTCTCCGCGGAGTTACGGAGGTGAGACCGCTGGGCATGGACGACCACCCTGACGAATTCCGTATCTCGATCGCGGGAGCGCAAGAAAAGACGGCCCTGCTCCGCCTTCGCGGGCGTTGGCACGTTCCCTCCGGTTCGACTCCGACGACGCACATGCTCAAACTGCCGCTCGGCCTCATCGGGCACATGCGCGCGGACCTAAGAGACTCAGTCGAGAACGAGTGGCTCTGCATGCATCTGCTCGGCGAACTGGGACTTCCGGTCCCTAACACCGAAATCGGCCGTTTCTCCGACGGCGTTGGGGAAGAGAAGGCCCTGGTCGTCGAACGTTTCGACCGTGAGTTCGCGCCAGTATCCGGTTCGCATCGTAAGTGGATCACGCGGTTGCCACAGGAGGATTTCTGCCAGGCGCTCGGCGTCCCAGCCGCGCGGAAGTACGAGTCCGACGGCGGCCCGGGGATTCCTGAGGGGCTCTCGTTGCTCGCCGGCGGCGTTCGGCCGACAGAAGACAGCGTTGTCTTCGCGAAGGCGCAGCTGGTTTTTTGGCTCCTCGCCGCGCCCGACGGGCACGCGAAGAACTTCTCGATCTTTCTTCGTCGCGACGGTTACGTGCTCACACCATTATATGATGTCATTTCGGCGTGGCCAGTCGTTGGGCGCGGCGCGAATCAATGGGCGCAGCAGAAAGTGAAGCTCGCGATGGCGGTGCGTGGGACCAGGCCGCACCGCGAACTGAATCGAATCGCATACCGCCACTGGGTCCAGCTTGCCTCGCAGACCGGTGCTCGGGACGCACTTGACCAACTAGCCGCAATGGTACATGGCGCGGACGCCGCGCTGCACCGAGTTGAGTCGACGCTGCCGAGGGGATTTCCAGAGCAGGTCTGGACCACCATCTCTCGCGGCGTTCTTTCGCAGCGTGAACGATTTCTCGCCGGAAGGGACGCGGCGCGCTGACGCACGCCTCCTCGGCCAACGGCCACGATCAATGGCTCGGCGCTTTCTCGACGTGACGGACTGTGTAATGACCGCATGCAAGACAAGTTACGCGCTCGCGGGGACTTCTTTTTGTGATGCTCCGAGTTTGTGCCCGTTCGTTGTTGCCCACAGCGAGACGCGCACGGGCGTCCCCCCCCCCATTGACATAGCTAGATAGGCATAGTTACCTAGGTGTCATGCCACGAGGCAAAAATGACATCCTCCAGGGTACGCTCGCCCTGATCGTCCTCCGGACGCTCGACACGCAGGGACCGATGCACGGGTACGCGATCACGGCCCACATCCAGCGCGTCTCGGCGGATCTCCTGCGAGTGGAGGAAGGTTCGCTCTACCCGGCCCTCCACCGCATGGCACAGGACGGATGGCTTCGCGCCGAGTGGGGCGTTACGGAGAAAAAACGCGACGCCAAGTTCTATAGCATCACCGTCGCGGGTCGAAAACAGCTCGTGGTCGAGCAGGAGAGCTGGAACCGACTGCGACAGGGTGTCGCCCGCGTCCTCCGCTATGCCTGATCCCAACCGCTGGAGCTATTTCATGTCCTGGTTTTCCCGTCTCCGGAACCACGCGCGATCGAATGCGGTCTCTCAAGAGATCGATCGCGAGATGTCATTTCACCTCGGTGAACGAGTAGACGAGCTCGTCGCGCGTGGCATGACTCGGGAGGACGCCGAGCGGGAAGCGCGACGACGGTTCGGCAATCCTACGTATCAGAAGGAGCGCACCCGCGAGCGTGACGTCTTCGACTGGGTCGACACGATGACGGGCGATTTGCGCTATGCGCTGCGATCGCTCCGCTCGACTCCCGCGTTCGCGCTCGTCGCCGTCCTCTCGCTGGCACTGGGGATCGGCGCGAACACGGCGATCTTCAGCATTCTCAACGCCGTGCTGCTCAAGTCGCTCCCGGTGAGTCATCCCGACGAGCTCGTCGCGGTGACGCGCATAGAGCACGGTGACTCGTTCACCAATCCGCTCTGGGAAGCCGTCCGGAACCATCAGGACGTGTTCAGCGGCGCATTCGCGTTCGGCGACGACAAGTTCAATCTCACCGCCGGCGGCGAGGCGCGACGCGTCAAAGGAACCTACGTAAGCGGCGACTTCTTCTCGACACTCGGCGTCACGACGCTCCTCGGCCGACCCATCGTGAAGGGTGACGACGCGCGAGGCTGCCCGGGCGTCGCCGTCCTGAGCTACGGCTACTGGAACGACGCGTACAATGCCGATCCCAACGTCGTCGGACATACGGTTCCACTCAACACGCACCCGTTCACGATCATCGGTGTCACGAAACCAGAATTCTTTGGCGTGAGTGTCGGAGACCGTCCGCAGATCTACGTGCCGCTCTGCTCGGAAGCGGTCGTCTACGGTGCCAGCAGCTCTCTCGACGACCGCAGCACGTGGTTCCTCCAAGTCATCGGTCGATTGAAGGCGGGGGTGACGCTCGCACAAGTCAACGCCCGTCTTGGCGCGCTCTCGCCGGCGATCGACAGCGAGACCGCGCCGATCGGTGGGTCGGCCAAGAGGCTCAGCGCTTATCTGGGCGTGAAAGTCGCGGCAGAACCGGCGGCGAGGGGCTTCTCCGATCTGCGGACGACGTACAAGAAAGGGCTATACATCCTCATGACGATCGTCGCGCTGGTGCTGTTCGTCGCCTGCGCGAACGTCATCAATCTGCTGCTCGCCCGCGCGGCGGTCCGCCAGCGCGAGATGGCTGTGCGATTGGCGCTCGGCGCCGGGCGCGCGCGGCTCGCGCGACAGATGCTCACCGAAAGCCTGCTGCTCTCGAGCGCCGGCACGTTGCTCGGCGGCCTCTTCGCGGTGTGGGGCGCACGGGCGTTCGTCGCGCTGCTATCCCGAAGCAACCACGTCATCTCGCTCGATCTCGGCATCGATGGACGAGTGCTCGCCTTCAGCATTGCGGTGTGCGTCATAACGGGCGCGCTGTTCGGTCTCGTGCCGGCATGGCGCGCCGGACGTGTTGATCCACAGCTGGCGATGAAGGCGCAGGGGCGCGGCGTTGCCGACGGACGGCTGTTCGCAACGAAGTCGCTCGTCGTCGGGCAGGTCGCGCTGTCACTCGCTCTCATCACGTGTGCGGGGCTGCTGCTCGCGAGCTGGCGCAACCTCGCGACAATTGACCCGGGTTTCCGCAGAGATCACGTGCTGCTCGTGAGCGCCGACATCGCGAACACGGAGACGCCGAGCGATCTCCGGTCCGCGCTCTTCGCGCAGGCGCTCGAACGTTTGCGCGCCATTCCCAGCGTCCTTGCGGCGGCCGCGGCTCAGATCACTCCAGTGAGCGGATCGGGCTGGAACAACCGTGTGAAGGCCGACGGCTTCGAGCCCAGCGTCGACAAGGAAGCAATGTCGTGGCAGAACGCGGTCAGCCAAGGCTACTTCGACGCACTCGGCGTGCGACGAATCGCCGGGCGCGACTTCGATGCAACGGATATACGAACCTCGCCGCCTGTGGCCATCGTCGACGAGTCGATGGCGAAGAAGTACTTCCACACGCCGAACGCCGTCGGCAAGCGCTTTCAAGTCGGCGGAGGAACCTGGGGACCGCCCATCGAAGTGATCGGCGTCGTCGCCGACACGAAGTACGCATCGCTCCGCGACTCGGCGCCGTCGATCATCTACTATCCGGTAACGCAGCAGCCCGCCGATGCGCAGCAGCTTGCGTTCGTCATCCGAACGAAGGGTCCTGCGGTCGACGCCATTCCTGCCGTGAAGGCGGCGATCGCCGAGGTCAAGCCGACGGCGACGCTGGACATCATCCCGCTCGAGCGGCAGCTGAGCGAATCGCTCGCTTTGCCGCGGGCGATCGGAGCCATGTCCGGCGTCTTCGGGGGACTCGCAGTTCTGCTCGCGGCGATCGGGCTCTACGGGTTGATGGCCTACAGCGTCGCGCGCCGGCGTAACGAAATCGGCGTGCGAATTGCGCTCGGCGCGGGCAAGTCGCGAATCGTGCGGATGGTGCTCGGCGATGTCGGACGCATCGTCACGATCGGCGTTGTGATCGGGCTGGCGATCTCGTTCAGCGCGCGGAAGCTCGTCGTCGGGTTCCTCTACGGTATCGCGGCTAACGACATTCGCACCCTCGTCGGATCGGCGGGTCTGCTCTGTGGGATCGCACTGTTGGCGGCGGCGCTTCCCACGTGGCGGGCAACGTCGCTAGATCCGGTGGCTACGCTCAGGGAGGACTGACCGGTGCCTCTTCCTGGCGGCCGTCGGAGGGAAGGGAGTGCAGTTGCGTGAAGTACGCTTGTGCCCGTTCGTGTGCCCGTTGGATGTCAAGAGTCCGGCATGGAAAGGAGACGAAAATCGGCGGATCGGGCTTCTGTCTCTCTGAAAACCGGCATGGTGCCGGACTCTTGAAGTGCCGTTGTGGGCCTGCTAAGCGTGAGGTCGGTAGTTCAACTCTATCCAGCCTCATTTCCAACTCGAATCCCCGACGCGTCTTATCGATGCGCGGGGCTTTTTTTGCCCTCAGCGGTCCCCGTCGCACGCTACAGACGTTGACGCACAGCGTGTCAAAGTAGTTTCTTCGGATTCGACCCAAAAACCGAGTTAGACGGCTGGAGGTTCGCGTGCGAGTACGGCCCGCTCTCTCGTTTGTCGGAATCATCGCGCTCGCGAGCTCCGGCCCCATTGCCTCGGCACGTCGTTCGGCGCCGCCGGTCGTGCAGTCAAACGCGAATGCGGACCGCGCGGGCGTTCTCCGAAACGGTGTGTTGACAATCACGCTCGAGGCTACGCAGAGTCTGTGGTATCTCGATGGGCCTGACCGCCCGCCGATGACCATTGAGGCATTCGCGGAATCGGGCAAGGCGCCGCTCATGCCCGGGCCGCTCCTCCGCGTGCCCGCCGGCACGACGGTTCATATCTCGATCCGAAATTCGCTGTCGAAACCCCTCACGCTATTCATACCCGCAGCAGTCAACGGTGGACCGCCGGGCCCTGCCAACGATTCCGAGCTCGTCGCGCCAGGCACGACCGGGGTGTTCACGATCCATGCGACAGTGCCCGGCAACTATGTCTATCACGCGACGGTGCCCACCGGTCAGAGTCGGGCCTTCGCCATTCAAGGTTTGCTCGGCGGTGCCTTCGTCGTCGATTCGGCAGGGACGACGACGACTCCGAATGACCGGGTGTTGGTGATCATGGAGCCACCGGATTCCGTCTGGGACGCCGCCGCGGACACTGCACGCCAGCCGCTCGCGATCGTCGGGGGCGTCGGCCGTTTCACGTTCACCATCAACGGCCGATCATGGCCGAACACCGAACGGCTGCACGCCACCGTTGGCGACACGCTGCACTGGCGGGTACTCAACGCGTCGGGCGACCGACACCCGATGCATCTTCACGGGTCGTTCTTTCGGGTCGACGCGTTTTCGACGGCCGGCGGAGATGCCCCGTTGGTCCCGGGGCAGTTGGTCGCCACGCAACTCCTGCTTCGATACTCGACGATGTCGATGACATGGGTTGCCGATCGGCCTGGCAATTGGCTTTTTCACTGCCACTACGCGCTCCATCTGCAGCCGGACGGTCTCGAAGCCGTTTCGAACGACCCCGCTATGCGCGACATGACCGGATTGGTCGTGGGGACAATCGTCGCGCCTCGTCCAGGCGTGCACGCGGCCGGATCGCCGGCCATGGTGGCGCGGAACCTCCGGTTGGTCGCCGTCGAAGACAGCGCGACGACGGGCGAGCGAGTCCGTGTCCCGTCGATGCGATTCGTGCTCGACGATGGCGGACGACGCGTCGATGCGGCCCGCGACATCAGCCCCGAGCTCGACCTCGTGCGCGGCGAGCCGGTCGCCGTCACGATCGTCAATCATCTTCGCGAGCCGACGAGCGTGCACTGGCACGCGATCGAGGTGCAGGACAGCTACATGGACGGTGTGCCCGGGTTCAGCGGGGAAGGACAGCATCTCTCGCCGGCGATCGCGCCCGGTGACTCGTTCGTGGCGCGATTCACGCCACCACGCGCCGGCACGTTCATGTACCACGCGCACGTCGACGAGATGCGTGAGCAAATGGCCGGACTCATGGGAGCGCTCATCGTCCGCGAGCCGGGCGCCGAGGCTCCCGCCGATGACCACGTGCTCTTCATCCAGTCGTCGCGGCTTACCGATGACGTCAAGTTCCCGCTCCAAATCAACGGCACGATGACCCCCGACACGATCGTGCTACGAGCCCAACATGTCGCGCGGTTTCGGATCATGAACCTCGCGGCGCTTCACCACAACACGATTGCCATGGCCGTCGTGCTCACGACCGGTGGCAAGGGGTCCACCCCGGAGCAGTGGCGCGTGCTGGCAAAGGACGGTTTTTCGTTGCCCGCCGGCGCGCAAACACCCCGGCTTGCGCGGCAGCGTATCGCGATGGGCGAGACGTACGACTTCGCCTATGCCCCGTCGAACCCTGGGACGCTGCGGCTCGAGATCGCCGAGCCAGACCCGCCGCGCAGAACCCTGGCTATTATACCCATTCGCGTAGAATAATCTCGCGGGGACGAGCATGAGGATCCGCAAATTGTACGACCGAGCCTGAGACTCTTAACCAAGTCCCAAGACATGCCGCTCGCTCGAGCCGGCGAGACCGCGCTTGTCGAAAGCGCGGAAATCATCGAGCAGGATCTTGGAATGATCGCTTCTGCGATTCACAACAGACGCTTCGAGGAAGCGATGGTATTGGCCTCCGCCGCATTCGGCAAAGCGCACAGCCACGCCGTCAGTCTCAAGCACCACTTCCAGGCTAAGTAGAACATCTCTTCTCCCGTGCGGGAAACCGCGCCCAGAGGCCGGACGCGAGCGAGTCATGAGGTCCACAGTAGGTCGTGCGCCTGTCCGTGTGCCCGCCGGTATGCACGATTGTCGAACGCAAAAGCCGACATCGTGGCGGGAGCTGATCGACTATCAACGATTCTCAGCGGCCAACTTTCCTTCCGCATCGCGCGCGATCGCCCACTCGCCCACCGCTGTGCCAAGCTGTCCGCCGGTATCGATATCGAAGCGGTAGTGAATGCCCGCGTACATGCGCGACAATCCGAGCTCGGTCAGCCACCCGTGCAACTCCGACGCGCGTTGCGGAAACAGGTGCTCGAGGACCGTGACGGCCGCCGACGATCCGCACGAATGGCCGGAGGGATAGGACGGATGATTCGGTAGCGGAAAGACCGTCGTAATGGCGAGATCAGCCTGTGGCGGGCGGATGAACCAATACGTGTACTTCGCGTCCCAGCACCCAATCAGCCCGTCCATACAGGCGACCCGTGTGAGGGCGAACGTGTGTGTCGCGTTTCGTTCATCCAGACCGTACGTGGCGGCGTAGTTGGTGGCGACGGAGTTCCAGTAGCCGGGCGGCGTGAACGTTCCGCCTGGGAAATTCCAGAAGTTCGCGGTCGCGATCTGCTCCGGCGTGCGCGTGTCGGAGATCGCGCGGATCTCCTGGAGTGCCCCGAGATACGTGGGTGATCCGAACAGCGGCGGCGGGCCGGGGCGGAACTGCGAATTCGACGCGAGCAGCCACGGCGTCATCTGGCCGAATGTCGGACCGACCGGCGAACCGTTCGGAATCCACAGCCCGGGCCCGACGGGAATCGTGCCGGTAAACGGTCGCGTGAAACCATCGTTCATCGTGCGCGTGACGATCGCGGCGCCGACAGCCTGCCCGATCGATGTCCCGCGCGCAAACCACGGATACGCGTCCGACTGCTGATCGAAGACCTGTTGCAGGGTCGCCGTCGAAGCCGGAAAGAAGAACGCGAGCACCGTCTGCGACGCGGCGGCGACCCCGCCACGCTCGGCCTCGAACTCGCTGCGACCATCGTTCGCGTGCGCGTCATCCGCCGCGACCACGGCCCGATACTCCGCGACGCCGAGTGCCGCGAGGACGCGCGCCGCGGCAAGGGGACTCAGTTTGTTCGCCGCGATGAGTGAACGGGCCGTTTGCTGCCAGTCGAGACTCGCCGGGGTAGCCAACCCGAAGGATTCGCGCCCGCTGCTTCCGGAAGGTCGGGCGGATTCGAGCGTTCGGTCGCGGTCAGGTGCAGCGGTCGGTACGATCTCTTGCGAGCATCCAGCGATCAGCAGTATTCCGATCGCGGGCCGTAACATCTTTTGCATTATCCTCATACTTGCCTCCCAATGATGACCGTGTCTTGGTTGACGGCCAATATTGGGAACAACGAAATATCAGGACATCCCAGGAAGTGAACCGTTACGCATGGGTCGGGGCATGCGCCGCGGCGGCGAAGTGCGTCACGCCGAGCCAGCTCGACAAGGCCGTCCGATATCGCGGCGCGCCGCGTAGCTCGACGTCTCCGCATTTCACGGCTCGTGGAAGATCCACGCGCCCGAGGCAGACACGAGCGAGTGCCGCGACCATTCCCTCGATCTCGAGATTCACCTCGTAGCCGGGATCCTCCATGCACAGATCGACCTCGGGCCGCGTCAGGACGAGCCAGTAGGATCGATCGTCGTATCGCCGAAAACGGAAGAGAATGACGATCCGTTCATCGGGGAGGTTGCCGACGCGTATCAATGTCCGGAGCGTCCACATCAAAAAATCGGGATCGAGATGATCGTCCTCGAGATCCTTGCTCGCCCAGTCATACCCCACCGTCCGAGCGCTTCGACGACGGGACCGAGCGCGCGCCCCGCTTCGGTCAGACGATAAACGTGCTTCCGCCCGCCGGCGCCGTGAAACTGCTCGACGAGCCCACTTCCGCGCAGCGACTCGAGACGCTGGGCGAGAAGGTTCTTCGAAATCCTCGGCACGCCGCGGTGGATGTCGTTGAAGCCAAGCTCGCCGTGCAGCAACTCGCGCAGGATGAGCGGCGTCCAACGCTCGGCGAAGATCTCCGCTCCCATCGCGACGGGGCAGAACTGGCCATAGAGGGTCATGGACCGAAGGTGCGAGCAGTGCATGCCGGTCGCAAGTTCAAAATGTGAACCGTGGCGAGAGGGCCTCGGAAGCCCTACACGACTCGGCGACCTTTTCCTGCAAATCAGAGACGGAGTCGATTGGTGCTCGGAGGTATCACTGGCCCCAATTCCGGCTGCGTCGAGGATACTTCCGTCGTCGGCTAGCGGTTTTTTGGGGGCGCAGACAGACCGTCATAGCTGTCGCGAATGATTCGGTAGCAGAGGCACGAAGCGTGTTCGAGACCTACCCGATCGATGATCGTGATGCGGCCATGCGAATAGTCGATGAACCCGGCCTTCTGCAGCATGCCCGCCGCAACCGTGACGCCCGCACGACGGACGCCGAGCATGAGCGAGAGGAATTCATGCGTGAGCGGGAACCGATCAGACGCCACGCGGTCGTGCGTCATCAATAGCCAACGCGCGCATCGCTCCTCGATCGAGTGCGCGCGATTGCACGCCGACGACTGAGACACTTGGCTCATATAACTCTGTGCGTATCGGAGCAAGAGGCTGCGCAATGGGGCACTCTCGGCCACGGCGCGCTGAAAAGCGGCTGCCGTCACGCGTACTCCGCCGTCGGCTACCTGCATGAACGCCTTCGCGGGCTCACGGTCCACCGCGAAAAGAAGAGGGAGGCCGACAAACCCCTCGTTGCCCACGGTGCCGACTTCGACGCTGGCGCCATCGCCGACTGGTGCGATGATCGACGCGACGCCGCGATCTAAGAAGTACGCGTGCGTGATGGGGGCGTTGGCTTCGTAGAGCACAGCGCGAAGACTCAACTGGAGCGTCTCGGCGCCTTCGAGCAGCCCCCCGTATTCCGAGGCAGGTAAGGCGCTGAGCAGCGCATTGCGCGCTGGCTTCACCGCTGCGGATGAGCCGGGCTCCACTGTGAGTTTCCTCGGGCCGCCATCCCGTGAACTGGAAATCCAGTCTGACGGCAGGAGGAGGGACTCACGATAACCCGAGCCTAATGTCGAAAGCTGACGAGCGCGTCGTGACGGCCTTGGTTCGTCGCGCTGACGCAAGCTAATCGCTCGCCGAGCAACTGGTGCGCAATGGCACCTACCCCGTCATTTTGTACGGTTTCGTACGAAAATATGGCCTAAACAGATGGCGGCTATAGAGTTGCCTCGCTCAGCGTCAACGCGTAATGTCAAATCCTGAGTGCGCACAAATGGTTGGTCTCAGGGCCTGCGGAGTCACGAACATGGAATCGGTTCACTCCGGCAATGATGGTGGGGCCGCGTCGCCCGGAACGCTCCAGATTAGCGCCGACGCTGTGTCGGCACTCCACGCTGCCCTGAGGGATGGCTGCGACGACCGCGATCCGATATCGTCGCCGGCAGTAAGCGACGCGCTGTGCCAGATCTGCGGTGAGGCGAAACGGAAGAATTGGCCGCCCGAGCGGCTCCTCATCGCCTTTAAGGCAACGTTGGAGATCCTTCCGGCCGTGGGACGCCTATCCTATGGACCGGGCCGTGACATACTCGTCGCGCGCCTCGTGTCCCAGTGCATCTGCGAGTATTACCGCGACTCTCGCCGGTAGGCGTCGGCACTCTCGGGGCGTGCGTAGCAACGCTCGATGCACCACGCGACCATTGCGGCGCCGCAATCACTGTGGCGAGGTGAGGCTTCTGCGCTGCGGCCAAGAACCGCGACGGATCTGCGCTAATGATTCGTAGATAGCGCCTCGGTGGTGATCAGTTTCTTCGCAGCGAGTTCGCGACAGATGTGGGCGATCGCATAATCCGGCGCCGTGTTGACCGTCACCTCACCCGTCGCGTTCAACTCCGCGAAGATTGCTTCGAGGGTCTCCCACAGGCGCGTGTCCCGATACTCGCTCGATGGCTGCTTCATGCCAGGCTCCTCATTGACATAGCTGAGTTCTTCCCAGCGGCCAAGGGCGTCATGGCTATCCGCCCTCGGACCGCTAAGCTTAAGGGGTGCGCCGCGCGACCAGAGGAGGGCTGCGACGATGCGTGACACGAAGCGCGAAAACCAACCGACGCCGTCCGTGCGGTGGAGATTGGAGGCGTGGACCCGGCCGACAGGAAAGCCAAACGGTCCAGCTGAGCTCCGGGATTTCGTAACGACGGACGTCCGACCGACCCCCCTGCAAGAACACGAGATCGTTGCGCAATTCCGCGAGCGATTCGGGGATTTCGTTGAGGTTCGACGGCGGACCGGACTTTTGACCGTAACGCCGTGACCGGAGATTCAATGCGGGTTCCATGGAGGGGCGACATGTCCCCGCTCGATGACGTCATCTTCATCGTTCCGGTGAAGGAAAACGAACACGCGCTCTACTTACGCGACGGAACCATCCGGATCATCGATCCGCGAGATGGAGCGGTACGCAGCGAGGCGCATCTCCCCGCGCGCGACGAGAACGAGAAACCAAAGGGCGCGACCGGCTTCCACGCGGTCTAGCCGCAGCCGCCGGTCATCGACGCGACACGAGCCTCGGCAGGGCATGGGACGCGGCGCTGTCGTACAGCGAGACATCGGTGCCACCGAGTTGACCGAAGTATGCCTCGACGCACCACAGAATCACGCGATGTGTCAGGGCTTCCCCAAGGGCAACCGGCGTTATTCTCGCCGCGTCGACGAGCTCCGTGAGTGACATGATGACACGTCCGGGCGGCGTGCCCGCGTCTCGCTCGGCAGTCACGTAGGTCCAGATGAAACGCCGCAGCGACTGGTCGTAGACCGGTTTGGCCGCGAGAGCGGCGACGATCGCCGACCGAAGATCGAGCATATCGTCTAGCTTCGGCGTGTCGTGGATCACCGGTCGATCACGGCGAGGGCGATCCACCATGCTCTCCGATGGGTCTGGAGTAGAGGCGTCGGCCGTTGGCAACAGTGGCCGCACGCGGACTCCGGCGTCGATCCTGACACCGACCAGGCTCGCGGTGACGCGGTGCACCACCTCAGCCGGCGGTGGCAATAGCGCCTCGAGCATCGCGGCAAACGCATCGCGCGACATGGGAAAAGTCAGCCATGCGACCCTCTGCGGCAGGATCATCGATCCGTCTTCCACACGCTGTTGCATCCGCGCGTCCGACAGCACGAGCGGGATGTGGCGCGCCGACGCCTCGACGATCAAACGCTGAATGCCGTCGGCCGGCGCCGCGCAATCACAGATGACGGCGCACGGCGGCCTTACCGCCAACCCGAGCCACGGTGCACCCAGCCTCACCGGATACGTCGGCGTAAAACCACACCGAGTCACCATGTCACCGACGATGTCGGCGAACAGTGCGTGGCTCGACACCACGAGGATCTCGCGAGTGTCCTCGCGTCCGTCGGATTGCCAGTGCATCGTGCCTCCAAACAGCCAATGGAGGATGCTGACCGGGACGGCTCTCGAGAGTCCGGTGCCCTGATGCCGGCAGAAGACGCGGGAGGGAGCGGTGCTACGACCGCTCGCCAGTTTTCTAAAGGTAGCCTCGTGAGCGCCACGATGCCATGCTTCGAAGGAGCACACGCGCGCCGTGCGCGTGGGCGACGTCTTCGTCATGCACCGCGACGCGCGCGACGCGTGGCAGCCGGCCGCGTGGAGGATGCACGGCGGGCGGCTTCCCGGGTGGTCCCCCGACGGGCGCGCGATCGCGTTCATCGCGCCGCACGGCGGCATCGCGACCATCCCGGCGGATTCGGGCGCAGTGCGAGTCGTCTATCGTCCTCGGCCGGCCAGCGGCGATCCGACTGCGAACCAGTTGGTATGGAAAGATCAATCGACGATCTGGTTCATCGGAAGCGACTGGCGCGGGCGCAGCGGGATCTGGTCGGTTCCGGCGCGAGGCGGCGATGCGCGTTTGCGAATCGACTTCGACGATCCATCGGGACGCGCGAACGGCCCGGGCTTCACGACCGACGGCAAGCGCTTTCATGTCGCGCTCGACGAGCGGTTCAGCAATGTTCGGTGGGCCGAGCTCGCGCGCTGAGTCGTCGCTACGGCCGACCTTTCGGCCGGCGCTCGAGGTTTGTGGGCGCGTAGTACCGATCCGTGCACCATGTCGCGAAGTCGTTCATCACGTCTTCATTGTTCGCGGCGATCCCGGCGTCCGTTGCCAGCTCTCGAAGGATCTGGACCGCACGGGCCGAGCTTCGCCCACTGGCGCGCAATTCATCGACAGCGGCGCAGACGGAATCTCGGAGTAGCCGGGCGCGCTCGCTTGGGGGTAGCGCGGGCAACTCGTCGGCGAGTGCCAGCATGGCGTCGAGCAGCGCAGAGACGGCGGATTCGGACATTGTTGGGAGCCGGCCTCGAGGGCGGGAACAGGGCCAATTCAATCCGACTGCAGCAAAATATGGACCCCCATGGTGCAATCGATAGAAAGCAGGGTAGGCAGGAAAATGGAGTCCGTCGGGCTTTACGCTATCGTTATTTGCGTCTGCCCGGGCGGGGAAATATTTTGCCGCTGACCGAACCGTCAGACGCATGTACGACATCCCCGCTGTGGTAGCTCTCCGCGACGACATTGCGCGCGGACCGAGCCTGTACAACGAGGCGCTTCGCGGCGAAGTGTGCGCTGTCGTCGATCATCTAAAGTCGGCTGGCTGGCCGCCGGAGCGCGTTATTGTCGCCGTGAAGCGGATTGCCGACGACGCCGGCTTGCACCCATCGCGAGCAGTCCTCTTCAACGGCGACCTGGTCACGGAGACGGACAGGTTGCTCGTCCGCATGATTGAGTGGTGCATCGAGCGGTACTACGCCGGAGACGATTAGCGACCGGTAGTTCGCGACGAGCTCTGCGCACTGCGTGAACCGGCGACCGCCTGAACGTGCGAATCGTGTACGGGCGACTGGTCGCGCGGATAATACCCCTCGATGCACCACAGAATGACGTGGCCGCGAAGACGATCCTGCGGGGTCAGCGCCGCCTTGGTACTCTCGCTGTGCGTGGTCGGCTCGAACCCGGCCTCTTGAAGGACGTCCTTCACCGCCACGACCGCGTCTTCTGGGGGGACGCCAGCTGACTTCATGGCCGCGGCGTACTCAGAGACGCATTTTCGCAGCTCGATCGCTGCCGAACGTGTTACCGGGAACCTGACACCACTCAGCGTCGCCCGCAGGTCGCCGGCCAATTGCAGCGCGTCGTGACTCATCTCACCTCCCGCGTTTGGAACGGAGCCCCATGCCCGGCCCCGCGAGATGCAAGAATCCGCCCGCTCCGCTGTTCTCTCGTTATACCTTTGTAAAAAACGCATGGGTCATCTGATACGTTTTTCTTGCGTCGTCCGTCACATCAGCAGACCGCGAGCGACGCCGCCGTAGTGCATTGACTCAGATTCTGCGCGGCCGGTGCGTTCGTGCGGAGACCGAAGTGACCATCGCGTTCGCGGCCGACGGGCAGGCGCTGCGCGCGGACCTCGCGCGACACGAGCATCTCCGCGGCAAGGCTCCGCGCGTGTGAGTCTGATCACACTCGTAGCAAGCAAAAGTGTATTCCATTCGCGCAAAGCGCCGCGGCCGACAACCGAACCTAAAGATTGACCAGCAGCCCAAACCGACGTGGGTTTGGGGCTCGTCTGAATCGCTCACAAGGAGTTCGCATGAGCGACGCGAATCGAACGGTAACCATGGCGAGAGTGAAGATCTCGCGATCTTCCGGGTTGAGTGCTCGATGGTTCGGCGTGGTCTGCCTCGGCCTTGGCGGTGCCTGTGCGTGGGCGGTTGTCGAGCTCTCCCCCCAAAAACGCCTGATCACGGGCGGCCCGGCGGTCTCGCAGTTCCGACTCTCCGAGTCCATGCCGTTCCTCGAGGGCCGGGCGTTCGTGGTGGTCTTGAGCGCCGCGCTCGCGGCAGTAATGTGGGGCCTCTTCCGGACGCCACGATCGCGATGATTCGAGACGACGATCTCGGTGAATGCACCGCGCACGAACGCGCGCTGCTTGTCGTGCGAATGGCGATTCAGGCGTTCGGGTGCGGCGACCAGGCAGGAAATTGGCTGTTGAAACCGAACGGCCTGTTCGACGGTGTCGCGCCGCTGGCCGTGGCTCGACTGAGTGTCGAGGGCTGTGCACGCGTCTGCCGATTGCTCGACGACCTTGCGGCTACAGACTCGTCGTCACATGCGGCGTGAAGCTTGTGAGCGGAATTGAGCATCCCAAAGGCCCCGGCGCCTACCGAGTGGGCTTCGTTCTCGACAAGGATCCGTAGTAGGCCTTGATCGTCCAGCGCACGACGTCGGCCCGCAGCTCGCGCGCCTCGACGGCGTAGATGAAGTGAGGCTTGGCGTCGACCCCTCGCATCGCGTTTTCAGCAATCTCTTTCACGATCGCGAGCGCTCGCTCGGGCGGTGCCCCAAGTCCGCGAAGGCATTGCGCGAGCTCGCAGACGCCCTCCTTGACCGCACCTCGAGAGTCGTTGATCTCTGACCGACGCGCCTCGTGACCGAGAAGGCTCACCTCGAGCTCCGCCATCAATCGCGCGCACTGCGAGATCAGGCACTCGACCTGCGCGCGAGCGGCGCGCGCGTTCTCGCGGGCCTCTTCGCCCTGTTCTAACGCAGACGGACGGCGCGAGTCGTCGGGTGCATGAATCATGGGACGCCTCCCTGATTCGGACTTTCCTTCCTTCTGCACCCGTCGTTACGCAAAAACCGAGCGCACTGGGGAGACTTGCGCGGTCTCGCGGCGTGAGACTGGCGCGAAATAGAACGCCGCCGGATGTCGTCGAATCACGGATCGCATGCTGCCTCCGGCCTTGGCGGCTCGATGTCGGGGCAACATTGCGACGAGCGCTGTCGGGCGAACGGCGCTTCGCCGTGCGACTTTTTTCGACACAACCGCCGTCGGCCGGCCCCGGAGAGTACGTCGTACACGCGCTCGCCAGGCACTAGGCCACCAGGCGCCAGAGCCCGGGGGCGATGTGTTCGGTTCTTGGCCGTACGTCCAATGGTTCGGCGGTCGTTGCGTTGACGATTATCCGGATCCCACGTCCGACCTCTGCCGATCAATCCCATGACCGACGCCCCGACGCTGGAAGAAAAAACGAATGGTCACCGGCCCGAGTGGCGAATCCGCGCGCGATGGCCATTCCTCCGGAAGGCTACTTCACGGTCGAACGTGGACGGTACGGTCCAACGTTTCCGAGAACGCCTACCTGCCACGGGTTCACGATCATCGCGAAGGTCAAGCCCGGTACGGAGCAGGAGATTCGCGAGTACGGGAGGGCTCTCGAAGTAGCCGTCGAGAACGATCCGCACGTGCGTTCCGCGGAGTCGATCGGTGACCGGTATGCCGTTCACGCAGCCGGCGTGGCGTTGAGCGCGTTCAAAGACAATGCGCGCCCGTTTCGCCGTGGCCTCGGCCGCCGCCGTCATCGCCCTCTTTCTGGCCATGATGCTCAGCCTCGAGCTCGGGCGTGAAATCGGCGCCATGCAGACGTCCGAATCTCGAGCGGGCGTCGGCGTGGTCGACGGCGTGGTGTCGGCGGTTCTCGCGCTCCTGTTGGGCTTCGTCTTTTCAGGCGCAATGGCGCGCTTCGACCAACGGCGCCAACTGATCGTTCAGCAGGCGATTGCGATCCGCACGGCGTGGCAACGAGTCGACTCTCTTCCGCCCGATGCGCAGGCTGAGATCCGGACGAACTTCCGCCGATTCGTCGATGCTCTGTTGGCGTCGTACGAAGATCCCGCGGGCTCCGCACCGGCGGCGGCGATCACTCGCGCGCAGGAGGAGGTGTGGTCGCGATCGGTTGCGGCGTGCGTCGCTCCCGACGGTGAGCGCGCGCGCATGTTGGTGTTGCCTTCGCTCAACGAGATGTTCGCCGCCGTCGAGCGCGAGCGGCTCGCACGACGGATTCATCCACCTGCGGTGATCTCCGTGATGCTCGCGCTCATGTCGCTTCTTGCCGCGCTGGTCGCTGGGTTCACGATGGCCAACAGCGGCACGCACAAGTGGCTACTCGACGTCGCCGTCGCGGCGATCGTCTCGCTCGTGATTTACGTCATCGTTCAGATCGAGTATCCGCGTCTGGGATTGGTCCGCGTGGATCCCTTCGACCGCGCTCTTGTGGAATTGCGCGCGGCGATGGGCGGACAATGACCAGACAGACGGTTGCCTTAGCGGTTGTATTCCGAGAGCCAGTGGAACTGTCCTTCCGCCAGCTGAAAATGCCGGGTCGTCCTCACCAGCTCGACATGAACAGAATCTCCGCGCACGACCGTGTGGAACCGGATCGTCGTCGTATCCGGCATCTCGTAGCGCATCACGAAGAGGAACGTGCTGTCACGCGGGACGGTTGACGTCTTCCACACCGCGAGGGTGTGCGCCGCGGTATCCGGCCGATAGCGGAAATATCCGCGCCCGTAGCGGTGCCAGAACACTCGGTCGCTCGTGTTCACGCTCCCGGCGGCATTGTTGTCGATGATCACGTCCTTCCATCGCAGCGTGTCGCCGCGCCCCGCTGGAATCGTGTCGTGATTCACGACGTACTGCCGCACCTCGTACACGCCGGCGGCGAACGGGCCGGGCTTGGGCGGATGTCGTAACGACTGAAATCCTTTCCACCCGTAGTTGACCTGCATCACCAGCAGGGTCGCCACCAAGTACGCCTTGACCGCTCGACTTCCCCAGATCTGCCACGGCCGTGTGAAGTTCCAGTCCCACGCCGTCGTCGCCGGCGCCGGCTGATTCAAGACGAGGAACTTGATCAACCGCGGCGCATCGAGCGCCAGCAAAAAGAGTGAGCAGAAGAGCAGGTGCGACGAGTACAGCTTCACCGGAACGTCGTACGCCATGTTGATCATCACGACGTTGGCGAACGCGCCCGTGGCCGCGAACAGTCCGGCCGTAATCGTGCGACGGTACAGCAGCAGCAGTCCGGCGAACGTCTCCATCGCGCCGGAGAAGAACTGGTACTTGGCCGAGTAGCCGATGAAGAGCCACGAGAAGCGCATCGGCAACAGGTCGCCGAGCGGCGTCGAGAGCTGGCTGAGCGTCGGGAACGGCATCTGGAGTAAGAACAGCTTTATGACGCCGTAGCTGAGCGCCGCCGCGGCCACATAGTAGCGCACGCTCATGCGCAGCCAGAACAACAGTCGTGTATAGTTGGCTCGCTTGCGGTCGGCGATCGACCATACGACGCACGCCGCGACCGCGACGACGAGGAAGAGCTTGAGTTCCGTGTACACCCACGACGTGTCGCCGCTGCCGTTCGGCTGCACGAGCGTCGTCCACCCGTGAAACAGGTTCGCGTTGCTCCACCGCACGAGCCGGTCGAGCCCTCGGTAGTAGTAGCCGTTGACCCAAGCCACCGGCGGGATCCACCGGGAAAAGAACCCCCACGGCGAGACCTGGAGTGCGAGATAGACGAAGAAGAACCGGAACAGGATCCGCTGCCACAGCGGCCAGACACTCGGCGCAGCCGGTGTCGCCTCCGAGTCGGGCGGGGGCGACGAGACAGGTTTCGGTGGCTCGAAGTGCGTGAGCGCAGGTTGCTCGGGTGCCGCGATTGGGCCGGCTTCCACGAATACCTCTCAGCGGTGGGAACGCTCCGAGGAGATAATCCGGTTGGCGGGGGGCCGGTAGACCGATCGCGAACGGCCCGTCCACCCGTCCACCCGTCCACCCGTCCACCCGTCCACCCGTCCACCCGTCCACCCGTCATCCTGCGTCGACGCTCGTGACGGCGCGACTGTGATTCGCCGGCGCGTTACTGCTTGAGTCTTGGACCGGGCGCCCACGGATTGATCGCAGCTGCCACGGCGCGCGCGGCCGCCGTATCCGTCACGAGTCGCCAATCCACTTTCTGATACGTGAGGGTTTGATCAGACGCCGAGTGAAAAAAAACGACAGACCGGACCGCCGGGTATTTCGCTGGGAGTGCGGCGAGCGCGTCCTCATACCAGTTCGCGCGATCACCGCCCACAGCCAGTGAGCCGAATTCCGCGATCATCACCGGCTTTTTGAACGATGCCAGTCGTTGATACTTCGACCCGAAGATCTCGGTGAACGTCCACCACTTTGACCACTGAGCGATCGGTCCGAAGTTGAGCACCCCCGTCGCGACCCAGTCGACGTATGTGTCGCCGGGATAATAGAGGTCCCAGTATTGGTAGGCGACGTGCGGAGACCAGACCCACACGACGTTCGTCGCGTGCAAAGCTCGAAAGCGATCGACGACGTGGCGCCACGCGGCGATGAACTCTTCCTTCGTGTTGTTCTGCGGGCCCCACGGGTATCGATACGGGTCGTTCATCTCGTGGCCGAAGCGCACGAAGATCGGCTTGCCGAATTGCGCCGCCTGCTTCGCCCATTCGTCGACGTAAAAGTCGTAGTCGCCTCGCGCGATGCTCGTCAACCCGTGGCGCTCGCGCGCTTCACGAAGAGGGAGCTCCGGATGCCGGCCGTTGTCGAAGTCGGTCAACCACGGCTCCCACGTCAGTAGCGGAATCGAGCCGAAATCCCAAATCGCCGATGCGAGAGCGAGCGGAAACTGCTCGTCGGCGCGATCGCCCCACGCCGTGTACGCCTGCACGATGGGCAGCGAGACGCCAAGTGTGCGCTCGAGGCTCGCGACACCCTCCAGCGATTGCGGTAAGTCGCTGTCGTAGGCGCCGAGCAGCACGCTGTCCGGAGCGCGAAGCAGCGCGGCGTCCCGTCGGTAGCGATCGAACCATCGTAGTTCGGCTGCGCGTCCAGGACCGACGAAGCGTTCGCGCAGCCTGTGCTCGATTCCGCCGACTCCAGTCCCGACCCGGGCGAGTCCGGCCGCGAGTGGCCCTTCGGTGCCCACGCTCAACGACGTGAGCAGCGCGAATCCGCCGACGCAACCCAGCAGCAGCGCGACGCTGATCAACGCCCGATGGCGGCGCCTCACGTGTCACCTCCCAGTCGATCGACGTCGATCGAATCCCACGCCGCGCCGGCGGGCACACGCCGCGCTTCCCACGCCGCGTACAGCACGCCGAACGAGAGGAGCACCGGCAGCGTCGCGAACGCGACCATGCCCCACACGGCCTGACTGCTCAACTCGAGCGCGCCCTCCGAGGTGACGAAGAGTCGCACGCGGAGGACGTGAGCGACCGTGACCGCGTAGATCGCGATCAACGTGAGCTGCGGCCAGGCGAGTCGGAGGAAGCGGCCGCGCTTCGCCTCCTTCGCCGTCGGAATATATGGCACGTTCGCGCGCGCAATGGCGAGCGCCGTTCCCCCAAAAAACACCGGCCAACACGCGATCTTGAGGACGAGCCCGCGCCAGTGCGTGCCGCGCTCGGTGCGCGGATCGCATAGCCAACGCTGGCAGAAAAAGTACAACGCGGCGCCGGCGGCACCGACGGGAGTCGCGTTTGCCAGGAATTCATCGAAACGCATCGACGCCGGCTGAAGGCCGGTCCACAAATACAGGTAGGGAAACACGAGATAGAGCAGCGTCGTCACGCCGAAGAGGTAGAACGTGCCGATGGTCAGATACGAAAGCCGCTGTCGCCACGAGAGGCCACGGAAGACGTGCGGGAGCTCCGCGAACGCCACCTCGTACACGCCGCGCGCCCACTTGATTTGCTGACGGTAAAACGAACCGAGATCCTCGGGGACGAGGCCGCGGCTGAGCACCTCAGGCACGTAGGTCGACTTCCATCCCGCGCCGTGCAACCTGATCGACGTGACGAGGTCTTCGGCCAGCCCGATGCCGTGACCGCCGATCGACTCGAGCGCGGCGCGGCGAAAGGTGCAATTGGCGCCGATCGCCACGCTCCCGCCAAGGCCGCAGAGGCCCATTTGCACCGGGCCGTAGAACCCATAGGTCTGCTCGGCGGCGCCGCGCGCCGCGAAGCTGCGCGGCTGATTGTAGTAGGCCTGCGAGACCTGCACGAAGCCCAGCCTTTCGTCGTCGAAATGCCCGAGCACCCGATCGAGGAATTCGGGAAACGGGACATGATCGGGATCGAGCACGAGGATGAAGTCTTCGCGCGTCTGCGCCAGCGCCGCGTTGATCTTTCCCGCCTTCGCGCCGGGAAGGCCGACCAGCTCGAGCCATACCGCGCCGTTTCGTTCGGCGACGTCGCGAAAGGCCGGATCGCGCGTGTCGTCGAGCAGATAGGTCGTGTGCGGATATCGCACACGCCGGCACGCCGCGAGTGTCTTCTCGAACATCGCGAGCGGCTCGCCCGGTGAGCTCGTCGTGAAAATCGCGACGCGGAGCCCTTGCGGTGCATCACGGTGCTCCGGCCGCGAGATGTGAACGTAGTTCACCCAGCCCAGGACGATGCGACTGATGCCATACCACACGGCGATCGAGAGCGCCCCGAATAGCAGCGGATGGGCGACGTGGTCTTGCCGAAACCACCAATCGAGCAACCTGAACACCGCCAGAATTCCGAACCCCACGAGCACCGCGATCACCATGCGGTCGCGCATGCGTACGCGCGGGACGCGTCGATGTCGCCAGAGCTGCTCGTCGAACGAGTGGTTCAGGGAAGGCTCGCGTGTTCAACCGCGCGTTGCGCGAATTTGTAGGTGACCTGGAGGCTCACCTGCGACATCGTGTAGAACGCCGTGTGCGTGCCTTCGCCCACGAGCGACCAGGTGACGTCGCGGCTCGGCTTGAACTCGAGATTCATTCGCGCGTTCCACGGTGAGAAACCGCGCTGTACGGTTTGCAGCCTAAACGGCGTCCCGCGCGGGGCACCGATCGGAAGCAGCGATGGCGCATCGTCGTGCGCCGCAAAGCCGTACGCTCCGTTCACGTGGAGCGACATCGTTCCGCTCAGGCGTGTCCACGTGGACGCGATGATCGACTGGCTGACCAGGTTCGCCGGCGTGTAGTACGGCGCATAGTGCCCCGTCGAGCCGGTCCCGTTGTCTGGAACGAAGCGGCTTGAATCGGCGTTCTGCGCCGAGATGGAATACCCGATCTGCACATCGCCGGTCGAGCGGTGCACGACGGGCGCGAGCAGCCATGCATACACGGAGCTGACGTGATTCGCGTCGGGATACCACTCGCGCCGTACCGCGGTTTCGCCGAGCCATCCATGCGGATCGTTCAATGAAACGAGCGCCGTCGCCGCGTTCGTGATGATGTGTGTGTCGAGACTTGCTGTGGTGAACAGATACGGCGTTCGCTCACCTCGCGCACGCACCGTGAGGTGCGCCGGCACACGAACGCCCACCCCGGCATGGCCAATCCAGTCGGTAGCGCGTCCCGTGAGCCCGCTCGCGGCGTGGTCCATCGCGCCGACTGCCGCGTCGAAGTCTGCGGCGGCGTCGGGCTCGTAGGTCGTCACGCCTACTTCGGCGGTCGAGACGATCGCGCGAGGGGACCCCGAAGACCCAAGTCCGGAGGACGAACCGCGGACGGCGAGCGCCGTGCCAGGCGTCGGATACCAGCCCGCCTCGAGCAGCGCCTCGAGCCGGTTGAGCGGTTGATCGTCGTGCGCCGCGCTGACCTGACTGCGAAACCACGGCGCCGTGAGCGCGGCGATGCCGAGCAACTCGTTGCGGACTTCGCTCTGCGTGGGGTCGGCATTGAGAGCAGTGCGGAGCAGGCGATCAGCCGTTCCCAGGTCGCCCTCCCAGTAGGAGGCCATCCCGAGAATCGCCTCTCCTCGTCCATGCGCGGACGGCACGCCGAGCATCGGTGTGAGCACCGTTCGCGCCCGTCCCATGTCGCCGGTCTCGACGAGGAAGCGACCGTACCGGACGCGTACCTCGCCATTGCTCGAATCGAGCGCGATTGCCCTCTCATAGGTCGCCGCGGCGGCGCGGAAGTCCTTCGCCCAATACTGCTGCTGCGCGCGCGAGAGCAACGAGTCCACCGATTGCCCGGACGCTGTTTGCGCGCCGAGTAGAGCGACGACAATGAGTATGCGAGTCTCTCTCTTCATACAGAGTCGCCGATTACCACTCCCACGATGTGCGCGTTGTTGGCCGGTCTGCGCGCCACAGGCCCTCGGGCCGATGATCCCTACAATTATCGGCTTGGAACGCACGGAACGCGTACTCAGGCCGCTCGCGCCACCATTAAAGTTTCAAAGCCTGGCGAGGTCTCCGCGGCTCCGAGGCCAAATGCACTCCCGGCGCCCCGACCTACGGCTCGCTCAGTGGCGCAGTCGTCGTCTCGCGTTCTTGGTCCGCCCTTGGCGCGTTACGCGACGCTCTGGATTGGTGCCCAGCTCGGGTGGTTCGGGTCTCGCTAATGCGACTCTGGATTCGGCTCCGAGACCGTGCTTCTCGGTTCGAAGTACCGCTGAATGCACCACGCTCGAACGTCGTCAGCGGAATCGCGTTCCGTCCGTGCCGGCCAAGCCTCCGCAATGAGCGACAGGAGGATCCCTTCGACTTGCGCCGATGAGAGCCCCGTCCCTTTGAGCGCGTCCACCGCGTCGGCGACCGCGGGCTTGAGAACCAGAGCGCGATCGGACCTGGGGAGGTTCGCGATGTGCGGAGCGACATCGGCAAGTGTCGCGGTCAGGGCTTGAACGGCTGGAAGAAGAGTTGGTCGCATGGGGGGGTGGGGTCTCGGAACCGTCCAGGGTGTCTCGCAAGTGGCGGGCCCAAGTCCTGGGTTGGCGCGGTGCGCCATGTAGAGAATCCGCGGATCCGGCGACCGGATTTTTTCTGGCACTCATTTCGCAAGCCTGCGAAGCGCGAGAGGACTGGATCGAGCCCGGAATGCCCCCGCATCGTCACGCCCAACAGCTGGCCGTTGACCTTGAAGAGCGCCTCGCACGCCTGACGTTTCCGGTCAGTCCGACAAGCGTGGCTGAACTTCGCGCGACGGTGTCTCAGTACACCGACGAGCTTCGTTCGCGAGGTGTCTCGCCTGAAGGTGTGATCGTGGCCGTGAAACAGATTGCCCAAGGGGCCGGGTACGCTGCGCCCAAACCCAGCGCGCAATCCGCGGAGTGTCGCAACGAGAGAGACAAACTGCTCACGGATCTCGTGAGCTGGTGTATCGACGGGTACTACAGAGCCGCGATTGACGGTGCCGTGTCTAAATCGCGGTCGGCTACTTGATCGAAGGCCGAGCGACGGACTCCCGGTGGCGCGCGAACAGCAACAGCGGGACCGAGCCCAGCTGCACCGCCATTGAGAACACAATCACTGCCACGACGGAAACGTCGTAGAGCAGACCCGTCGCGATGCTCCCGATGAGCCATCCGACACCATAGCCCGTATAGAAGATGCCGAACGCGAAGTTGCGGCGTCCCTCGGGCAGCCGGTCGGCGACAACTGCCTTGAACAGGGTGTCCTGCACGGCGTAGCCGATTCCCCATAGCAGCATCCCGAACAGCGCGACGCCGAACCCACCGAGAAACACGAACGGCGAGAAGAATGCGCTGACGAGTATCGCACCCACGACCGTCGCGATTGCGCTCCGGTCGTAGAGCCGGCCTAACACGAGGTTCGCCAGCACGCCGAAGCCGGTGGCGATGCCGAGAAAAACGGGAATCCAGTGCGCGCTCGCCGTGCCGTGGCTCGCGAAGTGGAACGCGATGAACTCGAAGCTCATCAACCCCGCGCCAAAGCACGCGGCGGCGATCATGTAGAGCCAAAACGCCGTCGTGAATCGCTCCGCCCCCGCCTTTGCCGTGCGCTCGCCCTGCTCGAGGTTCGCCGGCACCGGGAAGATGACTCGCGCGACGATCAGGGCGACGAACGCGAGTCCCGCGGAGATGAGGAGCAGGGAATAGCTCACGCGATAGCTCGCGTGCCGGTACATCGCCCACGCCATGAGCAAGGGGCCGATCGTCGCACCGGTTTCGTCGAGCGCGGTGTTGAGCGCGTACACCCAACCCGTGCCCAGCGCGCCGGTGGAGTACGAGAGCATCGCTTCGACGGTCGGCTTACGAATCGCGCGGCCGGTGCGCTCGGCGAGAATGAGCAAGCCCGCAACCTGCCAATTGCCGGCGAGCGCCATCGCCGGAACCGCGAACAGATTGATCGCGAATCCAACTATCGTAACGGGCCAATACTTGCCGGTCTTGTCGGCCGTCCATCCGGCGACCGATCGCAAGGCGTAGCCGAGAAACTCTCCGGCGCCGGCGATGATGCTGATCATGGCGGCGCTTGCGCCGAGCGAGCCAAGGAATTGGCCGTTGATCGCGGCGCCGCCTTCGTACGTGGTGTCGCCGAACAAGTTCACGATTCCCATCGTGAACACGAACGCGAACGCCGCCGACGCGCCGACTCGCACCGATCGATTCATGGGGTGGACAGGTGGACAGGTGGACGGGTGGACGGGTGGACGGGTGGACCGGTGGACCGGTTTCTGTCAGATCGTCGTGTCACTCGGATCACGTTATCCTAGAGTTGAGGCCGTCGATCGAACCCACCGGCGATTCCATCGCTCAAAGGAACACCCGACCGATCGGCGAGCCAACAGTGCGCGCGACGTTTCCTCGACCGCTGACCCATGAAAGATGAACGCCCCAGCCGCACCGCGAACTTCGTCGCACTCGGCCGTGCATTAGCCGATGCCGGGTTGTCGCACGTCCGTGACTTTCACGACCCGACCGCTCGCTTTTTTTTGAGCCCCAAGGGGCGCCGCGCCCTCGCGAAGTACGAGCAGGCGTTGCGCGGCGGAAAGCGCAGCACCAGGCTCGAGATGGCGCGCGGGATGGCGGACCTCATGGCGCTCCGCACTGCCGCCATCGATCACGCCGTTCACGAAGCCTTCGCCTCGGGCGCAAAGCAGCTCGTCATCCTCGGCGCGGGCTACGATGGACGCGCCTGGCGGCTGCCGGAGCTCGCGGGCACGAAGGTGTTCGAGGTCGATCACCCCGCGACGCAGCGCGACAAGCGAGCGCACGTAAACGAGCTTCCGCCGTCGATCGGAAGCGTCACCTTCGTGCCGATCGACTTCGAGCGCGAATCGCTCGACCGCGTGTTGGACCGCGCGGGCCACGACCGTACTTCGCCGACGTGCTGGATCTGGGAAGGCGTCGTCATGTACCTCACTCGCGACGCGATGCTTGCGACACTCGGCAGCATCGCGCGCCGCAGCGCGCCCGGCTCGACGCTGATCGTGAACTACCACACGGTTCGTCGGGGCATTCTCTCTCGGCTCATGTTCCGGTTGATCGGTGAGCCGCAGATCAGCGCGTGGACGCCCGAACAGATGGCGGCCGACCTGAGATCTGTGGGCTTTGCGGTCCACGAGGATTCGAGCATGGTCGAATGGAACGACCGCTTCGCGAAGGGCGAGGCGAAGGTGGCGCGCGCGACGTACATGCGAGTCGTCGCTGCGCGGCTTTGACGGGTGGACGGGTGGACGGGTGGACGGGTGGACAGATGGACCGGTGGACCGGTGGACCGGTGAACGGCAACCCAACCCGATGCGCCCTTGCCGCTGTCAATGACGCGGGAGGAGGCACCGATGACTTATGCCATGCTTGCCTTGGTCTTCTGGAGCGCGATCGGAGGTGCGTCGGTGGGTGCGAACGCGCAAGACGACACGGCAAAGGTTCGGAAGGAGCTCGACGCACTCTACCGCCGCAACGCGGATGCCTTCTATAGGTACGACGTGGCGGGCGTCATGGCACTGCGCGCGCCAGACTTCCACACCGAGACCGCCGACGGCGCCAAACGCGATCGGGCCGGCATGGAGGAATACACCGTCGGGCTGTTGAACGGCATCAAGAAGTGGAACGCGATCGACTTCACGATCGACAGCTTGCGGCTGAGTGGCGACACCGCTTTCGCGATCGTGTCGCAGCACCTGGATCGCATGGCGCTGCGCGCGGACAACTCGGTGCACCACGTCGAGACGTGGGTCACGCAACGCGAAACATGGATTCGCGCTCGAGAGACCTGGCTTCTGTGGCGCGTGGATCAACTGCGCGATCAGCGGCGGCTGGTCGACGGGAAGCCGGGACACTGATTGCGGGGTGGGGCCGTTTGTGGGGTGGACACGTGGACGGGTGGACGGGCACAGCCCCAGAGGCGAGGGCTCAGGCGCGAGGGGTAGGTGAGAGGTAGCTGTCCACCTCCCCACCGTCCACCCGCACAAAAACGACGGTGCCCGCAATGAAACGATGACGGCGAATCGAGCTCCGAGCGTCAGTTTTCCAGTATGCGCGATCCGAAAAAGCTCAGGGTTCTCGCCGAAGCGCGACAGTTGGCCTTCGCGACGTACGCCGCGACAGCTGGATTCCCGGACGCAGAGCGGTACGGGCTGACCTCTCAGATGCGAAGGGCAGCGATCTCCGTCGGCGGCAACATTGTCGAGGGTGCCATCGCGCCGGCAACCGAGCGTTGATCGCATTTCTCCTCACTCGTTCACATTCAGCTTGCGTGACTCCGGTTTCGTCGCCGCCATTCTCCGCCGCTGCTCGGCGGCATCGAACGTTCGCCACATGTTGTAGACGAAACCGACCGCACCGATTGCCCAGATCCCTCCGCCTATCGCCGTGACCGTGTAGCCAACCTGACCAAGGCTCGGCGCGACGAAGAAACCCGCGACAAGACCGGCGAGTCCGACGTTCGCCAGCCACACGTGCGTCGCCGCCAATCCCTTGCTGTGGATTGGATGTCCGAAGAAGCGCGGAAGCATCTGATAGCCGACGCCGAAGATCATCATCACGACGAACCCGACGAGATTCATGTGCGCGTGCGCGGGTCGGTAGACGATCCACGCCGGGTGAATCGCCATCGCCAACCCCATCGCGATTCCGCCTAGGAACCAGAGCAGGCTCGCGCGGATGAACGCCTTGGCGAACCAGTCCATTATCGTGCGGGAAGTGAGATGACAGTTCGAGGTGAGGGGTGGGGCTGTCCGGAGCGGAGCCGAGGAAGTATTGCCGGGCAGTGTCGGCAATACTTCGCTGGTTCGCGGAGGACAGTCCCACCCCTCAGCTTCTCCACCGGTTTCTGTGACATCGCGTTGACCTCGATCACGCCTCGGCTTTGAGAATGCCGACTGCTCCCTTCGTCGCGTCCACGAACGCGTGCGTCACGAACGCCTACGGGCTTCGCGAGCTGTGCCTGGCCCCGTCCATCGTCCAAATCATGATGAGCCCGCACGTGCTCTGCGCCGCCGAGGCCAAATATTTACTCGGGATGGTCGACCCCCCGTTGTAAATCTCGACGCCGTAGATCGCGCTCGGTGGAATGTCGTTCACGTCGAAGTCGCTGGTGAACACCATGCCATCCAGTCCGACGCCCGGGCGGCAGGAGAAACCTGCCGTGCCGATGCCGCGTGTCGACACGATCTGTGGTTCAGCATTGATCATCCTCACCTGAAGGCCGAGGACTCTGCGGAAGAGGTCGAGCGTCTCGCGGGGCTGTTGTCGCTCGATGTCGGACCACGTGATGAAGTGACCGCCGGGGTTGTGCGTGCGGCGTTCATCGAACGCGCTGAGCTGCGGCTCCAGCGCGCGCTCCTTGATGCTCACCGTATCCAGTCGCTGCGGGGCTGGGTCCATGATCACGTGCACGGCGCGCGTGCCATGCTCGGGAACGTCGATCGTCACGCTGATCGGCGCGAGGCCGAGGTGGCGAATGGAGAAGACGTTCGCCCCTGAATGCGAGGCCGTGAGGAGAATGATTCCGTCGTCATTGGTGCGCCACACCGCCCGATCGTTGAGCGACACGATTTGCGCCTTTGGAACAGGTGTATCGAGGGTGTCGCTCGTGACACGGAACCGAACCTGTTGTGCCCACGCGCTCGTTGCGCCGGCGACCACGAAGAGCGGCGCGGCGAGAAACAACGCGCGGTGCGAGAAAGGGAGCAAACGGCTGACTTGTAGATTCATCGGAACCGAAAGACTAACGACGAAACTGCCGAACGCCGAGAACTGCCGAAGGCCGAGACTGCCGAACGCCGAAACGGCCGAAAGACCGAAGGATCGAAACTGCCGAACGGCGACAACTGCCGAACTCCGATACCGCCGAACGACGAAGCGACCGCCTAATGAGTGTGCGCCGCGCGCGCCATTAGGAGTTGATGAGAATATGACTCTCGGCTGACTGGCCGAACCACTGGGCGATGCTTCACGCGTCGCCCTTTTCGTCACCGGGCGCCCGCGATCCGCCGTTCACGACTCCGCGACATAGTGTATCCAATATTCACGACCTGCACGCTCGTGAAGAAACCTTAGCGACGCCGAGGCAGAGAGAGATTTTTAGAAGCTTCTCATGCGCGCGTCTTGACGCGGCCGCGCGCGAGGTCATAATTCAAATCGCTTTCCGATGCTGCGTGATGGGAGGTCCGTCATCGCGTGTGCTCGGTGAATGCCTCGTGTTCGGCGCGCCGCGACATCGCGAGCGACGCCGCCGGTTTGAGCGCGTCCGGCACGAATCGCGGCGCGTGAAACGGCAGTTGAGAGACCGGCCGACGATGTGACGGCCGGGCCGCTCCGAGGGTTAATCAGCCGACAGTGTGCCCGTTGGACACGCGCGCGATCCTAGTCATCAACGGTTGTGGCCGCCTTGACCCGTACCATGCCCATCCGTACGTTCGCCCGAATGCACGCGATGACTGCGTGAGAATGCATGGCATCGAACGGCCTGCAGCGCGTAGTACCGTCTTTCAACAACTCTAAAGGGTGGGGGTCCACGTGAGACGAGTTTCGGAGTTCATCGCGGTTCTGTGCCTTCTCGTGGGCGTCGGTCACGCCGCGTCCGCGCAGCGGCGCGTGAGCGGCAAGGTGACGGAAGAGGGAACGAACACGCCTGTCGCCAGCGCCACCGTGAGCGTGCAAGGCACGACGTTGGTCGGCCTCGCCGGCGCCGACGGCAGCTTCTCGATCAACAACGTGCCGGCCGGCGCGCAGACGTTGATCGCCCGACGCATCGGCTATCGCCGAACGGTCGTCACGCTCTCCGCCGACGCCACTACGGCGAACGTCGTGATGGCCCACGACCCGCTCGAGCTCGAAGAGGTCGTCGTGACCGGCCAGGCGACGAGCGTCTCGACACGGAACGCGGCGAACGCCGTCACGGTCGTCTCGACCGAGGTGATCAACGCCGTTCCGCAGCAGAACATCGAGAACGCGATGCAGGGGAAGATCCCCGGCGCGGTCATCACGCAGAACGGCGGCGCGCCGGGCGGCGGCGTGCAGGTGCAGATCCGCGGCAGCAACACGGTCAACGGCGCGTACCTGCCCCTCTATGTCGTTGACGGCGTCGTCATCAACAACGACGCGACGCCGGTCGGGTTGAACTCGATCACGGGCGCCGGCGGCAGCATCACCTCCAGCCAGGACCAGCAGGTCAACCGTGTCGCCGACCTGAACCCGGAAGACATCGCCGACATCCAGGTGCTCAAGGGCCCGTCGGCGGGCGCCATCTACGGCTCGCGCGGCGCGAACGGCGTCGTCGTGATCACGACCAAGCACGGCCAGGCCGGCAAGCCCTCGTTCAACCTGATCCAGGGCCTCGGCACGCAGGCGCTCGAGCACACGTACGACATGCGCTGCTTCACCTTCGACCAGGCAGTCGCCGAGGCGAAGGCGGACTTCGGGATCACGCTGACGCCGACCATGTACGCCGGCTGCAAAGACCCGCAGCAGACGCTCTACGGGAATCACTTCCTGTCGTACGAGACCAACCTCTCGATGCGCGGCGGCACGAACGACGCCGCCACCACGTACTTCATGTCCGGCACGGTGAACCACGACGCCGGTCTCTCGCTCAACAGCGCCGCCTCGAGACAGTCGCTCCTGCTGAACGTGAACCAGGTCGAGGGCGGAAGCCTGAACCTGCGCGCCACCGCGAACGTGCTGCACACGCTCACGGAGCGCGGCATCTCCGGCAACGACAACAACAACATCGCGCCCTACACGATCATGGGCACGACGCCGACGTACTTCGATTTCAGCAAAGTCGATCCGACGACCGGGCAGCTGGTGAAGAACCCGTTCATCGCCGGCGGCGCGAATCCGCTCCAGGACATGCAGCAGATCCGAACGCCCGAAGAGGTCTTTCGTATCCTCGGCACGGCGCAGGCGGATTGGACGATCTTCAGCCAGCCGCACCACAGTCTGAACGCCAGCTGGTCCGGCGGCATCGACGCGTACACCGACCACAACCACGTCTATTCGCCGCCGACGACGTACATCGAGCAGAGCGGCAACATCAGCCCGTATCCGGGCACGGTCGTCGACGGCAACACCGACGCCGTGAACGCCAACTTGAACGCGACGCTCATCGACCGATACACGTCGCGCTTCGGCATCGCGACGACGTCCGTGGGTCTGCGCCAGGAGCACGCCTCGAGCGTGGTCGACAACACGCGCGGACAAGGTCTCTTCCCGGGCATCACGAACTACGCGACCGCGGTCCAGACGGCCGTGACGCAGTCGCAGGTGCTGACCCGAACGTTCTCGTACTTCGCGCAGGAAGAGTTCCTGGCGATGCAGGAGCGCCTGATGCTCACCGCGGCGGTCAACGCCGAGCGCTCGAGCACGAACGGCGACACGACGAAGTTCTACGCGTTCCCCAAGTTCGCCGCGTCGTACAACATGCCGGTCAACAAGAGCGTCGTCGATAACATCAAGTTCCGCCTCGCCAACGGCTCGGCCGGCAACCGCGTGCCGGCGAACCTCGGCCTCACGTTCCTCACGTCGGTGCCGGAAAACGGAATCGTCGGCCTCCGCCCGTCGACCCAGGTCGGTCTGCCGAACGTCCATCCGGAAGTGACGCGTGAGACCGAAGGCGGCATGGACTTCCAGCTGTTCCACGGCCGCGCCTCGGCCGAGGTGACCTTCTATAAGAAGGAGACCAACGGCCTCGTGCTGTCCGCGGCGCCGCCGCCGTCGACGGGTTTCACGACCCAGATCATCAACGGCGGGTCGATGACCAACAGCGGCCAGGAAATCGGTTTCAACATTCTTCCCATCAACAACAACCTCCTGAGCTGGCAGTCGCACACGACGTTCTCGCACAACCGCGGACTCATCACGTCGCTGCCGGTGCCCGCCTTCTACACGGGCTCGATCTTCTCGGAGCGGTACGGCCGCACGAAGGTCCAGACCGGCTACGCTCCGGACGAAGCGGTGGTGTTCGACGGCTTCAACGCCGACGGTACGCGCCACGAGAAGTTTGCCGGCGCGGAGAGCCCGGACTTCCAGATGGGCTTCGCGAACGATTTCACCCACGGCCCCCTCCACCTCACGACGCTGGTGGATTGGCGGCACGGTGGATACCTGGCCAACCTGAGCCAGACGTATCTCGAAGACGGTTCGGGACAGAGCGGCATCTCGGGCGGCAATTTCGCCAACACCGTCATGGACAGCACGGACCAGGCGAACTTCGGCAAGGGCCTCGGCGTGTACCTCGAGCACGCGAGCTTCGCCAAGCTGCGCGAGGTGACGCTCAGCTACGATCTCAGCCCGCGCTTCACCGGGATGATGTTCAGAGGAGCAGCCCGCAGTGCGTCGTTCAGCATCAGCGGCCAGAACCTCTACACGTGGACGCGCTACCGCGGCCTCGATCCCGAAGTCTCGAACTTCGGCGACTCTCCGCTGAGCCGCATGCAGGACTTGGCGCCGTATCCGCCGGGCCGCAGGTTCTTCGCCACCGTTCACGCCACCTTCTAACAGCGACCCAGAGCAGCCATGAGAAAACACACTATCGGGACGCTGATCGGCGCGCTTGCAGTCTGCGGCGCCTGTAGCGAACCCCTTTCTTCACCAAATCAGGACGCTGTCGTGGCCGGGAGCCCGCAGCAAGTGCAGACCCTCGTCACCGGGATCCTGGCTACGGATCGTAGCCAGGGCGCGGCGTACGCGTACATCATGTATCCGGAGACGATGGCCCGGAACACGGCGTATCTCACGACGAACGAACCCCGCTACGTCAACGAATTGATCGGCGTGCCGATCGATCCGTCGGACTTCATCGGCAGCTCGGGATGGACGGGCGGCTATCAGACGGCACGGGCGACGACTCAGCTCCTCGCGAGCACCACGCTCGCGGCGATGAGCGCCGGTGATCAGAGTGCGGTCAAGGGTCTCGTTCTGACGATCAAGGCCCTGGATTACATCCGGAACGTCACGATTCGTGATTCGCTCGGCGCTCCGATTCAAGGCGCCGATCCGTCCGTGGTCGATCCGTGGCGCACCAAGCAGGCGGTCCTCACCTACACCTCGGCGTTGCTCGATTCCGGGTACGCCGCCCTCACCGCGGGTGGGGTGAGTGCGACGGTGCCGGTCACGCTGCCGAGCGGCTACAAGGTCAGCGGCGACTACACGAAAACGGCGAACCTCGCGCTGTTCAATCGCGGACTCGCCGGCGAAGTGGACGTGATGCGGGGGCTGGACCACCAGTCGCCCTGCGCGGCGTGCTTTGCGGCGGGCATCACGGCGCTGAACACCGCGCTGGCCTCGACCGGTGCGAACCCGACGGCCGCGCAGCTCAACGCCGGCCCGTACTATGAATTCAATCCGTCGGCGCCGGAGTCGTTCTCGAATCCGCTCGTCGACAACCACATCTACCTCACGGACAACTTCGTGAACTCGATCGCGGCGGGAGATCTCCGCGCATCGAAGATCGTCAAGGCGTCCTCGTCGTCGGCCCAGGTCAGCGGACTTCAGCTCACCTTCCGCGATCCGATCACCGATCCGACGAACACCTCCAACCTGACTCGCCCGATCCCGATTCGTCGCAACGCGGATTTCTATCTCTTCCGCGCCCAGGCGAAAGCGGAGAGCGGCGATCTCGCCGGCGCCGCCGCCGACGTGAACGCGGTGCGTGTCGCCGAAGGCGGCTTGGCTCCAGTCGGCACATTCGCGAACGTCGCGGCCGCGAGAAGCGCGATTCTGTACGAGATGCGGTACTCGCTCGTGTACGAGGGGCCGTTCTACCTTCAGGCGCTGAGAGAGTACGGGGCGCTCACGAAGGCGTACGTGACGCTGGCGGGCATGCCCAACCTCACGTCAGACCCGACTCACTCGAAGGATCCGCTGCAGGTGGCGATCCCGATTCCGTTGGGTGAAGTGGCGGCGAGAAACGGGAACGTTACTCCAACGCCGTAAGTGCCGGGGATAACGAAAGAGAAGAGCGAGAGCGGCGGGTTGCTGCTCTCGCTCTTCTCGTTTTGGGGCTCGACGTGCGGGCGGCTTGAGAAGTGCCGAACGCCGCGACTGCCGAACGCCGAAACGGCCGAGGGCCGAAACTGCCGAAGGCCGAAGGGGCGAAACTGCCGGACGCCGAAAACTGGCGAAGGCCGAAAGTGCCGAAGGTCGAAAAGGTCGAACGCTCCCCATCCATCGCGAACCTCGACCTGCTGATTCCCTTACCGTAGCTTCGACCGACGTTCATTCGCCATTTCACCCGATGCTACGCCGCAGGCGAACGGGCAGTCGGATCTGCGGCGGCTTTTGGCCTACGATCCAGCGCAGTCGGAGCACCTGCTTCGCTTCAAGCAGGAAGTGATGCGTGGGCCGGGGTGGACGGGTGGACCGGTGGACCGGTGGACCGGTGGACGGGTGGACAGGTGGACGGGTGGACAGGTGGACGGGTGGACAGGTGGACCGGCGTGCTGCTCGGTGTTCGGCCTTTTTCGGCGTTCGGCCGTTTCGGTCATCGGCCTCTTCGCCTCCTCGGAGTATGGCAGTCTCGGAGTTCGGCAGTCTCGGAAGCCGTCAGTTTCGGCCTTCGGCATCTCTCAGCAGCCGGTCCAACCTCCTCCGATTATGAGAATTTCTAATGTTTGACAACCCGCCGCTCCACCGATTAGCCATTGGGCATGTTCCCTCCCGCCCTGCAAGCCCACGAATGGCGCGATGGAAGAAGCAGCCTTCGTGATACCGGTGTCGTTGTGTCCCTCGCCGGCGAGTTGGGCCTTCTCATCGAAGGCGCGCAGCATATCACCATCGGCCGCAACGTCGCCCGCCTCACCGCGCTGATCGCGCTGGCGAACGCGGCGTTGGTGGACGACGATCCGCGCAAGCTCAGGCGGGAGCACGTCGACGCGCTACGAAGCGCGGCCGACGGAAAAATCGACGTCGCGTTGCTTCGCGACCTGGCCGATGCGATAGACAGCTATCTGCCGCGATAGCTCGCGGTTGGACCCGCGGATCGAAAGTTGCCGCCCCACGCTCTGCGACTCAACTCGCGGAGCAGCACGTGGACGGCCAGCATCGTGGCGAACGGGGCGACACGGCATCGGTGTCGAGCGCAGGCGTCGAGCACGCGGTGATGATCCCGCTCGACGAGCTGTCGCTCGACGGGACGCTCACGCTTCCCGACGGCGCGCGCGCGATCGTCGTGTTCGCGCACGGCAGCGGCAGCAGCCGCCACAGTCCGCGCAACCGCTTCGTCGCCGAAGAACTGAACGCCGCCGGACTCGGCACGCTGCTCATGGATCTGTTGACCGAGCGCGAGGGCGACGTCGATGCGATTACCGGCGAGCTCCGCTTCGACATCGGCCTGCTTGCCGCTCGGCTCGTCGCGGCCATTGATTGGCTTGGATGGGAACCGACAACTCGGGATCTCGCGGTCGGGGTGTTCGGCGCGAGCACGGGGGGCGCGGCGGCGCTCGTCGCCGGCGCGCGGCTGCCCGATCGCGTCGGAGCGATCGTGTCGCGCGGCGGACGGCCGGATCTCGCCGAGGTGGATCTGCCGAACGTGAAGGCGCCGACGATGCTGATCGTGGGCGGGCGAGATGAGGCGGTCATTGATCTCAATCAGAAGGCGATGGCGCGAATGACGAGCGCGCGGGTCAAGCTGGAGATCGTTCCCGGCGCGACGCATTTGTTCGAGGAAAAGGGCGCTTTGGCGCACGTGGCGCGGATGGCGAGAGAGTGGTTTACGAGGAACCTCGTGGAACCGCGTGCTGATTGAATTGAGGACTGCCAAACTCCGAGCCTGCCGTAGTCCGAGACTGTTGAACTCCGAAACTGCCGAACTCCGAGACCGCGAAACTGCCGAACTCCGAAACTGACGAACTCCGAGACTGACGAACTCCGATGACGACACACGCACCTTTTCACGATCGGGCCGACGCGGGGCGTCAGTTGGCGGACGATCTTGGGCGATACAAGGGGCGCGACGATTTGTACGTGTTCGGGCTGGCGCGGGGTGGGGTGCCGGTGGCGTACGAGGTCGCGAGGGCGTTGGGGGCGCCGCTCGACGTGATGGTAGTGCGGAAGGTCGCGCCGCCGGGGCACGAGGAGCTCGCGCTCGGTGCGTTGGCGAGCGGGGGCTACCGGTTCGTGAATGAGGAGATGGTGGAGCTGTTCGGGTTTGAGCCGGACTTGATCGACGCGCTCGCGGCGCGCGAGGAGGCGGAGCTCGAGCGGCAGGAGCATGAGCTTCGCGGTGACCGACCGCTTCCCGATCTCAAAGGAAAAACGGTCATCTTGGTAGACGATGGTCTGGCGACGGGAGCCAGCATGCGAGCCGCGGTCGCGGCGATCCGCGCGACGAACGCGGCGCAGGTGGTGGCGGCCATTCCGGTCGCGGCGCCGGAAGGGT
The DNA here is from genome assembly GCA_036002925.1 of Gemmatimonadaceae bacterium. Lineage (GTDB taxonomy): Bacteria > Gemmatimonadota > Gemmatimonadetes > Gemmatimonadales > Gemmatimonadaceae > JAQBQB01. The sequence continues at coordinate 1,926 of DASYSU010000161.1, read as the reverse complement.
GCGACGCGGTGGCCGAGCAGGCGGACGACACCGTGTGCGGGTTCATGCCGCAGGACTTTCTTGCGGTGGGGCAGTGGTATGAGGAGTTTGCACCGACTTCCGATGAGGAAGTCCGGGAACTGTTGGCGAGGGCGGCTTAAGGCGCCTATTGGCGGAGTAGTGCCGAAACCCGAGACTTCCGACGTCCGAGACTGCCGAACGCCGAACCTGCCGGAACGCCGAGACCGCGAAACGGCCGAACTTCCGAGACTACCGAACTCCGAAAACTGCCCGACTCCGAGACCGCACGTTTCGGAGTTCGGGCAGTTTCGGAGTCACAGTTTCGGACTATGGCGATGAGGCCGCGGGCCGAGCCGCCCGGCGTAGCAGCGAGCCGCGAACGGTCGAGACAGGCGCGCGTTTCGCGAATGACGGAGCGAGGACGCTTGAGCGGCCCGCTGTCCAGTAAGGGCGCCGAGTCGCTTGCGCGGAACGCCGTGTCAGTTCCGATGAGCGGCCGCGAGCCTTCCTTGCGTAGAGATCCCGTGCCGATGACTCCCCGGCTCGTCTCGCGCGAAGCTCCGCTCGTGGAAATGGCAACGCTGTTTAGTGTAGCCTCGCGAACCCGAGTCCAGGGAGTTCAGACGAAACGGGTTGAGCGGTGCCGAACAATTAGCCTGGCCACGCGGAAAAATTCCGGAGACCCGCTGCGGAAGTCGGGCACGAGGACGAACAAGAGGTGCACGGCGAGCGGCAAGATCGAACCGCCGGCCGGAAACAGTGCGCAATCGATTCGGAAGTCGCGCGCGTGCGGCGGACAACTTTCACGACCTGGAGACCAACCCCGCCCAGCGCCGGAGAAAGTCTCTGTTGGGGCAGTGGTAAGTCCCTCCCGGCATGCGAAAAGTCGCGCGAATCCCGGTCTCGAACCGGCAAAGAGAAGGGCGAGTCCGGCGTCCCCTCGGCGCCGCTCGCCCTTCCCGCCTGCTAACTACCGCCTACTGGCAGGCTGGCTCGCCTTCGGACGCTCCCGTGACGACGGGGTTGGTGGTATTGATGCCCACGCCGCACTGGAAGGGGCTGGCGATCTGCGAGTGGGTGACCGTCGCGTACCAGTTGCCCGTGCCCGCGGTGATGGAGGGCGACGAGACCTGGTTGGTGCTCTGGAACTTGAGGTTGGCGACAGTGGAGGTGTACTGCGAGCTGTCGGCGAAGTACGCTTCCTCGGCGGTGACGAGGTTGCGGAGGTCGGACTTCATCGCCGTGATGTACGCCTTCTGCTTGGTGTTGGCGAACTTCGGAATGGCGATAGCGGCGAGGATGCCGATGATGACAACGACGATGAGGAGCTCGATGAGGGTGAAGCCTTTGCGGTTGTGCATTGCCTTGCCCGGAAGAGAGAGGTGAGGGGCGGGAAGAATCCGGGGGCATACATGGGCAACCAAGGCACCAGCGGGGACTAAGATACTAACGCCATGGTGCGCACAAACTTGGGCTCGCATTCTGAATCTCTTAATGCGCGGGCCCGGTCCCGCATTGTGCAGGAGTGATTGCGAAACGCGATTCGTCGTGGAATTGAATCCGGGCGGCTCTCAGCGGCTTAGGTAGGCGATGACTGCCATGAGGATCGGGTAGTGTAGGGCATACACGGGGTACGACAGACGGCCGGACCAAGTGCAGAGGGCCCGGCCTCTCTCAGTGACGGCGGACGCGCCACCCCAGACGATCAACGGAAAGGCAATCAGCTGCGTGACGGCGTCGGTGATGGCTACGCCAAGAATCGGTGGCGCGAATAGGCAGATCAGCAGCGCTGACCCGAGAGCCACGGGTCCGAGCCGGAACGGGCGGACACCCATCGCCCATGCTCGGTAGATGGCGACGCCGACAAAGAAACCGTACGCAACCCGGGCCGGCGCGATGTGGTTGGCGCTACCAGCAACAAAGGTG
>DASYSU010000160.1:0-10709 GCA_036002925.1 Gemmatimonadaceae bacterium | reverse complement strand
TGCGCTCGGAGATCACGCTCTCGCCGGCGACAAAGCGGCCGCTCGATTCGGAAATGCTGCGCGAACAGCTCGGACGGCTCGGCGACACGCCGTTCGTGTTGGCCGGCCTCGATGTGATTGGACTTGCGAGCGGCTTGTTCCTCCCGGTCAGCGAGCTGAATCACCTTCGGCAGGACGCCACCGGGCAGTTGATGATGCGGCGCGACTGGGCCCGTGACGCACACTTGGCTGAGCGCCGCGCGCGTGTCGAGCAGGCGGCGACCGCGATTCCGATGCAGGTCGACGCGCCCGCACCAACCGATTCGACTCGCGCGTTCAACTTGAGCGCGCAGGTCTACCGCATCGAAGACGCCGACGCCGCCGCCGAGTCCGGCGCGACCGAGATCTGTTTCGATCCGTTCCTACGGCATCCGGCGCCGCCCATCGCTCGCGTTCGGGCGCTGCAAGAAAGACTCGCGGCGCGCGGTGTTGCACTGCGTCTCCGAACACCGACCATCGTACGGCCGCAAGATCGCAAGGGCGTTCGAAAATGGTTCGAGCTCGACCTGCCGATTCTCACGGGACATCTCGGCTTGGTCGGCGAGTTCGCGCGCGCTGGTCGTGACGTCGTCGCTGATTATGCGGTCAACGTGTTCAACGCGCACACCGCAGCGGAGATCTTTCGGCTCGGTGCGCGTCGCATCGTGGCGTCAGTCGAGCTCACGACCGAGGAACTCGCGCAGCTCGTCGCGCCATGGGACGGAACCGGATTCGACGTGTTCGTGTACGGTCGGCCGGAAGGCATGACGATCGAGCACTGCGTGCTGTCGGCCGCGTTCGATCGCGTCCCAACCACGTGTCGCGACCTGTGCGTGCAAAAACACACCAACGTCGAGCTCACCGATCCGACCGGATACACGTTCCCCGTCGCCACAGACTCGGCGTGCAGGAACCGTTTGCTGCACTCGCGGCCGATTGATGGCTCCGAGTTCTTGCCGAAGTTGTGGCGCGCGGGAATCCGCGGCTACCAAATGGTGTTCAACATCGCGGGCGACGACGTGCGTCAGATCGTGCATGCGTATCGGGTCGCCCTTGACGCACTCGCCGACGGTACCCGTCCCGACGTCGACGCGGTGCGCGCGCTGTTTGGCAATCAGTTCACGCGCGGACACTTCGCGCGAGCGGTGTAATGCTCCGGGCTGCGGCAACTCGGTCCCAACGACTGCGTCGATCGATGGCAGAGTAGCGGATGCCTACGCGAATGACACTCGACGACGCGCGCGCCGCGCTGACGGAACATTTTGGCTACCCGGCGTTCCGGCCGGGACAGGAGGCCGCGGTCGAGTCGGTTCTCGCCGGCCGTGATACCCTCGTCGTGCTGCCGACCGGTGGCGGAAAATCGCTTTGCTATCAAGTCCCCGCGCTGATCCTGCCCAAGCTCACCGTCGTCATCTCGCCGCTCATCTCGTTGATGAAGGACCAAGTGGATGCGTTGGCGGCGCGCGGACTGCCGGCGACCTTCGTCAACAGCACGCTCACCTCGTCACAGATCTCTGATCGTATCGCCCGGGCCATTCGCGGTGATGTCAAGCTGCTGTACGTCGCCCCCGAGCGCTTCGACTTTGGATCGACTGCCGAGCGGCTGCGCGACGCCGGCGTATCGTTGCTCGCCGTCGACGAGGCGCACTGCATCAGCGAGTGGGGACACGACTTCCGCCCGAGCTATTTGCGGATCTCGCAGGTTCGCGATCGGCTCGGCTCACCGCCGACGGTCGCGCTCACGGCAACGGCAACGCCGCACGTCCGCACGGACATCGTCGCGCAGCTCAAGCTCGATTCGCCGAAGACAATCATCACAGGGTTCGACCGGAAGAACCTGTCGTACCACGTGCTGCCGACCCGCAACGACGCGGACAAGGACGACGCCCTCGTGCATTTGCTGCGAACGACTGAGGGACTGGCCGTCGTCTACGCTTCGACGCGCAAGGCGGTGGAACGAATCGCGGCGCTGCTCGAGCGCGCGCGGATTCCCGCCGCGGCGTACCACGCAGGCCTCGACGACGAACGGCGCCATCAAGTGCAAGATGCGTTCATGACCGAGAAGGTCCGGGCGATCGTCGCGACGAACGCCTTCGGCATGGGCATCGACAAGGCGAACGTGCGCCTGGTGATCCACTACGCGATGCCCGGCACGTTGGAAGCGTACTATCAGGAGGCGGGGCGCGCGGGCCGCGACGGGAAACCGGGCGCGTGCTACTTGCTCCACTCGTTCCCCGATCGTTTCACGCACGAGTTCTTCATCAAGGGCAACTATCCCGAACGCCCGCTCGTCGAAGAAGTGTACGACGTGCTTCGGAAGAACGCCGACCAGAGCGGCGGCGTCGATTTGTCGCCCGACGACATCGCGACACGCATCAAGACCAAGGCGAGCGGCCGCGATGTCGAGTCGGCGCTCCGCGTGATCACGCAGGCAGGCGCCTATCGCGTCGAACAGGACTTGAGCGCGCGCGTCCTTGTGCGGCTCATGGCGACGCCCGAGCGCATCAAGCGCGAGCTCGGCGGACAGGATTCGTTGGAGCTCGGGATTCTCCGCGCCATGTGGCGCGTCGCAGGGTCGTCGCTCGACGACGGCGCGCCGATCGATTTGGACGGCCTGCCGCCCGGCTTCGGCGGCGCGCAAGGTGCGATGCCGTTGCTCGATGCCTTGCAGTCGCGCCAATTCCTCGAGTGGAAGCGCTGCGGGTCCGGCGCGGCGCTCACGGCGCCGCGAAAACCGCTCACAGCCTTCAAGATCGATTGGGCGCTGCTCGATCGACGGCGGAAGGCCGACCTTCAAAAGCTCGACGCGATGCAGCAATACGCGTACACCAAGGGTTGTCGCCGCGGCTTCGTGCTCAGATACTTCGGTGATCCCGCGGCGCGCACGTCGTGCGGCGGGTGCGACAACTGTCTCGGCACGCGCGTCGACGTCGAGAAGGGCGGAGCACCGTCGATGGGAGCGCCTGGGTCGCGGGGCAAACCGAAGCCCCGTCAGCGCTCGACGACGGGCGACGTCGCGACGCCTGATGAGGCGCCGGTGTTGTCGGGGGCGGACGAGGCGCTGTTGGCCCGGTTGCGCGACCTGCGTCGCACCATCTCGCGCGAGGAGCAGGTGCCGGCGTACGTCGTCTTTCCTGATCGCACGCTCGCCGAGATGGCCGTTCGTCGGCCAACGAACGCGAACGCGCTGGGACAGATTCGTGGGGTAGGACCCGTGAAACTGGACAAATACGGCGAGCGTTTTCTTGACGTAGTCCGCTCGGCCGACGAAACCGAAGCCGCCTGAATAATCAGATCATCATGGACGACGCACTCTATTTCACCGAGCAGCATCTGGCAACGCGCGAGATGGTCCGCGAGTTCGCGCGCGACGAAGTCGCGCCGACGGCCGCGAAGCACGACGCCGACGCTTCGTTTCCGTGGGAAAACATCCGCAAGATGGGAGAACTCGGTCTGCTTGGCATCCCCTGGCCCGAGGAGCTTGGCGGCGCCGGACTCGATGTGCTGAGCTTCATGATCGTGATCCATGAGTTGGCGAAGGTCGACGCCTCGCATGGACTCACTGTATCGGCTCATACCACGCTTGGCACCTCTCCAATTGTTCGATTCGGCACCGAGGAACAGAAACGTCGATACGTTCCGTTCCTCGCTTCCGGGCGCGTGATGGGTGGATTCGGCCTCACCGAGCCCGAGGCGGGCAGCGATGCCGCCGGTACCCGCACGACCGCGGTCCGACGGGGCAATTGCTATTTGCTCAATGGCGTGAAGCGGTTCATCACCCACGGCGGCGTCGGTGAAATCTTCGTCGTCACTGCCGTCACTGATCCGTCGGCGGGCACCAAGGGCATCAGCTCGTTTATCCTGACCAAGGAGACGAACGATCCCGCGGCCGCAGCGCGGGTCGGCGTTGGACACGAGCCGTCGCTGCCCGCCATGCCCGGGTTCCGCGCTGGCAAGAAAGAGGACAAGCTCGGCTGGCGCGCCTCCGACACCTGTGAGTTGATCCTCGAGGACGTTGAGGTTCCGATCGAGAATCTGCTCGGCGCCGAAGGGCAGGGCTTCGTGAATTTCATGAAGACGCTCGACAATGGGCGCATCGGAATTGCGGCCTTGTCACTGGGCATCGCCGAGGGCGCGTTCGAGCAGGCGTTGGCGTACACGAGCACCCGAAAGCAGTTCGGCAAAGCCGTCGTGGAATTTCAGGGCGTGCAGTTTCAACTCTCGGACATGGCAACCGAGATCGAGGCAGGCAGGCACCTGATGTACCATGCCGCGTGGCTTGCGCAGCACGGCCGCCCGTTCACCAAGGAAGCCGCGATGGCAAAACTGTTTTGCTCCGAGCTCTGCATGCGGGCTACGATCGCCGCCGTTCAACTTCATGGCGGGTACGGCTACACCAAGGACTATCCGGTCGAGCGCTACATGCGAGACGCCAAGATTTGCGAAATCGGCGAAGGGACGTCTGAGATACAGCGGATAGTCATTGCAAGACAATTGTTGAAGGACTTGGACTAGATGGTACTGGTTGCTGGTCACTGGTCGCTGGCAACTGCGAACGGCGCAACCAGCACCGGCAACCAGCACCGGCAACCAGCACCAGCAACCAGCACCAGCAACCAGCACCAGCAACCAGCACCAGCAACCAGCACCAGCACCAGCACCGTCTCATCGCATTGCCAAAACGTCGTTGCGCCGGTTAATTGCAGATAAGTGATTACCACCCCGTTTTCTTCCGCTCTCAATCCCCTCGGCGACTCGAGCCGGGATGAGGGCGCATTGCGCGCCTGGACGGCCGATGCGGTTTTCGCCGTCCTTCGCGCGCTCGTCCTGCTTCCGGTGCACGGCCTGTCTCGATGGGCCGATCGCACGTTTCCCCGTATTACGCTGGAGTCCGAAAGGATCGAACGGTCCTTCTTCGCGCGTAGTAGCGCGCTCCAGCCGGGGACAACGTGGTCGATCACACGGATGCTTCGGACATTCTTCTCGCGAGTTGCCGTGAACAACGTGCATTTGCCACGGCTCGCCCTACACCCTTTCCAATTCCGTCACACCTGTCCCGTCGAGTCGCCGGGGCACGGATTCGTGCCGGACACCGATGAAACGAGAGATTCTAATCAACGCGAATCCGCGCGAGACGCGGGTCGCCATCATCGAGGACGACCAGCTCGTTGAACTTCTGGTCGATCGTCCCGAAGCGCGCCGCATGGTCGGCGACATCTACTTAGGCAGGGTCGAAGCAGTCCTTCCAGGCATCCAGGCCGCGTTCGTCGACATCGGGACCGAAAAGAGCGCGTTTCTTCACGCCTCCGATCTCGTGTTTCCCGAAGACGAAGCCGAAGGCGAGAGCGACGACGATGACGAGGACGACGAAGGCGAGAGTCCCGCCAGCCGCCGACGTCACGCAAAGGCGCCGCCGATTCAAGATGTGCTGAAGCGTGGCCAAGACCTGGTCGTTCAGGTCTCGAAGGAACCGATTTCCACGAAGGGTCCGCGCGTCACCGCGCAGGTCTCGCTCGCCGGCCGCTTCCTCGTCTATATGCCGTTCGCTGAACGCGTGGGCGTGAGTCGCAAGATCGGTGACCGCGAGGCGCGGAAGCGACTGCGCGCTCAGGTCGAGGAAGTTCTCCCGAAAGACGCGGGCGGCGTCATCGTTCGCACCGTCGGGGAGGATGTCACCAAAGAGACCCTCGAGCGCGAGCTCACGACGCTGATCGGCCAATGGAAGCGCATCAAGCGGAAGACCCATTTCGTCCGCGCGCCGGCGGTGATTCATCGCGAGACGAGTCTGACGCGTGGGCTCATGCGCGACGTCTTCAGCACGAAGGTCGAGACCGTCACCGTCGATGCGAAGCAGCTCTACAACGAGATTCTCGAGTACTTGAAGGGCATCGCGCCCGAGCTGATCGACCGCATCAAGCTCTATGAGGACGAGACGCCCCTGTTCGACAAGGCGAACATCGAGCAGGAGCTGCGTGATCTCTTCAAGCGGCGTTGCGATCTGCCGTCGGGCGGCTACCTGATCATTGAGCCGACCGAGGCGCTGGTCTCGGTCGACGTGAACTCCGGCCGCTACACCGGGAAGAAGGACCCCGAGAAGACGATCCTTCGCACGAACACCGAGGCCGCCCGCGAGGTCGCGCGTCAAATGCGTTTGCGCGACTTGGGCGGCATCATCGTCTGCGACTTCATCGACATGGAGACCAAGGCGAATCGCGATAAGGTGCTTCAGGAGCTACGGACGCACCTCGGTCGGGATCGCGCTCGAACGAAGGCATTCGCCGTGAGCGATCTCGGCCTGATCGAGATGACTCGCCAGCGCGTGCGCCAGAGTCATTTGCAGAACATGACCGAGGCGTGCCCGACCTGTCACGGCACGGGCAGAGTGTTCACCGCGGAGACGATCGCGCGTCGAGTCGAGCGTTCGGTTCGGCGCGTCGGACTCGAGTCACGCAAGGATCCGATTGTAGTGCGCGTGCACCCGGACGTCGCGATGTACGTGCTGGAGAACGAGAAGGACTTGATGAAGAAGCTGGAGAAGGCGGTCGGCTTCGGCCTCGAGTTGCGCGACGATCCGCTCCTCAAGCCCGACGAGTTCAAGCTTGTCGTGAAGTCGGCCGGTCGCGACGTGACGCAGCAATACGCCGTAGCGTAGGCTTTACCCGGTGCGCGAGCCAGTTGACACAACCGAAAGGGATACCTAACTTTACAGGCTTACCGCACCACGCCTAATCGAGCCCCATCAATGCCTTACGCCATCATCAAGACCGGCGGCAAGCAGTTCCGCGTCGAGCCGGGTCGCACATACAAGATTCCCTCGCTCGTTGGAGAAGAGGGCGGCAAGATCGAGTTCAACGACGTCCTCCTCGGCAATGACGGCAAGAACGTCAAGACCGGCGTGCCCTCGCTCGACGGCGCCAAGGTGACCGGCGAGATCGTGCGCCACGGTCGCGGCGAGAAGATCGTCATCTTCAAACAGAAGCGGCGGAAGAACTACGCGCGCAAGCGCGGGCATCGGCAAGGCTTCACCGAAGTTCGTATCAACGACATCTCGCTCGGCTGAGCAAGGGTTTCAATGGCACATAAAAAGGGCGTCGGCTCCTCCCGCAACGGCCGCGATTCGAATCCGAAGTACCGCGGCGTGAAGAAGTACGGCGGTGAGCGCGTCATAGCCGGCAACATCATCGTTCGTCAGTGCGGCACTAAGTGGCACCCGGGCAACAACGTTGGCCTGGGAACCGATTACACGATCTACGCCCTCATCGACGGCGTCGTGAAATTCGAGCACAAGAGCAAGAGCCGCTACAAGGTCAGCGTCTACGCAGCACCAAGCGCCACGACCGCGGCGTAGTCGCTCGTGAGCCAGCAGTAACGATGAGGCCTCCGTGAATGGAGGCCTCTGTGCTGTTGCGTGGTTTCTCTGTGGCCCCTGCGTCCTTTGTGGTCAAATTGCGAGCGCCCATCCGTACCTCAAGTGGGGCTGTGGGAATACGACCTGCAACCGAAACCCTCCACATCCGTAGTACCGACACAGTCACGAACCTCGGAGCGTCGGCGATGCCACTGCTAGATCGGTTGCGACAGGAGTTGGACCGCGCAGGGAAATCGGCCCAGCGCGCGCTCGACGAAGGCCGGTTGCGGCTCGACCTCTATCGGGCGCGACAGTCGGTCGATCGGTTCGCCCAGCGGTTCGGGTACGCCGTCTATCGAGCGAAGAAGGCGGGCGTCGAGCTGACCGTCGAGGAGCTTGCCGCGCACATGGGCAACATGACCGCAGCCGAGGCCGAGGTGACGCGCCTCGAAACGCTCATCGCCGAGGCGTCGAAGCAGCGCAGGGATCTCTTGACCGGGAATCCGCCGAAACCGACCGCGGACTGAAGATCACCCGAGGTCGTCGAGGAGACGCACGTCGTCGGTGCATACGCCGTCGACACCCAGCGCAACGAGCGTCTGCGCCTCCGACCTCGAGTTGACGGTCCAGGCGATCACGCGCGCACCCGCCTCATGCGCCAGAGCCACGAGCGCGTCGTCGATGAGGTCCCGGCGAGGCCAGAGATCGCGCGCTCCAGTCGCCTCGATCCGGCGGCGCATCGTCTCGCCGCTGGCCCGTTCGTCGAAGAGAATTCCTCGCGGAATTTGAGGTGCGATCGCGCGCAGTCGAGCGATGGCATCGTGGTCGAACGAGTGAACCGCACAACGTGCCGAGCTCTCGCCGATGACGGTCGCGACCGCACCCTCGATGCGTTCGCCCTTGATCTCGACGTAGACGGTCTTGCCCGGGGGCGTTACGGCTAGCACGTCGGCAAGACGCGGCACCGCGACCCCAGACGACGGCTCGAGCCCTTGCACCTCGTCCCACGTCAAGCCAGCGATAGCGCGCCTGGGCGATAGATCCGGGTCATGGTGAACCACCACGACGCCGTCGCGGGTCGTGTGAACGTCGAGCTCGATGGCGTCGGCGCCACGCCCGAAGGCGCGGAGAAAGGCCGGAATCGTGTTCTCGGGTAGCTCCCGCTTGGCGCCTCGGTGGGCGATCCGTTCCAAGGGCTGTGCTCGGTGCATGGGGTTGTATATTGTCGCCGCGCGGTGACGTCGTAAGCGTTGCCCGGACAAGCTCCGATCTGTCAAGCGTTTGACCTTAACGGGCCGGACCTGGTGACGTCTACCTGTTGGACCGAATGAGCAACCCGGTGCGAGGCGGGGGTGGCGATGATCAGCGGGATTTGGACCTCATCGCGCGATGGAAGGCTGGCGACGAACGCGCCGCGACGGAGCTCGTGGAGCGTCACTCGGCAGCCCTTGCCCGGTTTGCCGTCAGCTCGGGGGAGCGGAGCGACGTCGATGAGTTGGTGCAGGACACGTTCGTACGCGCCTTCAATTCGCTCGATGGATTTCGCGGTGAAAGCTCCTTTCGCACTTGGTTGTTCACGATCGAACGTCGTCTGCTGCTCGACCGGCGGCGCTCCGAAAAGCGACGCCGCGACCGAACCGAGATTCAGGAGGGCGACTCGGCCACGGAGTACGACGCGCTCGACTCTGTGGTCGCCGACGAAACGCAGCGTCGCTTGCGAGCAGCGGTCGAACGATTGTCGCCCACGCAGCGAGAGGTATTTGCCCTTCGTGTGGCGGAGGGTTTGTCTTACAAGGAGATCGCCGAGGCAGTGGGGACTACGGAAGGAGCCGCCCGTGTGCATTACCACAACGCGATGCGCGCTGTGAAGGAGTTTCTCGATGAATGATTGCCCGAACGCGGACCTCCGCGACCAACTGCCGGACCTGCTGCACGAGCGGCTCGATGTGAGCATGCGCGCGGCGGTCATGGCGCACGTCGACGCGTGCGTCGATTGTCGCGCCGAGCTGGAGTTGCTGCGGAGCGTTCACGAGATGCTCGTGTCCCGCACGCCGCGCGTCGACATCAACTACGTCGTGAACGCGCTGCCGAAGCGCGCGGCGCAGCCGGTTCGCGTCGCGCCCCGACATCGCGCGTGGTCGGACTGGCGTATCGCGGCGGCGGTGACGGTGCTTGCGGTGGGTGGCGGTTCGTTCGCCCTGCTTCGTCACGGTACGACGCCCGCGGGCGCGGATAGCGTGTTCGTATCGACAATCACTCCGTCGCTCGGCAATAACGCGGCCGACAGTAGCGCGCCGCGACAGCCGTCCGCCAACCCGAACCCGAGTGAAGCGCGTCACGTATCACAGCCTGCGCCGGCGAACACCGTCGCGTCAGCCGACGATCAACCCGGACTCGCCACGAGCGCGCGCCTCGCCGATTTGAATGAGCGCGAGCTGAAGGCGCTGCTCAACGAGATCGATCAGCTGCAGGCGGTTCCGATCACCGAACCCGAGCCGGTGACCATTCGCGTGAACAGCGGTCGCTCGTCGCCGGAGGGCCTGTGATCCTCACGATGCGAGCGATGGTCGCGGGCGCGCTGATCGCGTACGCACCGGTCGTTGGCGCGCAGGTGGCGGAGTCAGGAACGGCACAGCTGCCGCGCCGCGCGCAACGTCGTGCACAGCAACTCGGACAGCAGCAACCGCAGCAGCTCGGACGTGGGGCGCTGAATGAACGGCAGATCCTTCAGCAGCGCGTGCGCCGGGCGTTCAATGATGTTGTGCGGCGGCAACTCAATCTCAGCCCCGCGCAGATGCAAACCTTGCAGCGGACGGATCAAAAATACGAGCAGCAACGGCGGGCCGTTGTGCTGGAGGAGCGCGAGGCACGATTGAATCTTGCGGCGGCGATGCAAGATTCGACTGGTCACGCCGACCAAGACAAGATCGCGCAATACTTGGATCAACTGGTCCACGGACAGCGTCGACGTGCGGAGTTGCTGGAGTCGGAGCAGAAGGAGTTTTCGACCTTCCTCTCGCCGCTTCAGCGAGCGCAGTATTTCGCGTTGAAAGAACGGCTCAGCAAGAAACTGCTGGAGTTACGCGCCGACACCACGGGCGCTGGCGCGAGGCGCGGCGGCGTGGTTCCTCCGGAGCCTTGACAGGCAAGCAATGCGTTGAGGCGCCGACTGGTCGCGGCTACATTTCATTCGTCGCGCCCAGGTGGTGGAATTGGTAGACGCAGGGGACTCAAAATCCCCCGACCTTCGGGTCTTGCGGGTTCGAGTCCCGCCCTGGGCATCGGGTTGTCGAACAACGTACATGACGTCATCAGAGAGTGCTCTCGATCGTGGGAGCACTCT
>DASYSU010000159.1:0-2400 GCA_036002925.1 Gemmatimonadaceae bacterium | reverse complement strand
GAGATCTCGAAGCGATACGCCGACGCCAAGAAAGCGGCCGGATTCAATCTGCGCTCGTTCGTCGAACAGAACTTCGAGCTCCCGCGACCGGTCGGCCGAGATTTTCAGACGGACACAACGCAGACGATGGAAGAGCACATTCGCGCGCTGTGGCCGGTCCTCACTCGCTCTCCGGACACCGCTGATGCCCGCTCGTCGCTGATTCCGCTGCCGAATGCGTATGTCGTTCCCGGCGGCCGATTCCGCGAGGTGTATTACTGGGACTCGTATTTCACGATGCTCGGCCTCGTTGAGAGTGGGCGCACGGACCTTGTGCGCAACATGCTCGATAACTTCGCGTATCTGATCACCACGGTCGGCCACATTCCGAACGGCAACCGGACGTACTACCTGGGCCGAAGCCAACCGCCGTTCTTCGCGGCGATGGTTGGGTTGTACGCGAGCGCGACCGACACGTCGCAAGCACTCCGCTACCTCGACGCACTCGAGGCAGAGCACGCCTTTTGGATGGAGGGCGCCGATCGGCTTGCGCCGGGACAGGCGTATCGACGCGCCGTGATGATGCCCGAGGGTGTCGTGCTGAATCGCTATTGGGATGACCTGCCCGGGCCACGGCCTGAATCCTACCGGCCGGACTACGAGGTCGGGAAAACCTTACCCGACAGCTTGCGCGAGCGATTCTATCGCAACGCGCGCGCGACGGCCGAAAGCGGATGGGATTTTTCCAGTCGGTGGATGCGCGACACGACCGATCTTCGAAGTCTCGAGACTACCGACCTCGTTCCGGTCGACCTCAACTGCCTCATGTACAACGCCGAACGTACGATCGCCGCGCTGCGAGCGTTTCGTCATCAGCCGGGTGACTCGGCGATCGCCGCAAAGTTCAACCGCGACGCTGCGCGGCGGCGCCAAGCGCTGGTGACGGCGTCGTACGATGGCGGCATCGGATTCTTCTTCGACGTCCGGTGGAAGACGTGGGAACGGGTGGTCGATCGGCCCACGCTCGCTGGTGCGGCGCCGTTGTTCTTTGGCTTGGCGACGCAATTTCAAGCCGCGCAGATTGCGGGCAATCTCGAGCGTTGGTTTCTCAAGCCTGGCGGATTCGTGACGACGAGGATTCGCACCGGGCAGCAGTGGGACGCACCGAACGGATGGCCGCCGCTCGAGTGGATGGCCATCGAAGGACTGCGGCGTTACGGAGGCACTGCGTTGGCCGACACCGCGCGCGCGCGTTGGCTCGCGCTCAACCGCCGAACGTACAAAGAAACCGGCCGCATGATGGAAAAGTACGATGTCGTCGATCTGAGTCGCCGAGCGGGCGGAGGCGAGTACGGGACGCAGGACGGGTTCGGGTGGACGAATGGTGTTGCGCTCGCGCTGAACGCGCAGCAGCGCGCGAGACTTCGCGCTCCCAACGAGACGAAGCAGCGTCTCGAGCGGCGTCTCGAGCGCAGGTGATTCCGGACGCGCGGAACGAGTCGTCCGCCCATAGGGAAGACGCGAACGCTAGGATATTCGCGCCCGGTGAGAGAGTGGGCTCGGTTGCGGCCTTCCTCCGCTGCTGTAGAATCCAACGTACCTATGCCATATCCAATCGCTCGCATCATCTCGCTCATCCCACCTGACTCGCAGCGACTCTGGTCGTTGAGCGAGGACGACGCTCGCCGCCGACTGGTCGCGGCCGACGCGAACGCCGTGGTCGACATCGACGGTTCCTTTGCTCTCGTGGCCCAAGATGGTGAGCGTGTCATGCTCGCCCGCAGTCTCGACCGCCCGCTCCGATACTTCCTCGCGAAAGCGGTCGACGGACCCGTACTCATCGTTGCCGAGCGTATCGACGAGATCGCGGCCGAGCTTGCGCGAAGAGGATGGACCGATCAGTTCCATCCGAGCTACACGCGTATGGTTCCAGCTCACCACGTCACGACGTTGCGGCTGGTCGGTTGTCCGGATCCGAATCCCATCCACAGTCGTTTCTTTGACCCCCCGCGCGAAACGCTTCCTCCCGACGTCGACGTCATCGGTCGGCATTACATCGAAGCGCTATACTCGGAGCTGCGCCGTTGGCTCTCCGTGCAGGACACGACCACAGCCATCGGCGTTCCATTTTCTGGTGGAGTCGACAGCGGCGCCGTGCTGCTCTGCCTGAACCACCTGTTGCTGAACGAGGGACAGTCGCCGAGCCGGCTCAAGGCATTCACGCTCTCCGTCGACGGGGCGGGTGACGACGCTCGACAGGCGCGTGAGTTTCTGAGTCGTACCAATCTCGAGATGTTGGGCGAGACGATCGATGTCGCCTCGTGTGAGCTCGATCCGCTTCGAGCGGTCGCCGTCATCGAGGATTACAAACCGTTGGACGTCGAATGCGCCGCGGTCAATCTCGCGTTGCTCGCCGCGATT
>DASYSU010000158.1:0-19908 GCA_036002925.1 Gemmatimonadaceae bacterium | reverse complement strand
GCGCGCAGTTCCGGGCGGCGCTCGAACGCCCAGTAGGCATAGGCCAGCATGATTGCCGCGCCGCCGCCGATCGACCAGGCGACACCGATCGCGTGGGCGACGCTTCCGGCGAGCACCGAGCCCACCACCTGCGACAGTCCGACGACGATGAACGAATACGCCGCCATCAGCCGCCCGCGAAGCTCGTTGGGGACCAGATGTTGCAGCGTCGAGTTGGCCACCGCGTTGTTCAGGATCATCGTGAAGCCGACGCCGAGGAGAATCGGATAGGCGAAACCGGCATTGCGCACGAGCGCAAACGCGACGAGCAGTGTCGCAAAGACGTACGACGAGTACGACAGCAAGCGCGTGCGGCGGATCCGGTCGCCGACCGCGGCGAGGCTCAGCGCTCCCGTCACGCCGCCGATTCCGACGCAGGCCAACAAGGCGCCGTATCCGCCGGCGCCAAGGCCGAGCTGATCGCGTGCAACGATCGGCATGAGCGTGAGGTAGGGCACGCCGAGGATCGAGTAGACCGCCACGAATCGCATGAGCGCCGAGATCGAGGGTGTGTCACGCATGTAGCGCACGCCTTCGCGGATTCCCTCGAGTGGCGACGCGAGATGCTCGGGCGCCGTCCACGCCGGGAGCCGGATGAGAAACAGTCCGACCAAGACCGTGACGTAGCTGAACGCGTTCACGGCGAAGCACCACGACAGGCCCGCTTGGGCGATGATGAGCGCACCGATGCTCGGCCCGACGACGCGCGCGATGTTGAACCCGCTCGAGTTGAGGGCGATCGCGCCAGGGAGATCGTCGCGGCCAACGAGCTCGATGATCAACGACTGTCGCGCGGGAATCTCGAACGCGGTCACCAATCCGTTGATCGTCGCCAGCACGAGCAACCACCCGACAGTGATGTGCCCCGACCACGTGAACCACCAGAGCACGGCCGCCTCGAGCGCCAACAGGGTCTGCGCGATGCGCACGAGACGCAGCTTGTCCGTGCGGTCGACGAACACGCCGGCATGGAGCGAGAACAGCAGGATCGGAAACGACTGCGCCGACGCAACGAGCCCGACGAGAAACGCGCTATTGGAGAGCTCTAACGCGAGCCAGCCTTGGGCCATCGTCTGCATCCACGTTCCGATGAGCGACAGCGTCTGGCCGAACCAGAATAGCCGGAAGTTCCGGTGGCGCTGTAGGGTTCGAAATGGGTTCAGAGACGCAGGCACGGATGGAATGTATTGGGTGAGGGCGGCGCGGGCGTGACGCGCCGCGCCGCAGTGATCAGTTTTCAGTTCTGAGTCGTGAGCCTTCGATCCCAGTTTTCAGTCTCTGGTTGTCAGTGTTCAGTGCTCAGTGCCCAGTATTCAGTTGCAGTTCTCAGTTCGCTGACAACTCTAACTGATTACTGAGAACTTTGACCGACCACTGGGCTGTGAAACTCACAACTCAGAACTGAAGACTGAAAACTGGGTGGCCCATGGCTCTCTCCCGCCCCTCGGGGTATTCTTCGAGAGGAGGCTACGATGCGGTTTCATACCTACACGAAATTCAGCCCCGAGCTCGCCGACGCGATCGATCTGCAGGCGTTGCTCGACAAGCTTGCCGACTTTCTCCTGCAGTCCGGGTTCGCCGGCGGCGACAATCAAGCCTACTACGGCTGGGACGGCGCTGACGAAGGCAATCGCTCGCTCGACGCGCTCAAGCAAGCGATCCTCGATGCGCTCATGGAGAGTGGACAGTTCACGCCGGAGATGCTCGAGGCGCTTCGCGGCGGCGATGACGAAGAGGGCCAGGCCAAGCTCGCCGAACTTCTCGACAAGCTCGTACAGCGCCTGATCGAAGAGGGCTACCTCAACCTCGAGAATGCGCCGCAGATGCCGGCCGGCCACCAGCCGGTCACCGGACCGGGGAGCCTCGCCCAAGCCGCCGCGCGCGACGTGCAATTCAATCTCACCGAGAAAGGCATCGACTTCCTCGGCTATAAGACTTTACGAAACCTCCTCGGCTCTCTCGGACGGTCGAGCTTCGGCAGCCACGACACGGCGTACCTGGCGACCGGCATCGAGGCCGACGGCTGGAGCAAGCCATACGAATTCGGCGACGTCCTGAACATCGACGTCAACGAGACACTCAAGAACTCGCTCGCGCGTACGGGAAAGATCGAGGTCCCGATGGATCTCGAGTACAGCGACCTGATGGTACGCCAGGCCGAGTATCGCTCGTCGTGCGCGACCGTGTTGATGCTCGATTGCTCGCACTCGATGATCCTGTACGGCGAGGACCGGTTCACGCCGGCGAAGAAGGTGGCGCTCGCACTCACCCATCTCATCCGAACGCAGTTTCCCGGCGACACGCTCAAGGTCGTCCTCTTCCACGACTCGGCGGAGGAGATTCCGCTGGCCACGCTCGCCACGTCGCAGGTCGGACCGTATCACACGAACACGGCAGAGGGCCTCAAGCTGGCACGCCGGCTGTTAATGGCGCAGAAGAAGGACATGCGGCAGATCATCATGATCACCGACGGCAAGCCGAGCGCGTTGACGATGCCCAACGGACAGATCTACAAGAACTCGTTCGGGCTCGACACGACCGTCATCGCGCAGACGTTGCGTGAAGTAGCGAACTGCCGGCGCGCCGGGATCATGATCAACACGTTCATGCTGGCGCGCGATCGCACCTTGATCGAGTTCGTCAAGCGCGTGTCGGAGATCAGCCGCGGCAAGGCCTACTTCACGTCGACGATGACGCTTGGACAGTTCATCTTGATGGACTTCCTCAAGCGGAAGACGCGGAAAGTCGGCTAACTAAAGCTCGCGCGCCAGAATTCGCCGCAGCGTCGCGGTGTCGAGATTGCCGCCGCAGAAAATGATTCCGACACGCTGTCCGGCGAGCCGATCGCGTAGCTTGGGCAGCGCAGCGAAGCCCATCGCACCCGCGCCCTCGACCAAGTTGTGCGTGACCGAGAGAATCACGCGCAAGGACTCGGCGATCTCCGCGTCGGTGACCGTGACGAAGCCCGCGAGACCCGCGAGCAACGTTGGGAACGTAAGGTCGTAGGTCGTTCGCGTCGCGACGCCTTCGGCGAATGTGTCGGCGCGCTCGGTCGTGAGGCGTTGTCGCGCATGCCAAGAATCGTGGAGCGCGGCGGCGCCGGCGGCCTGTACGCCGTACACGGCGACGTTCGATCCAAAAGCTCGCGCGACGGTCATCGCTCCAACTGCTTGCGACCCTCCGCCGACCGCGATGACGAGCGCGTCGATCTCGGGCTCCTGCTCGAGAATTTCGAGCGTCATCGTCCCAGCGCCCGCGATGATCCGCTGATCGTTGGTGGAATGCGCGATAACGCGTCCGTCACGCTTCGCGATCCGCTGCATGACGAGGACCGCTTCGTCGTAATCGCGGCCCTCCTCGACGAGCGTTGCACCAAGTGCGCGCATCGTCGCGTTCTTGTCCGGATTGTTCCCGGCGGGAACACACACCACCGTGTCGACGCCGAGCAGCGTACCACCGTATGCGATGCCTTGCCCGTGATTCCCGGTCGACGCGCCGACGACCCCGCGACGCCGTTCGTCGTCGGTGAGCGCCGTCATGAACGACAACCCATTGCGAATCTTGAATGAGTTCGTCGGCTGATGGTTCTCGTGCTTGACGATGACGTCGATGCCGGCGCCGACCAACTCGCTCAACTGCGGGTAGCGCCGGAACGGCGTTGGCGACAGATAGGGCGAAATGCGCTCCCGGGCGCTCTCGATGTCGGAGAGTGTGATCGGCCACGCGGCTGTCGACGACGGAGTCTCGATGCTCGTTGTCATTCTGGAAGCGGGGTTGAAACGAGAGCGGCGGTCACCGCCACGACGAGCGCAGCGACGATCAATTCCAGGGCCGCCGTCCGCTGAAAGCGAAATTTAGTCTCGGCCGTCCACTGCGGCGTGACGACGCGTCGCCAGTGATAGAAGCCGAAGATCAGGATCACGCACACGAGCATGATCTTGAGAAAGAGTAATCCGCCGTACGGCGTGGTGCGCAGCTGGCCGATGCTGCTCAGGCGGAGCCACGCCGCGACGATCGCGCTGATGATGACGAGGGCGACACATTCCATCGCCGCGCCGTGGTACGCCCGCACGAGCTGGTATCCCGCGTTGGGTCGATCGCTTTCGCCGACGACTCGCAGCGACGGAAGTCCCGACAATAGTAGCGCGACCAAACCACCGACCCAGCCGCCGGCGCCCAAGTAGTGCGTGATGTCGGTTGCCACGGCGAGCGCGAGGTGACGCGACGCGCCGGAATGGCCGGTCAATGCATCGCCCGTGCACACGGCGACGACGCCGACAGCCGCCACCAACCAGCCTGCGACCGAGGCCCGAGCGACCACGAGTCCGATCAACACGACGACCCCTCCAGTGGCACCAACGGCCCAGCCATGCCCCCAACGCGTCTCGCGAACGACTGCCATTACCGCCGCCCAGCGTCCGCCGCCTTCGCTCGGGATGAGGGTAGACTCCGCGATGACGCGCATGAGCGTCGCGATCACGAACAAAGTCAGGGCCGCTTGGGCAAGCCGCCTCGCTCGCTCGCCGGCTTCGGCCGTCAACTCGTCCGACCACTGCGCTCCCGGAATGACGACGAGGCGAAAAATGATGGCGCCGATCATCGTGAGGACGGAGACGAGCTCCGCCCAACGAATGGCATTGGAGAACGTCACCGTCGGCGACACTTGCACCGGTGAGTTGGCGCCGGTCTTGGGCGCTGGACTCGGAGTCGATTGGACGACCGGACCAGCGGGTGCGACAACCGCAGGCGCGACCGGAGCCGCATTCAACACGACGAAGTTGATTCGTCCCGAGCTCGGATGGCCGTCAGCGGCCGCAGTCCGCCAGATGACTGTATAGCGGCCTCGGCTCACGACACCGACGACGGGAACCGTTACGGCCGTCGGGTCGCCGGGTTGCTTGGTGACCGGGCCGACGGCGACGGCCGCTCCGGCGGAGTCGACGAGTTGGATGACGGTGAATCGCCGTTCGGGCGCCTCGGAGAACCACAGGGTCAGCGTGGTCGGCGGCACATCGAGCTGCGCGTTGGCGGACGGCGTGCTTCGCACGAGGCGCGCGTGCGCGTAGAGAAGCAACGGCGTGCCGAGTAGGGCGAGCGAGGCGAGAAGCGCGACGATGAAGCGTCGTCGGAATGCGTGATTGGGCACGCGCAAAGATGATTGGACCGTCACCCGTTGCGCAAATCCACCCCAAGAACCGCCGCGCGCAGCTAGATTGTGCCGACCGATCCCTATCGATCATAGAGATGCTTTCATCCACTTCCCTGCTGCTGTTGGGATTCGTGCTCGGCATGCGTCACGCAACGGACGCCGATCATGTCGTCGCGGTGACGACGATCGTCGGCAATCGGTCGTCGCTGTGGAGCGCGAGCGCGGTCGGCGCGTTGTGGGGCATCGGTCACACGGTGACGATCCTGCTCGTTGGCGGCGCCATCGTGGTGTTTCGTCTCACGATTCCGCCGCGTCTGGGCCTCGCGATGGAGTTCTCGGTCGCGATCATGCTCATCGCGCTCGGCGCAATGAATCTCAGCGGACGAGGTGGGCGTTCGACGAATAGCACCATGCGGCCGGTCATTGTCGGCTTCGTACACGGGCTCGCCGGTTCCGCCTTCATCGCGCTGTTGGTCGTCGCCGCGGTACCCGGCGCGTGGATGGGGCTCGGATATCTCGCGCTGTTCGGACTCGGAACGATCGCCGGAATGGCGCTGATCACTTTCACGATCGCCGTTCCGTCGACCTACGCGGCGCGGAAATTCGGTCTGATGCAAGGCGCGTTACGCCTCGCGAGCGGCGTCGCCAGCGTCGCCTTCGGTCTCTTCTTGGCCGGTCAGGGAATCTCGGCTGGACTCTTTTCGACGCTGCCTCAGTGGACGCCGCGCTGAGAGCGCGGCGTGCCGCGCGCGAGGTTCCGGCGATTGCGCCCGACGTCCGCGCCGGATTCAGCCGGCAGCTTCGGTCGTGGTATCGCCGGAACGCGCGAGATCTTCCGTGGCGTCGAACCCGTGACCCATACCAGATCCTCGTCTCGGAGCTGATGCTCCAACAGACGCAGGTCTCGCGTGTCATGATCAAGTACGCCGAATTCCTCGAGCGCTTTCCGACGATTCACGACGTGGCGCGCGCAAGACCGTCGCGTGTGATGGAAGCATGGGAAGGGCTCGGCTACTACGCTCGTGCGCGCAACCTGCATCGTCTGGCGCGCGAGGTCACCTTCGGCGATCGCGCGATCAACGGTCGACTACCGGCTGATCCGAAGACGTTGCGGTCGCTTCCTGGCATCGGCGCCTACACGGCGGGGGCGGTGGCTTCATTCGCATACGAACGACGCGCCGCGTTGGTCGATACCAATGTCGCCCGGGTCCTCAAGCGCGCGTTCGCGCCCAAGGTCCAACTCAAGACGGCAAAGGGCCAACGGATCGTCTGGGGGATCGCCGAGTCGATATTGCCGCGGACCGGACGCGCGACGTGGACGCATAATCAAGCGCTGATGGAGCTTGGCGCGCTGGTCTGCACGGCACGCGTCGCGCGGTGTGAAGAATGTCCCGTTCGAGCCTACTGCCTGTCCGGACCGGCGAAACCTTCCCAGCGTCGCGCACCGTAGTGCGGGCATGACTTGACGGACGTCCGAGTCCGAGGAGGCAGTGTGGAGCAGGCGATTCTGGAAGACGTATTCACGTTCGTCGGTGTCATCGTGGCGATGGGTTGCTTTACGGGCATCATCACCAGCTGGTTCAAGCACCGGCGCGGAAAACAACTTGCGTCGCCTGATCTGATGCATCGGCTGGACGAAATCGCCGAGCGGATGAACCGCATCGAGACGGCCGTCGACGCGACGGCGATCGAAGTCGAGCGGATCTCAGAGGGCCAACGCTTCACGACGCGTCTGCTTGCCGATCGAGCCGGAGCGCCCGCGCTCGTCGAGCAAGGACCGGGCGGATCGACGAACCGGCACTAACCCGCGCGTGTCGGTATTTCCCCGAGCGATTCTGGGAACAACGAGGGCGGTTGCGCGACCGGGCGGCCATTTAGATTACGCCTCACGTACGACGGAGCGTCTACGCTCCGCCTGGAACTCTCTGGGAGATCGTGAGCATGGGCAACACGCAGACCGCGCCCGCCCCAACCCCTGCCGATTCAAAGCCGACGGGTGAGCTTCGGCCAACGGGCTCGTTAGACATCAAAGATTCACGGACCGACAAGGCGTACTCCGTCCAGATCGTGCAAGGCGGAGTGGAAGGAGACACCGCGACGCGCGCGATGGACCTTCGCCAGATCAAAACGTCGCCCGAAGAATTCGGGCTGATGACCTATGATCCCGCGTTCATGAACACCGCGTCGTGTAAGAGCGCGATCACGTTCATCGACGGCGACAAAGGGATCCTTCGCTATCGCGGTTACCCAATCGAGCAGCTCGCCGAAAAGTCGACGTTCCTCGAGGTCGCCTGGCTGCTTCGCAACGGCGAGCTGCCGGTGCAAGCCGAGTACGATCAGTGGGTTCGTGACATCACGTTCCACACGTATGTGCACGAAAACATCAAAACGTTCCTGCAAGGATTCCGCTACGACGCGCACCCGATGTCGATGTTGTGCTCGACCGTCGCCGCGCTGTCGTCGTTCTATCCCGAAGCGAAGAGCATCCACGATCCGGAACAGCGGAACATCTCGATCATCCGGCTGCTCGCGAAGCTGCCGACGCTCGCGGCGTTCTGCTATCGGCACATCAAGGGCTTGCCGTTCATCTATCCCGACAACGACCTGAGCTACGTCGAGAATTTCCTCTCGATGGTGGCACGGATGTCGGAGCCCAAGTACGAGGCGAACCCGGTGTTCGTGAAGGCGCTCGAGATTCTGTTCATCCTGCATGCCGATCACGAGCAGAATTGTTCGACGAACGCCGTCCGTGCCGTCGGCTCGTCGCACGTCGACCCGTTCTCGGCGATCGCGGCCGGGGTGGCGGCGCTGTATGGACCGCTGCATGGTGGCGCGAACGAACAGGTGCTGCGGATGATCAATGAGATCGGTCATCCGAAGAACGTCCCGGCGTTCATCGACGAGGTGAAGGGCGGAAAGGGTGGCCGGTTGATGGGGTTCGGCCATCGCGTGTACAAGAGCTACGATCCGCGCGCCAAGATCGTGAAGGCCCTGGCCGACGAAGTATTCAAGCAGGTCGGAATGGACAAGGACTTGGAGATCGCGCTCAAGCTCGAGGATGCGGCGCTCCACGACGACTACTTCGTGTCACGCAAGCTCTACCCCAACGTCGATTTCTACACGGGCTTGATCTATCGGTCGATGGCGTTCCCGACGGACTTCTTCACCGTGTTGTTCGCGGTGGCGCGGACAGCGGGCTGGCTCGCGCAGTGGGAAGAGCTCCTCCTCGATAAGGAGCAGAAGATCGCTCGTCCGCGGCAGATCTATGTTGGGTATGGCGAACGTCAATTCCAGAGCAAACTGGCTCAGCGTTTCCCGTCGCTCAAGAAAGACGCGCTGCGCAAGTGACTCGCATTACCCTTAGCCGCGGAATCCACGGAAGGAACTGAATAACGCTGATTGAAGAGGGAATGCCTCTGAGGCGGGATGTCTTGCTGAGGAGAACTTCCTTTTCGTTTCGTGTTTCATCCGTGGGATTCCCCAGGATCCGTGGAATCCGTGGCAAACCGTCATGACGCTTGGCCGAGTTTGCGAATGATCTCGTACTCGCCCGGCGTCACAGGCTGAACGGACAAGCGACCGAGTCTGACAAGGGCCATCTTCTCGAGGCCCTTTGTCTTTTTGACCTCGTCGAGGGTCACGGGACGCTTGAGCGGCTCGACCGCTCGCAAGTCGACCATCACCCACGTCGGATCATCCGCCTTGCTCTTCGGGTCGAAATGCGGATCCTTGGGATCGAGCGCGGTGGGGTCGGGGTACGCCTCGCGGACCACCTCGGCCACGCCGACAATCGCGCTCGGAATCACGCTCGAATGATAGACGAGGACGAGATCACCCTTCTGCATGGCCCGAAGATGGTTGCGCGCGGCGTAGTTGCGGACACCGTCCCAACGGCTCGTCTTCTTTGGGCTGGCGACGAGATCGTCGAATGAGAACGTGCTGGGCTCGGTTTTGACCAGCCAGTATTGGCGAGTGGGCATGTCGGAAACGGTTTTGGAGTAGGTTCAGTCTAAGAGGGAGTGCCCGCGTCCGTGAGCACCAGCACAGTTTTCCGCCGACCCGGACGGTTGATTCTCATCACATGAGCAACTTCGCATTTTCCTGGCGAATCGTGCGCGCGAGCGTCATGTGCACGATTGCGCTTGCGGGGCTGTTCGCACGCACGGTCGGCGCACAAACCTCCCCCAACTCGCCGCCACTCAAATATCCGTCGACACCGCGCGGCGTCCAGTCGGACGACATGAACGGCGTTCACGTCGCGGATCCGTATCGCTGGCTCGAGGCCGTGACATCGCCCGAGGTCCACAGCTGGGTGATGGCGCAAGACGCGGTGACGGAGTCGTACCTGGCGCAGGTGCCAAGACGCACCGAGCTTGCGGATCGAGTACATCGCTTCGCGCTGTACCCGAAGCTGCGCGCGCCATTCGGTGGCGGCGAGCGGCTGTTCTTTTATGAGAACAGTGGGTTGGAGAACCAGCCCGCGCTCTATGTTCAGGATCGACGTGACACGCCCGCACGCGTGCTGATCGATCCGAACGCATTCTCCCACGACGGCATCATCGCCATCGTCGATCAGGCGCCGTCGCCCGACGGACGGTACCTCGCCTACGCCATCTCGGTACAAGGCTCGGCCTGGCGTGAGGTGCACGTGCGAGACGTGCGATCGGGTCAGGATCTGAGCGACGAACTTCGCGGCATCAAGAGTTCCCCACTCTCGTGGACGAAAGATGAGCGTGGGTTTTTTTACGTCCGGTCCGATCTCGGCGTGACGCCGGCGGTGAACCCGCTCGCGCCCGACGGCCGTCAGCGACTCTATTATCATCGCGTCGGCCAGAAGCAGACCGACGACCGACTGATGTTCGAGGCGGCCGATCATCCGGAGTGGCGCCTTCGCGCGGACGTGAGCGAAGATGGACAGTATCTCGTCATCGCGGCGAGGCCGGGCGCCGGAACGGAGCTGCCAAACCGGGTCTTCTTCATCGATCTCGACAATCCCAAGCGTCCGAACCTTGGAGCACCGCTCGTCAAGTTGTTCGACGCGGGTGATGCGCTGTACGAGTTCATCTCGAGCGAGGGTCCGCTCTTCTTCATTCGGACGACGAAAGATGCACCGCGAGCGCGGGTGGTCGCCGTCGACATCAACTCGCCCGATCCGGATCACTGGACGACAGTCGTTCGCGAGACGTACGACCCATTGATCGGCGCGCTGCGTGTCGACGATCGGATCATCGCGCATCGCTTACACGACGCGCACTCGGTGCTCGAGCTCTACTCGTTCGATGGTGGCGCGCGCGGTGTCGTGCCGCTGCCGGGTTCGGGAATCGGAACGGTGAGCGAGATCAACGGTCGCAGCGAGGAGCGCGAGTTCTACTTCACGTACTCCTCGGTGCTGCAGCCGCCCAGCATCTATCGCTACGATCTCGATGGAAAGAACGCGATCTCGTACCGGTCGGCGCGTCCAGACACCGCGCTCGCGCAGTTCGAGACGACCCAGCTGTTTTACAGCAGCAAGGACGGAACGCGGATTCCGCTGTTCATTACCGCGCGGCGCGGCATCGCGCTCGACGGAGCGCATCCGACGCTCCTTGCCGGCGACGGGGCATTTCAGGAGTCGAGCACGCCGACCTATTCCGCATTGGTCGCGGCATGGCTCGAGTCGGGCGGCGTCTACGTCGTAGCGAACGTGCGCGGCGGTGGCGAGTACGGGCGTGCTTGGCACGAGGCGGCCATCGGTGCGCGCAAGCAGACCAGCTTTGACGACTTCATCGCCGCCGCCGAGTTCCTGATCGATCAGCGATACACGCGCCCGTCGTTGCTGGCGATCAGCGGACAGGGGAACGGCGGACTGCTCGTCGGCGCCGCGATGACTCAACGACCCGACTTGTTCGGCGCCGCGCTCATCGAGGGCGGGTTGCTGGACATGACGCGCTTCAACCGATTCACTGGCGGGGCGGCGTGGACGCGCGAATATGGTTCTCCCGACAGTCCCTCCGACTTGCGAGCGCTGCTCGCGTATTCGCCACTGCAGCGACTCAAGCCCGCGACGACGTATCCGGCAACGCTGATCACCGTAGGGGATCACGATGAAGTGGTGACGCCGATTCACAGTTACAAATTCGCCGCGGCACTCCAGGCGAGTCAGGCCGGAACCGCGCCCATTTTGTTGCGGGTGCTGTCGAACGTCGGCGCTGGTCCAGGCACGCCGTTTGGAAAGGAGTTGCAGATCGACGCCGACCGTCTTGCGTTTCTCTTTGGCGCGTTGCATCTCGCTCGCTGATCGCGACGGCTGTGCGATCGTCGGCGTGTCCGCCTTGCTGCGATTTGACTGGGCGGTCACCTTTCGCGCATGAGCGCTCTCGCGACGTACGCCACAATCGTCGGCATGATTCGAACGGCGCTGTTATATGGTGCCGGTGTCGTCGCCGTCATCTGCGCGCTCGACTGGGCGGTCCGCACGCGACGCATCAGCCCATTCAGCAAAACGGCACGCGTGATTCGCGGGCGCGTCGATCCGATGGTCGCGCCAATCGAGCGCCTGGTGGTGCGCGCGGGTGGATTGCCTACGGCGGCGCCGTGGTGGGCGCTGGTCGCTGTCGTCATTGGCGGCATCGCACTGATCAGCATCTTGAATTTGCTCGGCGACATCCTGTATCAGGTCGTGATCATCGGCCAACAGCCGCGCGAGGCGCCGTTCATTCTCCTGTCGTGGGCGTTCTCGATTCTGAAGCTCGGGCTGATCGTGCGCGTCTTGTCGTCGTGGCTCCCGATCTCGCCATACTCGAAGTGGATTCGCTGGTCGTATGTGCTCACCGATTGGATGATCGTTCCGCTGCGACGACTCATTCCTTCGATCGGGATGATCGACATCACGCCGATCGTGGCGTGGTTCGGGCTCGCGCTGATTCAGCGACTCCTCGGCATTCCGTGACCTCGGTTCGAGTGAACGAGGTCGACGGCCGAGTTCGGTTTTTGGTTCGCGTCCAGCCTCGTGCATCGCGAAGCGAAGTGGTCGGTGTGTACGGCGACGCACTAAAAATCAGATTGTCAGCGCCGCCAGTAGACGGGGCCGCCAACAATGCGCTCATTGAATTTCTCGCCGACGTCTTCGCCGTTGGACATCGCGATGTTAGAATTCTCTCGGGCGAGACTTCGCGATCGAAAGTCGTGGAGATCGAAGGAATCACCGAACGCGCGGTGCACGACGTCGCCGAACGTACCACGCGCTGATGCGGGGAGTCATGACCCAGATTCTTTTGGTCGGCACCGAACTGCCACTACTCGAAGGCTTGGCGCAATCGTTCGCCGCGCTCGGACTCACTCCGGTCGTCGCGCAGTCGGTTCATGAAGCGCGCGAGGTCGCCGCGCAGAATCCGCCACTCATCGCTGTAGTTAGCCGTGCGCTCGCCGCACCGGCAACGACCGACACGCTGAGCATTCCACTCGCGCCTGGAGGCGCCCTCGTGCTCTTTCGCGTGGTCGGAAGTCCGCTCGTCACGCTGTCGCCGACCGTGCAGCGCGTGGTCCTTGCCGACCTGACGCTGCCGCTCGAGCGCAATCGTCTCATGGCCTTGGTGCAGCACGTCGAGGACCGCGCGCGCGCAACCGGCCGCGGATACGGCGAGACGGGCGACGAGTCGAGCCCGCGGGCGTAGCGTTCGTCCTCGGTTCGCTGGACGCGGTCTCGGCGGCCTAGCCATCCCCTTCGCCGGGTCGTTAGACTACTAGGACATTGGTTCGTGGCGATTTTCGGCAACTTGCGGCCACGTTAAACATTCCGCTAAAGCGCCAGCCCGGGCGCTAGCGTTCCGGGCCTTTCTTTTTTACGGTCGACCGATGGTCAAGCTCAACAGCTCTTCTTCGCTCCTGCCGACATCCGAGTCGAGTGCGACCGACACGCCCAGCGCGTATCTCGCCGCGATCGCCGATCGCGTCATCGTGTTCGATGGAGCGATGGGGACCAACATCCAGCGACACCACCCGACGCCGGAAGACTTTGGCGGGAAATCGCTCGAGGGCTGCAACGATCATCTGGTGCTCACTCGGCCCGACATCATCCAGTCGATCCACGAATCGTTCCTCGCGGTCGGGTGCGACGTCGTCGAGACGTGCACCTTTCAGTCGACGCCGCATCGTCTGCGTGAATGGGGCATCGAGGAGAAGACGCGCGAGCTCAACGTCGCCGCCGCTCGCCTGGCCCGCGCCGCATGCGACAAATACTCGACGCCTGAGAAACCGCGGTTCGTCGCGGGCTCGATCGGACCGACCGGGCTTCTGCTCTCGAGCAACGATCCGGTGCTGTCGAACACGACGTTCACCCAGCTCGAGGAGAACTACTACACGCAGGCCAAGTACCTGGTCGAAGGCGGAGTGGATGTTCTTCTCGTCGAGACGGCGCAGGACATCCTCGAGGTGAAGGCAGCGGTCGCCGGCTTCGAGCGTCTCTTCGCCGAGATCGGCCGACGCGTGCCGATCCAGGCGCAGGTCACGCTCGACACGAGTGGCCGAATGCTGCTTGGTACCGACATCGCAAGCGCGATGACGACCCTCGAGGCACTTCGGATCGACGTGATTGGGCTCAATTGCTCGACCGGTCCGGAACACATGCGGGAACCGATCCGCTATTTGGCGGAGAATGCCGCGCGACCCGTGTCGTGCATTCCAAACGCGGGGTTGCCGCTCAACACGGGCACCGGCGACGCGATCTATCCACTCGAGCCCGAGCCGATGGCGCAAATGCTCGGCGAGTTCGTCGAGCAGTTCGGCGTGCGTATCATCGGCGGTTGTTGCGGCACGACGCCCGAACATCTGGACGCAATCGTTAGGAGAGTTGAGTCCCGCGACAGGGTGGAGGGTGGAGGGTGGAGGGTGGAGGGGTGGACTGCAGCGGCTGGACTTCGTCCACCCGCTGCCGAACTGCATTCGAATGCTTCATCAAGCGAGCGCGCGCCAGCGCGCCGCACACCTTCCCTCAACCCTCAACCCTCCACCCTCCACCCTGGTTCTGTACGCGGTTCGCGGATTCCCCGTGCGAGCAGCGCAATGCGTGCGATCGACTTCGACCAGAACCCCAAGCCGCTGCTGATCGGCGAGCGAGTGAACGCGCAAGGCTCGCGCAAGGTCAAGCGATTGCTGCTCGCCGAGGACTACGACGGGATCTCGAACGTCGCGCGCGAGCAAGTCGAGTCGGGCGCACACGTGCTCGACGTTTGCGTCGCCGTGACCGAGCGAGGCGACGAAGCGGAACAGATGGCGAAGGTCGTCAAGCTGTTGTCGATGACCGTCGAGACCCCGATCATGATCGACTCGACCGAGGCCGGCGTCATCGCGACGGCGCTCGAGACGATTCCCGGGCGCGCGATCATCAACTCCATCAACATGGAGAACGGCCGCGAGCGGATCGATCGCGTCGTGCCGCTCGCAAAGAAGCACGGCGCCGCGCTCGTCGCGTTGACGATCGACACCGAGGGCATGGCGAAGACTCGGCAGCGAAAGCTCGAGGTCGCGAAGAAGATCTACACCATCGTGGTCGGTGAGTACGGGCTCAGGCCGCAGGATCTCATCTACGAT
This sequence comes from Gemmatimonadaceae bacterium, assembly GCA_036002925.1. GTDB lineage: Bacteria > Gemmatimonadota > Gemmatimonadetes > Gemmatimonadales > Gemmatimonadaceae > JAQBQB01. The sequence goes on along the minus strand of DASYSU010000158.1, from coordinate 5,153 downwards.
GACCTGACCTTCACCCTCGCGACCGGCGACGCCGAGTGGATCGATTCGGCGGTCGAGACGATCGAGGGCATTCGTCTGATCAAGCGCGAGCTGCCCGGCGTCTTCACCAGTCTCGGCGTGTCGAACGTGAGCTTTGGGCTCGCGCCCGACGCGCGCGCCGTGCTGAATTCAGTGTTCTTACATCACTGCGTCGAGGCCGGGCTCGACATGGCAATCGTGAATCCCGCCCACGTGCAGCCGTACGCGGAGATCCCGGCGGAAGAACGCGCGCTGGCGGACGATCTGGTCTTCAACCGTCGGCCCGACGCACTGCAGCGATTCATCGAGCACTTCGACGCAACGAGCGGTGCGCGCTCGGAGCGCGAAACCGAGAAAGAGGATCCGACCGCTGGGATGTCGGCGGATCAGCGGGTGCACTGGATGGTGGTGCATCGAAAGAAGGACGGCATCGAAGCGGCACTCGACGCCGCCGGCGTGCGCGAGCAACCTGTGCGCGTGCTGAACGACGTTCTCCTGCCGGCGATGAAAGAGGTCGGCGACAAGTTCGGCGCCGGTGAGCTCATTCTGCCGTTCGTGTTGCAGTCCGCCGAGGTCATGAAGAAGGCGGTCAAACACCTCGAGCAGTTCTTGGAGCGCGCCGAGGGTTACACGAAAGGCCGAGTCGTGTTGGCGACGGTGTACGGTGACGTGCACGATATCGGGAAGTCGCTCGTCAACACGATTCTCTCGAACAACGGCTACACCGTCTACGACCTCGGCAAGCAAGTTCCAGTGAACACGATCATCGAGAAGGCGCTCGAGGTGAACGCCGACGCAATCGGCTTGTCGGCGCTGCTCGTGTCGACGTCGAAGCAGATGCCGCTTTGCGTTCAGGAGCTCGATCGTCGCGGCATCGAGATCCCGGTGTTGATCGGCGGCGCCGCGATCAATCGGCGCTTTGGACGACGCGCGTTGTTCGTCGACGGCGACCGACCGTACGAGTCGGGCGTGTTCTATTGCAAGGACGCGTTCGAGGGACTCGAGACGATGGATCGTCTACAGGACGACGATACGCATGACTCGTTCGTCGCCAAGCTGCTCGACGATGCGCGCACCGACAAGTTCCTGCACACGAACGTCGGCAAGGACACGTCTGCCGGAATCGCCGGTGGTCAGCGGAGCGATGTTACGGCCGACAACCCGGTGCCGACTGCGCCATTCTTCGGCTCGCGAACGCTCAGCGACATCCCACTCGATGAAGTGTTCGCGCTGCTCGACTTGGACGAGCTCTATCGCCTGCAGTGGGGCGGTCGCGGCTCCGGGCCCGAGTACGAGGCCACCGTTCGCAAGGAGTTCGAGCCGACGCTCGCGCGTCTCAAGGAATCAGCGAAGTGTGATGGCTGGCTCCAGCCGCGCGCCGTGTACGGACTCTTCCCTGCTCAGGCTCAAGCAAACGATCTCGTCGTGTACGACCCCGACGCCTACGCCGCCGACGGAACGACGCGAGAGATCGCGCGCTTCCATTTTCCGCGGCAAGAGGGACGCGAGCGACTGTGCATCGCCGACTATTTCCGGTCGACGGACTCGAGTGATGTCGACGTTGTCGCCTTCCAGGTCGTGACCGTCGGCGACGCGGCCACGGAGCGATTCCAAACACTCCAGAATTCCGGCGAGTACACTGAGGCGTTTTACGTGCACGGCCTCGCCGTAGAAACCGCCGAGGCGGTCGCGGAGTGGATGCACCGAAAGATCCGGCATGATCTCGGCGTTCCAGCAGGGCAAGGCAAGCGGTATTCGTGGGGATACGGCGCGTGTCCCGATCTCGAGGATCACGCGCAGCTATTCAAGATCTTGCCAGTCGAGCGCGAGCTCGGAATGCAGCTGACGAGTGCGTATCAGCTCATTCCGGAACAGAGCACGGCGGCGATCATCGTCCACCATCCGCAGGCCAAGTACTACGCAGTCAGAGGCGAAGGAGTAAAAGCGTGACCTCGGCGAAACTCCAACGCCTTCTCGACCCCAACTCCATCATCGTCTTCGACGGCGCGATGGGGACGATGCTGTACAGCAAGGGCGTCTTCATCAATCAGTGCTACGACGAGCTGAATGTGCGCGCGCCCGACATGGTGGGCGAAATTCATCGCAAGTACGTCGACGCCGGGGCGCAGGTGTTGGAGACGAACAGCTTCGGCGCCAACCGGCTCAAGTTGACGCAGCACGGATTGGAGACCCAGGTGCGCGAGCTCAATCGCGCCGCCGGCCAAGTGGCCCGCAGTGCCGCCGGTGACCGCGCGCTCGTCGCGGGCGCCGTCGGTCCGCTCGGCGTTCGCATCGAGCCCTACGGACCGACGAGCGCCGACGAAGCGTACTCGATCTTTCGCGAGCAGATGGAAGGCCTCAAAGAGGGTGGAGTCGACCTCTTCATCCTCGAGACGTTCAGCGACCTACTCGAGATCGAGCAGGCGATTCGCGCGGCGCGGTCGGTCGACGACAAGCTCCCGATCATCGCGCAGATGACGATCGGCGCGGATTGCCGCACGCCCTACGGCGCGACGCCGGAAGACGTTGCCCGCTCGCTCGACAGGTGGGGCGCCGACGTGATCGGGCTCAATTGCTCCGTCGGCCCGCAAACCATTCTCGAGTGCATCGAGAAGATGGCGCCGCACACGCGCAAGAAGCTGAGCGCGCAGCCGAACGCCGGCATGCCGCGCGACGTGGGCGGGCGAAGCATGTACATGGCGAGCCCCGAGTACATGGGGACGTACGCGCGTCACCTCGTCCAAGCCGGCGCGAAGATCGTCGGCGGATGCTGTGGCACGACGCCCGAGCACATTCACGCCATGGTCGAAGGCGTTCGGCCGTTGAGTCCACGCCTCGCCGGCGGCGGTGTGCTGGACGTCACGCACCAGGATTCGGTCGGCGGCAACGGCGCCGGCGGCACGCTGACGTCGCATGCACCGATTGTCGAAGGCGTCGAAGCGATTCCGCTCGCGGACCGGTCGAAGTGGGGACGCAAGCTGGCGACGAAACAGTTCGTCACGTCGGTCGAGATCGTCCCGCCGCGCGGCGTCGATGCGACGCGCATGCTCACCGACGTCGGCCGATTGAAGGCGGCGGGCGTCGACGCCGTCAACGTGCCCGACGGACCGCGCGCGCAGAGCCGCATGGGCGCCCTGCTCACGAGTGTGCTCATCGAGCAGCAAGTCGGAATCGAGACGGTGACGCACTACGCGTGTCGCGACCGAAATCTGCTCGGCATGCTGAGCGATTTGTTGGGCGCGTCGGCCGTGGGGCTGCGCAACCTGCTCGTGGTGACGGGTGATCCGCCGAAGATGGGCCCCTACCCCGACGCGACGGCGGTGTTTGACGTCGACTCGATCGGCTTGACGAATCTCGTACGGAATCTCAACCGCGGACTCGATCCTGGCGGCAATGCGATCGGGAAGCCAACGTGCTTCACTATCGGCGTTGGTTGCAATCCGGTGGCGATCGATCCGGCGCAGGAGCTCAAGCGGTTCGAGTGGAAGGTCGACGCGGGCGCCGAGTTCGCGATCACGCAGCCGGTGTTCGACGTCGTGCAGCTCGAGCGGTTTCTGGATTCGATCTCGCATGTGCGCATCCCGGTGATTGCGGGAATCTGGCCGTTGGTCTCCGTGCGCAACGCGGAATTCTTGGCGAACGAAGTGCCCGGCGTGATGGTGCCGGACAGCATCATCAGCCGGATGCGCCGAGCGAACGAGAAGTCCAAGGAGCACGCGGTCGCCGAGGGGATCGCGATCGCGCACGAGATGTTCGATCGCGTGAAGGACGCGGTGCAGGGCGTGCAAGTGTCGGCGCCGTTCGGTAAAGTTGAACTCGCGTTGAAGGTCTTCGAACGGAGTTGAGGTGACACCGGTCAAGCACAACCTCGTTGCGTTGGGATCGGCCGCTGTGCTCGCGGTTTATGCCGCGGGCTACTCGCGGACGCGCGCCGCTGCCGCGCAGTTCGAGGTTCAGTCCGAGAACCGCCGTCCACGGACACCGCCCCAAGCGCACGTTGCGCCGGTCGAGGTCGCACCGGAGCCGCACCCGGATACTGCTCGCGACAGGGCGCCTGCGCCCGCCGCGACGGCACCCTCAGTTCAGCACCGCCGCGGTCCAGCGCACGCGGTGAGCAGCGTCAAACCGGCGAAGCAGGCAGACTCCACGCCTAGCAAGGCGATCGTGGACACGACAGCGTCCAGCGTCGCGGCCCCGCCGCCGGTATCGACATCCGATTCGAGCAAGACCGCCTCTGTGCAAGCAACAGATTCGGCGGCGACGACGACGGACAAAGACCGCGCGGCGTACAAGGACGGCACGTATTCGGGGTGGGGGACGTCGCGACACGGCGACATCGAGGCGACGGTACTGATCAAAGGTGCCCGAATCGAGGCGGTGATCATCAGCCAGTGTCTCACGCAGTATTCGTGTTCGTTGATCTCGGAGCTCCCGATCCAGGTCGTGTTGCGTCAAAGCCCCGAGGTCGATTTCGTGTCGGGTGCGACGCAGAGCACGAACGCGTTCTATTATGCGGTCATCGCGGCGCTGAAGAAGGCGAAGTGACCGACGCGTACGTCCGCACCATCGCGTCGATGGGGACGGTCGTCACGGTGCACATCGTCGGCTCCGGCGCGGATTCCGCCCACCGTGTGGAAAGCGCAGCGAGCGCCCTCGCGTGGTTCGAAGAAGTCGAACGCGTCTGCTCGCGGTTCGACCCGAACAGTGAGCTCAGTCGGTTGTCCGGGCAGATCGGCGTCCGCGTCGCGGTGAGCGACCTGTTGTTCCAGACGGTGCGCTTCGCGATTGCCGTGGCTGAGGAAAGCGGAGGAGCTTTTGATCCGACGCTGGGGCTCGAGCTCGAGGCGCGCGGGTTCAATCGTGAGTATCGGAGTGGCGCCATTGTACGCTCGACATTCGAGCGCGACGATAACGCGAGTTATCGCGACGTCGAGTTGGACGTCGATCGAAAGACCATCATGCTCGCGCGGCCTCTCCTGCTCGACCTCGGTGGCGTGGCCAAGGGGCTCGCCGTCGACATGGCGGCGCGTGAGCTCGAGCGACGTCCGTTCGAGAATTTTGCCATCGATGCCGGCGGCGACCTGTACCTCTCTGGACGCAACGCGAACAACGAGCCATGGTCCGTTGGCATACGG
>DASYSU010000157.1:0-9056 GCA_036002925.1 Gemmatimonadaceae bacterium | reverse complement strand
GCTCGAGGCTGCGCGCCGAGGGCGATGCGGACGCCGAGCTCGCGCGTTCTCAATGTCACGACGTAGGCGATCACGCCGTACAGACCGACGATGCCAAGGATCAGCGTCACGGCCGCCGCGACGCCGAGGACGGTCATCATGAACGAGAGTCGCGCGATCGACGCGTCGGTCACCTCGCGCATCGAGCGGACCTGGAACGTGGGAAGAGTCGGATCGAGCTCGTGAACGACGCGCTGCAAGGCGCGCGTCGTCGTGGCGACGTCGCCGGTCGTGTGCGCGATCAACGCCATCGTGTGGTTCGGGCCGCTCGAGAACGTGTCAACCGACACTGCCTGTGGGTAGTACACGGCGCGTGTCGGCGCCGCTTGTAGCGACGTGTCACGCACGCTCCCGACGACGCCGACGATCGTTTTCCACTCACCGCTCGGCAGCTCGCGAAAGCGCTTGCCGATCGCAGCACGTCCGGTGGAGTCGTGGAAGAATCGAATGGCCGTCTCACTGCTGATGAGCGCTTCTGCGCCGCTCTGGCGATCGATGCGATCGAACAGGCGTCCCGCGACGAGCGAAATGCCCATCGCCTTGAAGTAGCCCGCGTCGACGGTGCTATAGATCTCGAGTGGAGGAATCTTCGTCACGTTGCCGGCGTCGCCCTCGACGTAGAACGGGTCTTGATCCATGCCATTCGTTTGGAGCGGAAGCCGCGACGAAACGCCGGCCGACGTGACGCTCGGAAGTTGAGCCGCGCGTTCGGTGAGCTGCTGGAAGAAACGGACGAGATTCGCGCCGTTGCCATATCGAAGCGATGGCGCCGAGATCCAAAGCGTTGCCACACCGTCGGGGTTGAAACCAGGGCGTACCGCGTGCAGTCGCTGAAAGCTGCGGAGCAGCAACCCCGACGCGGAGAGCACGACGAGCGCGAGTGCCATCTGTGCCGCGACGAGCGCACTGCGCGCGCGCTGACGATGACTTCCCACGGTACCCGCGCGCCCACCGTCGCGAAGGCCCGACAGCGCATCGGCTCGCATGAACCGGATTGCTGGAATCGCACTGCACGCGACGGCGACGAGTGCCGCTACGATGAGCGTGAACAGGATGACCGACGCGTCGACGCGGATTTCGGCGAGGCGCGGGATCTGGGCGGGTCCCGTCGCGACCAGCAGACGAATTGCCACGTAGGCGACGGCGACCCCGAGAATCGACGAGAACGCGGCAAGCAGCGCCGATTCACTGAAGAAGTGCGTCATGATACTCGCGCGCCCAGCGCCAAGCGCGGCGCGCACAGAGAGCTCGCGATGTCGCGCGTCTGCTCGGACGAGCAGCAAGTTGGCAACGTTGGCGCACGTGACGAGAAGAACGAGTCCCGCCGCCGCCGCGACGATCCAGAGGGTCCGTGCGATCTCACCCACGACGTCGTCGCGCATCGGCACGAGCTTTGGAACTGGTTTCGCCTGGTCGAGCAGCATCTGCGTCGTGATGCCGGGCGCCAACATTGGCGAGACGTCGACGATGCGCGGCAGCACATTGGCGAAATCGCGCTGCGCCGCCTCGATCGTCACGCCGGGTTTGAGGCGCGCGATGCCGTTGTGATTGAACCCGCCGGGAAACTGGGCGTTGGGATCGAGTTGCTCCGGAAGCCAGAGCTGGGTGTTCGGCGACGGGAATCGAAAGCTCGACGGCATGACGCCAATGATCTCGGTCGACCGCCCCGAGATGAGCAGCTTCTTGCCGATGACGTCGCGGGCGCCACCAAAACGCCGGCGCCACAATCCCTCGCTGATAATCGCGACGTTCGGACCCTTCGGCGCGTCTTCCGCCTCGCTGAACGTTCGACCGAGAATAGGCGAGACCTCGAGCAACGGGATGACGTCGACCGTGGTCGACGCCATCGTCATGCGTTCCGGCTCGCCCCGTCCGTCGGGATCGGAGACATTGACGGACCCGTCATTGTACAGGCCGATGCCGGCAATTGTCGTCGCGTACTTCTTATAAGTCCGGTACATGCCGGGCGTCTGCTGTGCGTGCAGCAACGAGAGGGGCGGCAGGTCGTTCCAGGTTCCAACGAGCCGATCGGGATGTCCGTAGGGAAGTGGACGGAGCAGCACGCCGTTGATGATCGCGAAAATCGCCGCCGCCGATCCGATGCCGAGGGTCAGGGCAAGGACGACGGTGACGCTAAACAGCGGGGCTCGCCGGAGCGAGCGCCACGCGTAGGAGACGCGCTGCCACATGTTGGTCATTCGATGCCGCGACGAAGGTGGAGTGTCGGACCCTACGAGCACCCCCTACCGCCGGTTTCCAGCAGCGACGGACCATATTGCCACGGGCTCGGGTCGCATCCATACTCTGCCGACTGAGTTGGTCTTGATTCGAGTCATCACGTTCGATCATCCGCGTCCATTGTGGGAGGACTGACTATGCATGACGCGCTGTCCAGATTGTTCAACGACTTCGATCGCGGCGCGATCTCCCGTCGACAACTTTTTCAGGCGCTCGGTGTCGCCGCTGTCGGCGTCGCGCTTCCTGTGCGCGCGTTCGGACAAGGGCGCTGCGGCGGCGAGCGTGCCAACTTACCGGAGTGCGATAAGACACCGGCCAAGCTTCCGTTCGATCCGACGGGATGGAAGACGGTCTACATGGACCACTTCACGATGCAAGCGGCGGATCCGAAGCGTGAAGCCGCGTATTACGCGACGCTCATGAACTGGAAGGTCCGCAGCGACGATGGGACCAAGATCGTGATGGACATCGGCGACGATGTCGGCAGCGTGATCATTCGAGGCGGCTATCAGGCTCCTCCGCCACCGCCGGCACCACCGGTCACTGACAGCGCGGCGGCCGGGCGCGGTGGCCGCGGCGGTGCGCGCGCGCCGCGCAATGTGGTGTGGGATTCGTTCTGCTGGGGCATCGATCAGTGGGACGCCAAGAAAGTCGAGGCCGAGTTGCGAAAGCGCGGGCTCAATCCGATCGCGGAGAACGACGGAAAGGGATTCGAAGCCTTCCGCGTGATCGATCCAGGCGGATTCGCCGTGTTGATCAGCAACGGCAACCGGAAGCGGCAGGGAGCGGCGAGTGGAGCATTGCCCGCACCCGCCCCGTTCGACCCGACGAATTGGAAAACCATTTGGTTGGATCACATCTCCTTCCAGTGCCCGAACTACAAGGAGAGCGCGGCGTTCTATCAAGCGCTCCTTGGGTGGAAGCCGAAAGGAGATGAAGGAAGTCAGAACGAATGCGAGATCGGCGACATCGGCAACATCATCATTCGCGGCGGCGGTCCTGGTGGACGGGGCGGTGGCGCGGGTGCAGGCGGAGCGCGCGGCGATTCAACCGGCGGGCGTGGCGGCGGCGCGCCGGCGCGGCGCGTTGCGTCGATCGATCACATCGCGTTCGGCATTCAGCCATGGGACGCCGATCAGGTGAAGGCGGAGCTCGACAAACGCGGGCTCACTGGTCGGGCCGACACCGGCGGCTCCGGTGATATTCACACCGCACCGTACAAGAGTTACCACACGACCACGCCCAACGGGTTCGACCTGCAGATCAGCAACGCGACTGCCGCAGGTCGGAACGTTCGATAAGACAACCGCGAGCGAGCCACAGAAAAAAACGGCGCCCACAAGGGCGCCGTCGTATGTGGTGGAGTCGTCTTCGCTATGCGGAGAGCCGGCGGATTGCGCGTAGCACCGTGTCGATGTCCTCTGGGGAGTTCATGATTCCCGCCGACACGCGGGCATATGAGATCTTATATGGGGAGCTGTTCGTGCGGATCTTCTGCGCCGCGAGCCGTTCCGTGACCTGCTCTGGGGTGAGACCGGCAACCTCGAAGCAGGAGAGTCCGCCCGAGAGTTTCGGGTCACGCGGCGTGTGGAGTGTAACGCCCGGCAGCTTCGCTGCCCCTTCCCGGAACGCGCCATTCAGTTCGGCGATGCGTGCGGCGATGCGATCGCGGCCGATGGCGCGATGCAATTCCACCGCCGCCGGGATCGCGAGCACGTGCTCGTAGGCGAGAAATCCTCCCGGCGACATGAAGGCCGCCGTGGTTGCGGGCAACTCTGTGCGATTCATCCACGCGTCCCACGTCTGCATCCCGTCGGGCTCGAAGGCGGGAATCGTCGGACGGAACTCCGGCCACACCTCACGTCGTCCCCACAGGAATCCCGTACCGCGCGGTCCGAGAAGCCACTTGTGCGTCCCCGATGCGAAGAGGTCGCAGCCTAGCCGCGCGGCGTCGACATCCTGATTTCCGAATCCATGCACGCCGTCGACGATGAGGAGGCACCGGTCCGCGGCCGCGCGTCCTCGATTCGCACGCGCCACGACGGCGGAGATTTCCGCGACCGGAATCTTCACACCGGTCGACGAATGCACCCAGGTGACTCCGACGGCGCGCGTGTTTGGCCGGATCGCTTTCGCGACGCGATCGACGATCTGAGTCGCGCTGGCGCCTGCCGGCTTGTCGTACAGCGCGACGTACCGAACGCCGCAGCCAGAGCGCGCCGCGGCGTACCGAATCGACTCGTGATGCGAATAGTGATCGTGCTCGGTGGTGAGCACTTCCTGATCGCGTCGAATCCGGAGGCCATGATACGCCATTGCCAACGCCCCGGTCGTGTTGGACGTCAGACAGATCTCCTCCGGTTTGCCGCCAACGTAACCGGCGAGCGCCCGCTTGACCGCAACAAGTGGGCGTCCCTCGGAGTCCGTGAGCGCCGCGATCTCCGCCCACACCAGGTCCGAGTCGAGCTTCTTACGGAATTGCTCGATCGACTCCGCAACCGGTCTCGGGTGCGAGACGAACAAAAAAGCGGCGAGGTGCGTCCAGTCGGGCGACAGTGAGAAGAGCGCGCGCACCGCCTTCCAGTCGACGCGACCGTCGGCGCCGCGCAGCGGTCGCGGCTGCGGTGTCTGGCGCTTGGCGATCTCGCCAAGCAGTGAACCCGCCGGGACAGCCGTCGCGGTGGCGGCGAGCGAGAGCAGCATCCGTCGGCGACTGATCGACATTGGCGATCTCCTGTGCGTGACGGATTGAACGTACTCCCTGAATTCGTTACCAGCGAATTCTCGATCGCCCCCGGCTTGCGTCGATCCGATCGTGAATCCGCATCGAGAGATTGTGTCGCATGAAGTCGCGATCGAAACGGCGTCGCGTCGCGCTGTCCCGTAGCTCCGCCCGCGACTCCGCGCGAGATTCCGCTCGAGCTTCAGCCCGAGTGGCGCGCTCGGCGGCGCGGAAACGTGCCGTCTGGCCGTGCTCGCCAAAGTCGTAGTGGTAGCGGTAGTGGTAGCGCGGTGGATCGTACCGATGGCTTAGGTGCTCGGAGTGGACGCGTTGTGCGGAAGCGACCGCCGGCGCCGCCGCCAGGCACGCCCCAATGATGGTCGATAGGACAAAGAGTCTCGAACGCATCGATCGCCCTCGGTTGGGAGTAATTCGGCAATTACCGTCGCGCTATCTCAGTGTGACAACGGGATCGGGTGAACGGTTGCGTCGGGTGTCTGGGATCAGGGGTTTGACAGCCCGAGCCGCCTCCGGGATCATTCGACGACTACCCGAGGACCGATGAACGACGCTGCCAGGCAGGTTCGCATCGCGCTACGTGGACTGCGCCGCACGCCGGCGTTCACCGCGGCTGCCATCCTGATTCTCGGATTTGGCATCGGCACCGCCGTCGCGATGTTCACGGTCTTCCGCGCCGTCTTGCTCGAGCGCTTGCCGGTGCGCGATCCGGAGCGCGTCGTCGTCTTGTCGACGTACAAGGATCCCAAGGTCGAGTACGGCTTGGTCTCGCCGCATATCAAGGCTGTGCAGCGCGAGAGTCGAACGATCCGATTGATCGGTGCGTTCGCGCACTGGGGGACGAGTCAAGGCCCGCTCGTCGACGGCGACCGAACGCTGACAATGGGCCGGGTCGTGGTGACAGGCACGTTCTTCCAAGTGCTCGGCACTCGTCCGTTCCTCGGTCGATTGTTCAAGGCGGAAGACGACCAACATGGTGCGGCGCCCGTGCTCGTGCTGAGCTACAAAGCGTGGCGACGAGACTTCGGCGGTGACTCGTCGATCGTGGGCCGACATTTGTACGAGCCGTACTCACAGCTGAACTACACCGTTGTCGGCATCGCGCCGCCGGGCCTCGACTATCCCACGGGCGCGGAGTATTGGATCATCTGGCCCGAGGGGAACCTCTCGGTCATCGCCATTGCGCGGCTCGCGCCGGGCGTGACCCCATCCGCCGCCGCTGCAGAGCTGCTCTCGATCGTCCAGCGCGTGTCGCCGGAATTCCACGTGACGGGCGCCAAGGCAATTGGACTGACGCAAGCCATCCTAGGCGACGTGCGTCCCATCTTGCTGGTCTTGACCGGTGCCGTCGCGCTGCTGCTTCTGATCGCGTGCGTCAACGTCGGTGGACTGCTGCTGCTTCGCGCGGGATCACGCGCGCGAGAGTTGGCGATTCGTCGCGCGCTCGGCGCGACCTATGGCGACGTCGTCAAGCAACTGCTCCTCGAGAGTGGCTTGCTCGCGGTAGCGGGAGGCGCGTTCGGGATCGTTTGTGCTCAGGCGCTGACGAAAGTCTTGCTCGTTCTCGCGCCGACTCAGTTACCTCGCGCCGAGGTCATCGAGCTTTCGGGAACGCCAATCGCCGCGGGAATCGGCGTGACGATGCTGACGGTCCTGCTCTTTGGTGTCGTGCCCTCGGTCATCGCCGCGCGCACCGACGTTGCCGGTACGCTGCGCCTCGACACGAGGTCCGGTCGCGATTCGATGACCCGTCGCCGCTTCCGTCACGTGCTCGTTGGCGCGCAGACGATGCTTGCTCTCATGATGCTCGCCGGCGGCGCATTGCTTGCGCGCAGCCTCGCGCGGCTTCAGTCGCTCAACCTCGGCTACGATGCGGATCATCTCACCATGCTCGCGACGTCGTGGCCGTCGAAGAAGTACGACTCCGTGTCGAAGATGTATCCGCTCGGCGAAGACGTGATACGACGATGGCGCGCGATTCCGGGCGTGGTCGCCGTCACACCGACGCTGATCCCGCCGCTGGTCGGCGACAACGTGTTTCTTGGACGACTCGATCGTGAAGGGCAGTCGGAATCGGATCGTGCCTCCAATCCGATCGTCCCCATCGAAAGCGGAGGAAAGGAGTACTTCCGTACGCTGGGGACGCCGCTTCTGCGCGGACGACCATTCGAGGACGCGGATCGAGAAAACGCCGAGCTCGTAGCGATCGTGAGCGAATCGGTCGCGCGTCTCGTGTGGCCAGGGCAGGATCCGATCGGCAAACGCATTCACTATTGGACGCCGGACAGCGTCAATGCGTCGCGGCGGGTAATCGGCGTCGCGGCTGACACACACTTGCGGATATTTCGTGCGGCGACGCCGACGGTATATGTGCCATGGCGGCAAGCGGGCTTCTGGCAGTTCAATTTCGCGATCCGAACCTCGGGCGAGATCGGCACCGTCTTGCCGGCGCTTCGCCGCGAGGCGCGCGCGGTCGATCCGCAGCTTATGCTCTGGTACGTGCATCCCATGGACGAGCTACTGGCGAAGCCGCTGGCGCGACCGCGCATGAGCGCCGTGCTGATGTCGATGTTCGCCGGCGCGGCGCTGCTGCTGGCTGCGATCGGACTCTACGGGCTCATGGCGTCGGTTGTGCGCGAGAGCACGCGCGAAATCGGGATCCGCATGGCGCTCGGCGCGGCGCCCGAGCGATTGCGGCGCGACGTCCTCGGCCAGGCGCTTGCGGTGTCGGGAGCGGGCGCGATTATCGGGTTGGTCGTCACTTTGTTCGCCTCTCGATTGCTGGCGGCCATGTTGTTCGACGTCAGTCCGACCGATCCGGTGGCGCTCGTCACGGCGTGCGTCGTGCTGCTCATCGTCGTGACGATTGCGGCGTATGTGCCGGCGCGGTGGGCGACACGAGTCGATCCGGCAAGTGCGCTGCGGTCCGACTAGACTTTGCTAAACTTCGTCGGTCCACCTACCGGCTGGATGTTCAACTGCGAGCCACCCAGGAACAGCTGACGTCGCGCGCGATCGTCTCCATCATCGCGCTGCTGATTGCACCGCCGACTCGAGAGCGAATGCCGGCGGCGCCGGACCGTTGCGCGATCGAGCAGCCCGATCAAGCGCTCGGTCCCAGCCGTTCGCTCTACTGCATCGATCTCATCCCGGTTCCTGATTTTCGAGCCGCGGCCGGAACGATCACGCTCCGGCGGCCGGCGCAATCGTCGTTCACGGTTGCCGTCGACGCAGAGGGTCACCACGAATACCAGCTCGACATCACGCTCAGGAATCTTCCCGATCCGCGATCGCTCGGACCTTACACGACGTACGTCGCTTGGATCACGCCGCCGAGTCTCGCGCCCGAAGTAAAGCTCGGCGAAGTGCGCGCGGGAACGACCCACGTAGGGGTGGAGTCGTTCAACAAGTTCATCGTGATGATCACAGCGGAGCGATCAGGCTCGGTGACGAGACGATCCGGCCGGATGCTCCTTCGTGCGATGTCACCCAGCTGGCTCCTACAGCCGCACGACGCATCGCGTTTGCCGGCGCGTTCGGTCGCGATGGCGCATGGACACGCCGCCGACACGACACCGCGATGGACGATGCCCGACATGCACCCGCAGGTTCCATCGATGGTCGCCGGCCTCGAGGCACTCGTGCCGAACGAGCGGCCGTGGCGTCCCGGTAGCGGAAGCGACAACGCGATTCCGACTGCGCGCCCGCGCGAAGTCTTGACGCTGCGCGATGGCGATTCGCTCGATCTCACCGCCGGCCTGATTCGCCGCGCGATTGCCGGGCGCGAGATCACGACGTACGGCTTCAACGGGCAGACGCCCGGGCCGCTGATCCGCGTCACACAACGCTCGACGATCATCGTCAACTTCACCAACCATCTCGACCAGCCGTCGAGCATCCACTGGCATGGCATCCGCCTGGACAATCGATTCGACGGCGTGCCACACGTCACGCAACCGTTGGTGCAACCGGGCGAACGTTTTCGCTACGTCGTTCGCTTCCCCGACGCAGGCATCTATTGGTATCACTCGCATCATCG
>DASYSU010000156.1:0-6785 GCA_036002925.1 Gemmatimonadaceae bacterium | reverse complement strand
GATCGCGCGTCGAAGAAGCCGGTATTCATGGTGAGCCCAGCCGGCGGCATCGACATCGAGGAAGTCGCCGCGAAAACACCCGAAAAGATTCTCAAGCTTCCGGTTGACACGCGGTATGGGCTCGAGCCATTCCAGGCGAGTCGCCTCGGGTTCTTCCTGTTCGACGACGTGAAGAAAGTCCGCGCCGTCGCCAAGATTCTACAGCAGTTGTATTCGGCGTTCATGAAGAACGGATGCTCGCTCGCTGAGATCAATCCGCTCGTCACCACGCCGGCCGGTGACGTCGTCGCGCTCGACGCGAAGATGGTGATCGACGACAACGAGCTCGATCGGCACCCAGAGCTCGCAGCGCTGCGCGACGAGAGCGCGGAAGCGCCGAGCGAAGTGCTCGCGCGAAACGCGAGCCTCACCTTCATCAAGCTCGACGGCAATGTCGGCTGCGTCGTCAATGGGGCTGGTCTTGCGATGGCGACAATGGATCTCGTGAAATACTACGGCGGCGAGCCGGCGAACTTTCTCGACATCGGCGGATCGTCGAACCCGGAGAAGGTCGTCAACGCCCTCAAGATCATCACCGCCGATGCGAGTGTGAAGGCGATTCTGTTCAATATCTTCGGCGGCATCACGCGCACCGATGACGTGGCGAACGGCATCGTGACGGCAACGAAACAGAATCCACTCAAGGTGCCAATCGTCATTCGGCTCACCGGAACCAACGAAGAGATCGCGATGAAGATTTTGCAAGAGAACGGATTCTCCGCGTCATCGGACATGGATGAGGCGGTGAAGAAAGCGGTCGAGCTGGCGAAGGGAGGACAGGCCGCATGAGCATTTTCATCGACAACGACACGACGGTGATCGTGCAGGGGATCACGGGGCGCGATGGATCGTTCCACACGAAGCAAATGCTCGAGTACGGAACGAAGATCGTGGGCGGTGTGACGCCTGGCAAAGGCGGACAGCAGTTCGAGTCGAAGGTGCCGATCTTCAATACCGTCGCCGATGCCGTGGCCGCGACGAAGGCGAATACGTCCGTCATCTATGTGCCGCCGATGTTCGCGGCCGATGCGATCATGGAAGCTGCCGACGCCGGCGTGAAGTTCATCGTCGCCATCACGGAAGGCGTGCCGGTGCTCGACATGACGCGCGTCTATCCGTTCGTCCGCGAGCGGGGCGCGCGCCTACTCGGGCCCAACTGTCCCGGCTTGATCACACCGGGCAAATCGAAGGTCGGCATCATTCCGGGACGGATCTGTACGCCTGGAAACATCGGCGTCGTCAGTCGGTCGGGTACACTCACGTACGAGATCGTCTATCAGCTCACCCGCGCCGGACTCGGACAATCCACTTGCGTCGGCATCGGTGGCGACCCGATCAACGGCACGAACTTCATCGATTGCCTCTCAGCCTTCGAGGCGGATCCGCAAACGAGGGCGGTCGCGATGATGGGCGAGATCGGAGGCACCGACGAACAGGACGCCGCGGCGTTCGTGAAAGCGAACATGAAAAAGCCGGTCGTCGGGTTCATCGCCGGACAGACCGCACCGCCGGGCCGCCGTATGGGACACGCGGGCGCGATCATCTCCGGCTCGTCCGGAACGGCCGCGGAGAAAGTCGCTGCCTTCGAGGCGGCCGGCATGGGCGTCGCGAAACGTCCCCTCGACTTCGTGGATCTCCTCAAGGCCAGGCTGCCTCGATGAATCGTCCGCGCTGGGCCAACGACAAGCTGGCGCTTGTGCTGTTCGCCCTGGCGCACGTCGGAATCTTTGCTGGTCTCTTTCGCAGCGTCTACAACATTCCATACTCGGGCACGGGGCTGTTCTACGACTACGCCGGGAAGGTGCTCTCGGGGTTGATGCCGTACCGGGATTTCGTCCTCGAGTACCCACCGTTCGCGCTTGTCTTTTTCACGCTGCCGCGAATACTGGGCGAATCGTTCCGGTGGTACTATGTCTGGTTTCAGACTCAAGTCGTCGTGTTCGACCTGCTGACGCTCGGCACCCTGTACGTCGCGGCGCGTTGGTGGTCTCTGTCGGTGTGGCGACTTCTGGGCGTATACACTGTCGTGGTGCTCGCCGTCGGCCCCATCACGCTGCACCAGTATGATATTTTCCCCGCGACGTTTTCCGTATTGGCGATCGTCTGGTTTGCACGCGGCCGAGATGTCGGAGCCTGGGTGTTTCTCGCCCTCGGGCTCATGACGAAGGTCTATCCAATCCTTCTCGCGCCGGTGTTCATCATTCTGGATTGGCGTGCGAATCGTCGCCGGTTCGCTCGAGCGGCCATCGCGTTTGCGTCGACGTGCATCGTGGTGTTGTTGCCGTGGCTGGTGACCGCCCCGACGAGTCTCCGAGTATTAGTGAACTATCACACGAAGCGCGGCATCCATCTCGACAGCACGTACGGGACGCTCGCCTTCATCGCGCAGGGGCTCGGACTCGGCCTGGTCGATGTGCGAATGTCCTTCGCGTCATGGAATCTGGCCGGACGCGTTCCCGACGCGCTGGCAACGGTGTCGACGTTCGTCCTCGCGCTCACGCTCATCGTCGTCTACGCGATCATCGCGCGTCGGGCCAAGGACCGCGAGATGGATGTCGGATGCGACGTCGAATTCGTCGCACACAGTTCCGCGCTCGTCCTCGTCGCATCGATGGCGGCGAGCAAAGTGCTCTCGCCGCAATATCTCATTTGGGCCATGGTCATGATTCCGCTGGTGACGCGGCCGTATCGGCTCGCCGTCTGGATCCTCTTCACTGGAATCGGCGTGCTCACGTATTACATGTATCCTCATCATTACGACGAGCTGTTGGCCACCCGGACTGCGGCGCTGGTCGGGATGGGACTCCGAAACGCGTTGCTCATCGTGCTTGCTGTGGTTCTTGCGATTGCTCTACGTCGCGCCCGCGCGACCGAGGGTGCGCCGCATCCGTTGCCCGCGATGGCCTGAGCGCACGGATGAAACTGGCGAACTTCCTCGCACCGTCCCGCGTCGTGGTTCCATTGACCTGCGACACGCTCGACTCGGCGCGATCGACGCTGCTGGCGCATCTCGAGGCGTCGGGGGCCATCGACGATCTCGATCGGCTGCAGATGCGTGTCGCCGAGGAACGAGGAGAAGACATGGTGGTGATTGCCGACCATGCCTTCCTCGTGCACTATCGAACCGACACCGCATCGGCGTTGCAGGCCGCGCTGGGAGTGTGTCCTGACGGCGTCCGCCGCGCACCAATCGGCGAGACGGAGCAGCGTGCACCGGTCGTCGTCGTCGTCGTCGCGCCTCCGCGCCTCGCCGCACGGCACCTGCAAGTCGTGCGAGCCTTTGCGCGCCTGCTCCAAAAGGACGACGTCGTCGAGGCGCTCGTCGGCGCTCCGAGCGCGGAGTCGGTCGTGTCGCTACCGTTCTTCTTCGATCAGGAGATCCCCGAGCAATTGCTGGTGCGGGATCTCATGACCGAGCGTCCGCGCACGACGACCGCCGACACACCGCTCCGACGAGCCGCATTGGAATTGATTCGGACTGGGCTGGGTGCGTTGCCTGTTGTCGACGATGAGCAACGACTGCTCGGAATGCTCAGCGAGCGGGAGCTCATGCGGCATCTTCTCGCGAGTGAAGTGTTGTCGGACGGGTCGGCGCGCCACACGCCGGTCGGCACGCACGCGCAGAAGACGGTGCGCGACGTGATGACTCGGCAGGTACTGTGCGTCGGGCCGGAGCAGCCGGTTGCTGAAGTTGCTGCACTCATGACGAACAAAGACGTCGAGCGGCTGCCGGTCGTGTCGGAGGGTCGGCTGGTCGGTTTTCTCACCCGCGGCGACATCGTTCGCAAACTCATCGGACTCTAGGGGACATTGAATTATGGCTGGCAATTACACGCTCACGATCATCAAGCCCGACGCGTTTGGCGCCGGCAAAACTGGCAAGATCATCGCCCACCTCGAGCAGCAGGGATTCAAGATCCGCGCGTCGCGCGTGCTCCACATGTCCGACGCCGAAGCGGGCGAATTCTACGCCGTGCATAGAGAACGGCCGTTCTATGGCTCGCTCGTGTCGTTCATGACCTCCGGCCCGTGCATGCCGATCGTGCTCGAGAAGGTCGACGCCGTCGCCGCGTTACGAACCGCAATCGGAGCAACGGATCCCGCTCAAGCAGACGATGGGACGATACGGAAGCTCTACGCCGAATCGAAGGAGCGGAACGCGATTCACGCGTCGGACTCGGATGAGAACGCCGCGCGGGAAGCCCGGTTCTTCTTTGCGGAGATCGACGTCTTGGCTGCCCGGTAGGCCGGTCGAGCGCGATCCGTAAGCGCTGATCCCTCACAGACTTGTAGCAGGCCGTCGGCTCGGCTAGTTTTGAAGGATGTTGTCCTTTGACATCCGGTCGCTCGAGTCGCACGCCGTCGTCGTCGACGAGGATCTGTCCGCCACTGATTCGATATGGGAGGAAGAAGATCCGAAGCCGGACGGCGCGGTGCACGTCACGGGTCGTTTGTCGGCGGCGGGACCGGGACGCTTCTACTGGCACGGACACATCGAAGGCGATGTTACGCTCGAGTGCAGCCGCTGTCTCGCCGAAGCCCATGCGCACGTAGCCGACGAAGCACACATCATCTTCGCGGAGCCGGGAGATGAGGATACCGATGATCCCGACGTCTATGAGCTGGACCCGCAGGCGCTCGATCTCGATTTGAGGCCGGCGATCCGCGAGCAGTGGTTGCTCGCCGCACCAAGCTTCGCGCTGTGCCGAGAAGACTGCAAAGGCATGTGTCCTCGGTGCGGCGCCGATCTCAACGCCGGAACGCACGATTGCAGTCATCAGGAAGCCGACCCGCGATGGGACACCCTCCGCAAGCTGAAAGAGTCCTCGAAGTAGCGAACTCGTAAGAACCTCAACACCTCCAGAAAGAGTCCCATGGCCGTCCCAAAGAGACGTACCTCCAAGCGAAAGAAGCGCGCCCGCAACACGCACAAGACGGCGCCTGCAGTCGTCATTCAGACATGTCCCAAGTGCGGTGCGCCCAAGCGTCCGCATCGCGTGTGCGGCGAATGTGGGTATTACGCCGGTAAGCAGCGGGTCGAAGCCAGAGAGGCTTAGCCTTGGCGCGCATCGCGTTGGACGCCATGGGGGGCGATTTTGCTCCCCAGGCGACCGTTGCCGGCGCGCTGCTCGCGCTCAGCGAGCTTGATCCCGTACACTCGATCCAGCTCGTCGGACGCCCCGCGGTCATCAACGAGCAACTCGCAACGCTCTTCGACGATGCGCAATTCTCGGCGATGCGCACGCAACGCGAGCGCATCGTCATCGTCGACGCACCCGACGTCATCGAGATGACCGACAAGCCCAGCGCCGCGGTGCGCGGTAAGCCCAAGAGCTCGATGATCGTCGGCCTCAAGCTCCAAGCCGAGGGGAATTCCGAAGCGTTCGTTTCCGCCGGTAATACGGGCGCGCAGATGGCGGCGTCGATGCTCGTGCTCAAGCTGCACGCGGGTCTCAAGCGTCCGGCGATCGCGACGGTGTTTCCAAGCGCGCGCAAACCCGTCGTCGTGCTCGACTCGGGCGCCAACGTCGACTGCTCCGCCGACGAGCTCGTGCAATTCGCGCGGCTTGGCGCGGTGTACGCGGAGGACATCCTCGGGCGCGAGCAACCGGCGATTGGATTGCTGAGCATCGGTGAAGAACCGGAGAAGGGAAACGCCGCCGTGAAAGAGGCCCATCAGCTGCTACAATCCGCCGGACTGAACTTCCTCGGCAACGTCGAGGGGCGCGATCTGCCGAATGGCGCCTGTGATCGCGGGCCGATCGACGTGGTCGTCTGCGACGGATTTGTCGGGAACGTCGTGCTCAAGTTCTACGAGGCGATCGCACCCTTCATCATCCGGCTGCTCAAGCAATCGGGCCTCGACGAGAAGACGATGATGAGCGCTCTCAAACAGCTCGACTACTCGGAGCACGGGGGCGCGCCGCTGCTTGGGGTCAACGGCGTGAGCATCATCTCGCACGGCAAGTCGTCACCGCGCGCCATCATGAACGCCATCAAGGTCGCCGTGCAGGCGGTCGAAACGCGCATGGACGAGCATATCGGCCGGCGCCTGCAAGAAGGAGTGGGAGCCGCATGAAGCGACCGATCGCGTATTTCGCCGGTATGGGCCGAGCGGTTCCAAGCACGGTGATGAGCAATTTCGATTTCGCCGCGATCGGGATCGACACGACCGACGAGTGGATCGTCGAACGCACCGGGATCAAACAACGCCACATTGCCAAGACCGAATCGGTGACCGATCTCGCGAGCTCGGCGGCGCGCGTCGCGATGCAGCGCGCCGGCGTTCAACCCGGTGAATTGGACATCATCGTCGTGGCTACGGCATCGCCAGACCGACTGCTTCCTTCGGCAGCGGTCGATCTCCAGGCGGCGATCGGCGCGAGCCGCGCGGCGGCATTCGACGTCGGCGCCGCGTGCTCGGGATTCATTTTCAGCTCCACCGTCGCGGAGGCAATGATCGCGGCCGGGAACGCCGACACGGCGTTGGTCGTAGGCGTCGAGCGACTGAGCTCCATCACGGATTGGACGGATCGCTCGACCTGCGTGTTGTTCGGCGACGGAGCGGGCGCGGGTGTTCTCAAACGCGCGAAGCAGCATCGCGGGATTCTCTCGACCTTCGTGCGCAGCGACGGTACGCTCGGCGATCTCCTCTGTCGTCCGGGCGGTGGCGGTGCGCGACCATTCTCGACCGAGGTGCTCGCCGACAAGTCGCAGTTCATCAAGATGAACGGGCGCGAGGTGTT
>DASYSU010000155.1:0-11016 GCA_036002925.1 Gemmatimonadaceae bacterium | reverse complement strand
GCAGAGGGCGCACCACACCTCTCGCTGCGTCGGCCGCGCAACGCCTGGGAAATCGGTGCCGAGGCCGAGCAGGTCCGTGATGATCTGGAGGTGCAGATGCGGCGTCCAACCTCCATTCACGTCGGGCGCACCGAGTGTGGCGATTTGCTCGCCCGCCGCGACGCGTCGGCCGACCTCGAGACCTCGGAGCGATTCGCGGCTCAGATGTCCGTACAACGTGAAGAACTCGGTGCCGTCGTCAGTCGTGTGTCGAAGCACGATCACCGGACCGTAATCCTGGGGCGTCGCATTGTCGGCGAACGCGTGAACGGTTCCGTCGAGCGGCGCGAAGACGGGCGTGCCCGCTTCGGCGAAGAGGTCGAGGCCGATGTGGATGGTGCGATGCTCGTCCGTCACGCGAGTGCCGGTCGCGAATGCGGGTGCGACGTACAGCAAACGCGGTTCGTCGTAGCGACCGATTGCAACGCGCACTCCCGACTCGCGCATCAACGCAAAGACGCGCTCTGTGACCTCAGGCTCCGCGTTTCGCCGCACGTCGCCGTTCAAGAGCGGACTCCCCACGCTCAAGTCCAAAACGATGCTCGGTTCCCGCGGCAGGTCGAACCCGATGACGGGCGCTGGCTGTTGCGTGCGGAGATATGCCGCGACGCGCGCGCCGGCCGGCTCGATCTCTCGACCTGCCGCCGCTCGAAGCGCGGCGTGTGCGAGCGCGAACGGAATCGTCGCCAGCTTGGGCAGCACGCGCTGGATCGCCGATTGACTCACGCCAAGGTAGAGATTGTCGGGTTGCCGGCGGAGCTGGTCGGCGGCGATGCAGACGCTCATGCACAAGCGAAGCACGACGAGTCCGAACAATGAAGCGAGCTCGTTGTCGTCGAGTGTAACGCGCTCCTGATAGCCACGCACAACGTGCGACGCGACGCTGAGCGGG
Organism: Gemmatimonadaceae bacterium; assembly: GCA_036002925.1. Taxonomy (GTDB): domain Bacteria; phylum Gemmatimonadota; class Gemmatimonadetes; order Gemmatimonadales; family Gemmatimonadaceae; genus JAQBQB01. Next base: position 10,085 of record DASYSU010000155.1, on the reverse strand, counting down.
TCGTCACTGTCGAGAATCGCGTAGGCGATCGCGATCGCCAGGTCGGCGACGCGATAGCTGTGGACCATATCGCCAAAATCCACGATGCCGCTGATCCATTGGTCGCGCGTCTCGAGATCGTCGCCTCCACCGACGAGCACGTTGTAGTCGTTGAGATCGGAATGGATCACCGCGCGGGGCAGCCGTGAGAGCAATGGCTCCGTCGCTCGATCGAATTCCGTCACGAGTCGGTCGAGGGACGAACGCTGCTCGGCATCGACGACCAGATGGCGATGTTGGTCGATGATCGTGCGTCCATTCGCCAAATCCCAATAGAACTCACGATGAATCGCCGGACGATCGAAATCGGCCAGCGCATGATCGAGTGCCCCGACCTGCCGACCGAGATCCTCGTACAGCTCCGACGTTCGACGTCTGGCGGTCGCCAAAGGATGGCCCGGGAGCCACGTGATCGCCCACACGAGATGGCTTCGTCCGTCGCGCCCAGGAACGTCCGAAAGCGTTGCACCGTCGGTCGCCGGGACGACGCGTGGAGTGATCACGAGCGACGGCGACACATGTCGCAGCGCGTCCTGCTGTGCCGCGAGCATCGCCCGCGACTCGTCGGCGTTGGCGATCTTGAGAACGACGCGCGAGCCATCCGCGCTTTCGATGAGAAAATTCTGATCGCGTTCGCTCGTGAGCGGTGCGGCCGCTCCAGTCAGGCCGAACACCTCGAGCGCGATTGTCTCGGCGTCGTGGACATCGAACCGTGGCGCTTGTTCGAGGACGCTACCTGCTATCACCGCGAACTTCCTTGGGGATTCGCCCTTCGCGCGCGGCGCGCCAGTCGTCGCCGCGACGAACGACTTGGTACGCCCGCTCGAAGCGCAGTGCTTGCGAGACACCGGATGTCGGCGTGTCGTACTTCTGCGCGTACACGTACACTTGCGTCGAGTCGCCACGCAGTGTCAACACCGGCGTGAACCGAATCACGTAACCCGGCAACGCCGCCTTGCAGTGCGCCGTGCCTCGGCCGCTGTCGAGCACGGGCTCGCACGTGCCTTTGATCGCGCCGCGCCGGCGCATCTCGGCGGCTACCTCGTCGGGGGCCATTCCCGCCGGCGCCAGGCCGACCGTTCGCGGCAGAAGGCGACGATCGAGCAGCAACGAGAGCGCGGGATCGTCGACGTCGAACGCGGCGCGCGCCGCCGCTTCGTACACGTGCGCCTGTTCGGTGGGTGAGAGCGTTGCCGTCGCCAGGCCGCGGCCACGAACGTCACGCGAGACGTCGCCGCTACACCCAGCCAGTCCGCTGGCCAACGTTATGGCGACGACGCCTCGTGCGAAGTGCATTCATGAAACTACCGATTTCGGTCGCGAATGCGATCCTCGTCGTTGTCCCGATCGCGATCGCCTTTGTGCTTCTTGTGCTTGACCTTTCCCTTCTCGTTCACGATCCGATTCTGGTCGCTGTAGACTCGGGATGAGATGCGATCATCGCGATCGTTGTCGTTATCCGGACAAATAGTTTGGATTCGGCCGTTCCGGTCAGCGCGGCGGATGCAGCCCTGGCCGTTCGTGATGACTTGACCGTTCGTGATCACCTGACCGTTCGAGTCGTACACGCGCCGCCGCGATCGGCTCGTCTGGTCGCCATAGATGATCCGGCCATTGTACGGCACACGCGCCGCAGCCGTGGCGCAATCGGTAGGCGCGGGCTGGTGACCCGGCGGAAGCCCGTCGATCCAAATGCGACACATGCCAGCGGGAGGCCGCTGTCCCGGCGGCACTCCACCGTTTCCGCGACCGCGTCCCTGCGCCATTGCCGGCGTGGCGATCGCGAGCGCGGCGAACACTGCAATGCATTCGATTCTTCGCATCAATTCCTCCATTGAGCCGCATGATCCTGCGACCCGTTATGAGGCAGATGCGGTGCCGCCAAACCGCGCGTTCGGCGAAATGCTAATGCACAGGGCGACAACGACTTCAGGCCGACGTGACAGCGATCACAACCGACTCACCGTCTCTACGAGGCGAATAGGTCGTCCCCGTTCGTGGACGAGTCCGGCGTTTCGGTCGCACCCCTTCGCCATGCTTGGTAGACCACGACACCGAGGAGTAGGATCGCGACTCCGATCCCCGCATTCCGCGGATACTGCACGATCGTCGTCAGAGAAACAGCCCAGCAGGCAGCGACGAACAAGAGCGTGGTGATCGGATGCCAAGGCACTCGAACGAGCTCGCCTTCGGAGGCTTCAGTTCCGGCTCGACGCGCACGAGCCCGGAACACGAGCAGCGACGCGCCCGTGAGGCCGAAGAAGATCACGTCGATAGCCACGACATAGTTGAGGATTTGATCATACTTGCCTGTGAGCGCGATGACCGCGGCCCACACCCCCTGCAACACGATCGCGACGACAGGCACGCGCGATCGTGGATCGAGCTTCCCCACTGCCTTGAAGAACACGCCGTCGCGCGCCATCGCGTAGTACACACGCGGCGCCGTGAGAATACTCTGACTGAGAAATCCGACCGTCGAGATCGCGATGCCCAGCGCGATCAACCGCGCGCCTCGATCACCGAGCGCCCGGCGCATGACTTGAGACGCGGGGGTCGACGTTCCCGCGAGCCCATCGACGCCGAGCGCACGAAGGCAGACATACGTGACGGCGAGGTAGAGCACGATCACGCCGACGACGCCGATCAGCAGCCCGCGCGGCAAGTCGCGGCGCGGATTGCGCATCTCACCACTGATGAAGCTCGCGGTCTGCCAACCGCCATACGCAAACAACACCGGCACCATCGCGGTGGCGAGGCCCACGGCCCCACCGGACTCCATCGCTGCCGGTGCCGTCATCACCGGCGCGGGCGCGACGAGAATGAAGCCTACGCCAATGAGCAACGCGATCGCGGCCAGCTTGGTCACCATCAAGGCGCTCTGCACGTTGCTTCCGGCGCGCACGCCGACGCAGTTGACGATCGTCAGCAACGCGAGCGTGAGCGCGGCCACGGCTTGCTCTGGAACGCCAAAGCCGGTGAGCTCGCGAAAGTAGCGACCGAAGATGATCGCGGCGCCGGCCATTCCTCCCGTTTGTGTGACGAGCAGCAGCGTCCACCCATAGAGGAAGGCAACGATCGGATGGTAGGCGTCGCGTAGATACGCGTACTGTCCACCGACGCGCGGCCGCAGCACCGCGAGCTCCGCGTAGACGAACGCGCCGATCAGCGCGATCGCGCCGCCGATGATCCATGCGCCAAGAACGAGCGCGGGCGTGTGCACCTGACGCGCGACGACGCTCGGATTGACGAAGATCCCCGCGCCGATGATGCCCCCCATGACGATCATCGTCGCGTCGAATGGGCCGAGTCGGCGCGCGAGCGTTGGGTGGGCGGCCGCCGACTCAGCGGTCATTTGGGCATGCGAGTTCTTCGGAGTGGCATGATTCGCGCGCGGTGCATGAGAGAACTCCAATTCTCGGGGAACCGGCCGCCGCGAATTAGTTCTCTGGACATTGGCGCCTGCGCGGCGCTACAACCTAGCTGGGCAAACGCGCTCTATGCTAGGTGCATCGCGCGCGTCAGTCGGAGCGCAGCGTTACGGCCGGATCGACTCGCGCTGCTCGTCGCGCGGGCACAACCATCGCCACGAACGCAATGCCGGTGAGCAGCACCGATACCCCGATGTACGTTCCCGGATCTGTCGGCGTCACGCCATAAAGCATCTTCGCCACGAACCGACTCGCAATCAGCGTTGATACGACGCCAATCGCGACGCCGCCGGCCGTGATCCAGCCACCCTCGCGCACGATCATGTTCACGAGATTCCGCGGCTGCGCGCCGAGTGCCAGCCGAATCCCCATCTCGCGAGAACGCTGCGCCACGGAGTAACTCACCACCCCGTAGATGCCGACGATCGCGAGAATCAGTGCCGTACCGGCGAAGACACCGACGAGCAGCAGCGGGAACCGCCGCATGAAGACCGAGGTCGATTGCGTGATCACGCGATCCAGCGGCGCCACGCGGACCACCGCGGCGCCGGGCGCTTGTTCCGTCACGACCCTCTCAATCGCGCGCCCGAGTTGAGTAGGATCTCCTTCGCCTCGAACGACGACGTTCATGAACGTCTCGGGGGACTGCGACAGCGGGATGTACAGAGTCGGCGGAATCTTCGTGTCGAGATTTCCGATCGGCACGTCGCCGACCATGCCCACGATGCGCACCGTGTCTTTCGAGCCGAACACCAGCGCTTCGCCGACGGCATCTTTACGGTCGAAGTATGCGGCGGCGAACGCGCGATTCACGATCGCAACGGCGGGAGACGCGGCGCGATCGCGGCCGTCGAATGTTCGGCCGCTCATGACGGGCACGGCAAGCGTCGCGAAATAGCTGCCGTCGATCTCGCGATAGCTGGCTGTCGGGTATTGGCCGGGCGGCGAAGGCGGGCGTCCCGCGATGTCGAAGCCGAGACTGTTTCCGAAATCCAGCGGCAGCTTCGAGATCAGTCCGATGTCCGCTACTCCGGGGAGCGATCGAACCTCCGCCTCGACGCGAGCGAACGCCATGACTTGGGACGCTGCGTCGCGGTAGATCTTGCCCGGCAGCAGAATTCCGGCCGTTGTCACATGTTGCGGGCGAAATCCCAGGTCGAGCGAAAGAAGGCTCGATAAACTGCGGCCGAACAGCGTCGCGCCGCAGAGCAGCATCAATGTCAACGCAAGTTCTCCCACGACCAGCGCATCGCGCAGCGATGTCGCCGACGTGCTGCCACGTCCGCCGTCGCGAAGCACGTCGTGCACCGACGCGCGCGACGTGCGAATCGCCGGCGCGAGCCCGAACACGAGCCCCGCGGTGATCGAGACGACGATGCTATACAGAATCACGTGCACGTCCACGCCGGCATTGGAGAGGGCGGGAATATCAGCTCGGCTCGCGACCGGAATCGCGGCGATGATCGATCGCACGCCAATCTGCGCGAACACCAAGCCGAGCGCGGCTCCGGCAATCGACAGCAGGAGGCTCTCCGTAAGGAGTTGTCGGACGAGACGGCCGCGACCAGCGCCGAGCGCGACCCGCACCGCGATCTCACGACGGCGATCGGTTCCACGCATGAGCAAGAGATTCGCGACGTTGGCGCAGGCGACGAGCAGCACGACGGCAACCGCACCGTACAGCACGAGCAAGAGCGGCCGAACCGATCCGACCAGCTCATCGCGCAGTGAAACGACTTGCCCGTCGCGGCCGTTGTTGGAGTTCGGGTACTGGCGCGCGAGATCGCGCATGATCGCAGACATGTTGTTCGACGCGGCGGCAAGGGACACATCGTCGCGCAGACGACCAACGACCTTGAGCCAATGGTTGCCTCGCTGCTCTCGCGCTCTCGCCGCTCGATCGATGGGCGTCCAGATCTGCGCCGATCCTTCGCGCGCGAAGTGGAAGTCCTCCGGCAACACGCCGATCACGGTGACCGGCGCGCCGTCGAGCAGGATCGTCCGTCCGATAACCCGCTGGTCACCGGCAAACTGGCTCTGCCAAATCCCATAGGTCAGCAGCGCCACACGCGTCGCACCGACATCGTCTTCGCCGCGCGCGAACGTACGACCGAGCAGTGGCCTGACGCCGAGGACGTTGAAGAAATTCCAGGTCGACTTGGCGCCGGGGACGACGACCGCGCGCTCGCTGCCAAGAAGATAGCCCGAGCCGTGGTACCCGCCGATGTCGACGAACGCGCTGTTGCGCGATCGCCAATCGAGATAATCCGGATACGACGCCTCCGAGCGCGAATCGACCTCGGATTTGTAGACCTCCCACAGATGTACCAATCGATCGGGCTGCGCAAACGGCAACGGCTTGAGCAGCACCGCGTACACGACACTGTAGATCGCGGCGTTGCCGCCGATGCCAAGCGCGAGAGTGATGAGCGTCGTGATCGCGAATCCCGGCCGCGAGCGAAGCGCGCGGATTCCGAATCGCACGTCCTGCGCGAGCGACGTCAGCCACTCGTGCCACGCGCCACGTCGCGCGCGCCGCCGATCGATCGACGCAAGCTGCTTGCGGGCCGCCGCCAGGTCGCCGTACTCGCGAAGCGCGACTGCCTCAGCGTCGTCGCGCGATGAGCCCGCCTCGACCAACGCGTCGATCCGCGTTTGGATGTGAAAGCGCATTTCGTCGTCGACCTCGGATTGCACTGTCCGCATAGTCGAGATGCGAAAGAATCGCGTCGGTCTGCTCTCGTTGCTCATGTCGCGTCTCCCGATGCGGTCGCGAGGATCTTGAACACGGCGTTGGCGTAGGCCGTCCACTCGCCAGCCTTTTGGCGCAGATTGCGGCGACCGGCGGCAGTGAGTTGGTAGTACTTGGCTTTGCGATTGTTCTCGGACAGCCCCCATTGCGACTCGACCCAGCCCCGCTCTTCGAGTCGGTGCAGCGAGACGTAGAGCGCGCGGTCCTCGACGAGGATCGTCCCGTCGCTCGTGTCCTTGATCCATCGGGCGACGGCGTAGCCGTGTCGCGGACCCCAGGACAGGGTCTTGAGGACGAGCGTGTCGAGTGTACCCTGGAGCAGGTCGAGATTGGCGGTCATTGCTTCCCCGGAATGGTTCCGGGGAGATTAGATACAGGCAATTGCAAAAAGGTTGGAACGGCGGGGACCTCTGGAAGAGCGCAGGTGCCGAACTGCGCGACTGCCGAACTGCGGGGGTGCCGAACTACGCGACTGCCAGACCGCGCGACTGCCAAACATCGCGACTGCCAAGGAGCGCGCGTACCAAGGGGCGCGAGAGGCGCAAAGGCGAAGGCCACAGTCAGCCGGTCGTCAGTTCCGTCGTTCGGCAGTTGCGCGCCCTTCGGCCGGTCGAACGGTTTTCCTTCTTCCCGCATCTAACAGGCAACACGTGACCAAATCAGTCGTTGCCCTACAGTCCTCCTACCGGGTGAGCGAACCCGACCTGATCGCTCGGGTCGTTGCCGGAGACCGGATCGCGGCGCGCGAGCTCTACGACGCGCACGCATCCCGGGTCTTTCGTCTCGCCTTTCGGTTGACCGGCGACGCTGATCTGGCCCGGGAATTCACTCAGGACACGTTCGTGCGCGCTTTCAGTCAGTTGTCCCGCTTTCGTGGGGACGCGGCGCTCTCTACCTGGCTGCATCGCATCACCGTCACCGTGGTGGCCAATGCGATGCGCAAGGTGAAGCGGTTCAGGGAACGGGAGACGGACCTCGAGGACGTCCACCTGTTCAACTCAGAGGGCCCGGGTGTCGACCCCGTGCTCCGCGAGCGACTGCACCGCGCGATCGATGCCCTGCCGGACATCTACCGCACCACCGTCATCATGCACGACATCGAAGGCTATACCCACACCGAGATCGCTGAAGTACTCGGCGTGGCCGAGGGAACCTGCAAGAGCCGACTGTCGCAAGCGCGTGCGCAACTTCGCGCCACGCTCGCCGACTTGGCCCCGGAGTTTGAATCATGACGGATGATCGCTTTGATGAATTGATGCGCGACGCCGCGCAGACGTACAATCGCCCACCTGACGCGCCGCTCGACGAGATGTGGGGCGCCGTCGAACGGACGGCGTGGGACGCTGCTCCCACCGCTCGTGCTCCTCTTTTTTCGATGCGCGCCCCGGGATGGGCGATCGCCGCGACACTGATCGTCGGCATCGGCCTCGGACGCGCGTCGCTGATGCTCAATCGCGCAACCCCGGCCCAGGCAACCATTCAGACGCCAAGCGTGGTCAGCACGGTCGCCAGCGTTCGCGCCGACAGCTCAGCGGCCGAGCCGTACGAAGCCGAGACATCGAGGTATTTGGGTCAGACGGCCGCGCTACTCATCGCGCTTCCGTCGGAAGTGCGCGCCGGCCGCGCCGACGACCAGTTCGTCGCCCGCGCCGGTGAGCTGCTCACCCGCACGCGGCTGTTGCTTGATTCGCCGGCCGCAAACGATCCGTCGATGCGCAGCTTGCTCGACGATCTCGAGCTCGTGCTCGCGCAGGTCGTCCGTCTTCAGAATAATGGTACGAGTCGCACCGAGTTGGATCTCATTAACCGCGCGCTCGAACAGCGCGACGTCATTCCACGACTGCGGACCGCGGTCGCTGACAATTCTGCGAATTGAGGAGAGGAGCGATGAAACGCATCACGCTCGCCATGAGCATGCTGGTTGCCGCGGTCACCACGGTGGCCGCACAGGATCCGACTCCACCGGCTAGGCCGGCCCGGCCGGCAGAGCCGGCGCCTGCGCCAACGCCGGCGCCAGCGCCACGGGCTGTGCGGCCAGTTCGGCCAATGCGAATCGATATCGACCCGATGCCGCCGATGTCGATCGACATCGATCTGCACGATTTCGACCTGATGCGAGACAACGCTCGGGATCTAGCTCGCGCGCAGGCCGACTTCGCACGTGAAGCGTCGCGCATCGACGTGGAGCAGATTCGCGAGCAGGCGCGAGAAGCATCGCGACTCGCGATGGAGGACATGCGGTTCAACATCGACATCCATGAAGCGACGCGCCTGGGCGAGGACATGGCGCACGCACTCCGTCCGCTCGCTGCGATGGCACCGATGGCGCCTCTCGCTCCGATGGAAGTGATGACGCCCATGCCGGCCCCGGCTCCGTTCGGAGGGGTTCGCATCGGCCGTGACTTCACCGATCGGATGCCGCCAGAGCCGTGGGCGCAAGGTGATCCTGCCGACTCGGTCTATCGCGCGGCGCGAAATGCCCTCAGCAACGGCGAGTACGGCCACGCGGCGAAGCTGTTCGCCGACATCTCCAAGAACTATCCGAAGTCGGCGTATCAGAATGACGCGCGGTACTACGAAGCGTTGGCGCGCTACAAAGTCGGTACGACCGAGGAGCTGAAGGCCGCGGCGAAGTTGCTCGAGCCGATTGCGTCAAAGGGATCGGGCAGCACGGTGCGCTACGTCGAAGGGCGCGGACGAAATACGAACGATTCCGAGATCTCGGCGCTCTATGCGCGTGTCAATGGCGCGCTCGCCCAGCGCGGCGATCGCGAAGCGGCCGCGAGGGTCGAGAAACAGGCGGCCGAGACAGGAGCAGCTCCATGCGATGAGGAAGACATTCGGGTTCGCAGCGAAGCGCTCAATGTGCTCAGTCAGATGGATCCAGCCGCGGCCAGCCCCATCCTTCGTCGCGTTCTCGACAAGAAGGACGAGTGCTCGGCGCAGCTCCGCCGTAACGCGGTGTTCATGCTCGGGCGTCGCGGCGACGCTGAGTCCACGACGCTGCTCATGACGGTCGCGAAGTCGGACCCGAATGCGAGCGTCCGCAGCGAAGCGATCAGTTTCCTCGGTCGCATGCCTGGCGATGCGGGTTTGAACGCCCTCGAGGAGATGCTGCGCACCGAACAGGACGAGCGAATCCAGCGCGCTGTCGTGCGCGCACTGACCTCGAGTGAGAACCCGAAGGCGCGCGCCGGTATGCGTTCGCTCATCGACCGGAAGGACGCGCCGATCACGCTTCGGGTGGAAGCGATCAACAGCTTGAACAACGATCGCGCCACGGCCGACGACGCCGCCTACTTGCGAAATCTCTATAGCAAAGCGGATAACGACCGGCTGAAGGAAGCGATCATCACCGCCGTGGCTCGCATGGGCGGCGCGGAGAACGACCAGTTCATTCTGAACATCGCGCGAAACACGAACGAGTCGAGCCAGCTTCGCTCGTCTGCCATATCGCGTTACTTCCGCTCGTCGACAGGATCGGTCGCCGACATTGGGAAGCTCTACGACAGCGCCGACAACTACAACCTGCGCTCGCAGATCATCAACGTTCTGGCAAATCGCAAGGAACCGGAAGCGACCGACAAGCTGATCGACATCGTGAAGAACAGCACCGTGCTGCAGCTCCGGACGCAGGCGATTCATGCGCTCGAGCGAAGGAACGATCCGCGCGGAATTCAGCTGCTCCAGGACATCCTCGACGGGAAGAAACCATGACGCGGTTCAAATATCTCTTCGCAGCCGCCGCTCTCGTCGCGGCGCCGGGACCATTGGCTCGAGCCCAGTCGCTCGCCGGACGCGTCGATGCGGCACCCGATGGTCGCGTGCAATTCAACTTCGCCGCGCGGCCGGGTATCTGCGGC
>DASYSU010000154.1:0-44762 GCA_036002925.1 Gemmatimonadaceae bacterium | reverse complement strand
GCGAGGAGTCGCGGTCGTTCGAACACGGACAGAATGATTCTGGCGACGAATGGTATCGGTCGATGCTCAGCCAGCGTCGCACGCGTGGCCTCGAGCAAATGACCGTACGGCACGCCCGAGGGACATGCCGTCTCGCACGCCCGACAGCCAAGGCACTGGGCGATGTGCCGGTGCACGCTCTCGCTTTCGGGCGGCAGCGTGCCCTCGAGCAGCGCCCGCATGAGAACGATTCGGCCGCGTGGGCTGTCGTTCTCATCCTCGAGTGTGAGGTACGTGGGACACGATTGGAGGCAAAAGCCGCAATGCACGCACGCGTCGATCCCGGAACGCTCGCCGGCGAGCGGGCTGTTCGGCAGCGCGCACTCGGGCGGTACGACAGTCGGCGCGCTCATGAGCGTTCTCCAAATATGCCCGGGTTCAGCACGCCGTGCGGATCGAACGTCCGCTTTATCCCGCGCGAGATGCGATCATCCGTCGGCGGGGGCGAGCAAAACGACCACAACTCAGTGGGGAGACGCTCGCCAATCCGCATCACCGTCGACTCGCTCCACACCCGTCGCAACGCCCCGATCGTGGTCGCGCCGGCTGGCACGACACACCGCACGATGCCACGGGCCGGCGTCGCGGCGATCATTGTCCCGGGACATTCATTTGCCACGTCGCATGCCGCGCTCCAGGCGCGCGCGATCTCCGACGGACGCGTCGAAAGCCGAAAGACCATCGACCCGACTCCGTCACTCGCGCGTAGACGTTGCCACACGTCGGGATTGATCTCGTTGAGCCGGCCGAGCGTCGCAAACGCGGCGCGCTGCGCGTCGACCGCGAGGCGATTTCCACCCAATCGAATGATCGCCGCAACGCCATCGACCGCGACCAGGCGCCGCGCAAGATCGGCATTCACGATCTCGAACGCGTAGGGACTGAAGGGCAGCCGGCGAAGCAATTCTCTGATGCGCGCGACATCCGCATCGCTCGAGAGATGGACGGCGATGGATTCGTCCGCGTCCGGACGGGCGTGGAGCCGCACGGTCGCTTCGGTGATGACGCCGAGACTCCCCCACGATCCCGTCACCAATCGTGTGAGATCGAAGCCCGCGACATTCTTCACCACTCGACCGCCGCCGCGAACGACCGTTCCCTCGCCGGTCACGAACTCCACACCAAGCATCAAATCGCGCGGACCGCCGAATGAAGTCGACAGCGGCCCCGCCGAGGCCGTCGCGATCGTTGCTCCGAGCGTTCCGGTGTCGCTGCCGTGCGGATCGAGGGCGAACCATTGGCCGTGCGACGCCGTTGCCAACCGAATCTCTTCCAACGTCGTACCGGCGCGCGCGGTGAGCGTGAGATCGCCAGGAACGTATTCCGTGATCCCGGTGAGCTCTCGCGTCGAAAGCGACTCGGTCGTGACCACCGGTCGTCCCGCGTCGAGCCACGTTCCACCGCCGATCACCCGAAGCGCGGCGCGACGATCGGCCGCATCGCGCACGCGATCGCGCAGCGCGTCGACCGAATCGACGGCGATGGTCGTCATGCCGGCACGGTCGATGGTGTCGCCGCCGGCCGCGCCGACGGCGCCGCGTGCCATTCTCGACAGCTGTGAAGTGGAACGACCTTGCCCGGATTGGCTCGACGATCGGGATCGAACACCTCGCGCAACGCACACATTGCGGCGAGGGAATCGGGCGAGAAGATCAGCTCCATGTAGGGAAGCTTGTCGAGTCCCACGCCATGTTCGCCGGTGATCGTCCCGCCCGCCGCGACGCACGCGTTCATGATCTCGCGCATCGCGACGTAGACGCGCTCCGTCTCGTCGGCGTCGGACGCGTCGTACGCGATGTTGGGATGCAGATTGCCGTCGCCGGCGTGGAACACGTTGCAGACGCGCAGTTGATGTCGTCCGGCGATTGCGTGAACCTCGGCGAGCACCTCGGGCAGCTTCGTTCGTGGCACGACGGCGTCTTGCACCACGAGATGCGACGAGATGCGCCCCATTGCGCCGAACGCTTTCTTTCGCCCCTGCCATAGACGCGCGCGATCCGTCTCGTCGCGAGCGATGCGCACCGTTCGCGCACCGCCCTGCTTGCACAACGCCTCGACGGTCGCGACGTCGCTCTCGAGTCCAGCAGCGGCGCCATCGAGCTCGATCAATAGCGCCGCCGCGGCGTCGGTCGGGTAACCAGCTGCGTAGATCGACGACTCGACGGCGCGGATCGTTGCCTGGTCGATCATCTCGAGCGCGGCCGGAATGATTCCCGTCGCGACGATCGCCGAGACCGCCCGCGCTGCTGCGTCGATCGACATGAAATCGGCCAGCAACGTGCGAATCGCTTCTGGATTGCGTGACAAACGCACCGTGATGTCGAGCGCGATGCCGAAGCACCCCTCGGAACCAACGAACGCTCCGACGAGGTCATATCCCTCACGTTCGCCGTCGGCGTTGCCGAGCGAGACGACCTCGCCATCTGGCAGCACCACCGTCAGCGCGACGACGTGGTTCGTCGTCACGCCGTATTTGAGGCAATGCGGTCCACCAGCGTTCTCCGCGACATTTCCGCCAATCGTGCATGCCGCCTGGCTCGACGGATCAGGCGCGTAGTGAAGGCCATACGACGCCACCGCGCGGGTGAGCGCGACGTTCACGACTCCCGGTTCGACGACGGCGAGCCCATTCTCCGCGTCGACCGAGAGCACGCGGCTCAATCGATTCAGCCCGATCAGCACCACGCCGTCGGCGAGGGCGCCACCCGAGAGTCCGGTCCCCGCGCCGCGCGGGACGAACGGCACTTTGCGCCTAGCCAACTCGCGCACGACCGCGACGACCTCGTCGCGCGTCCCCGGGAAGACCGCCAGTCCTGGCTGCTTGTGATGCGACGGCAGCCCATCCGACATATACGTCAACAGCTCGCTCGGTCTGAACAGCACGCGACGCTCGCCGACGATCGTGGCGAGTCGGTCCGCGAGCGCTTGGTCGATATTCGCGGCGGGAGGAGTCACCATTGAAAGCTATCGCTGGAACGGTGGAACGGTGGAATGGTTTAGCGTACCACGACCCTTAAATGCCCCGGAACGTGTCGATACCGGAGAGGTGGTCGCATCTGTACGATCTCTCCATCGATCGACACGCTCCGGGCGCGACGGTCAATGCGGCACGAGTCCACCAGAAATGCGTCGAGCGCGGGTGTGCGTGAAACGGCCTCCACTCCGCGCGCCGCAGCCGCGAGCCCGAGCGCCACGGTGCGGGCGCCCGAACGCCGCCGAACAACCATCACGTGCAGTCCCGTCTTCCCGTCTGCGACCCGCGAGCCCAGCGTCGGCAATCGGAGTTCGCGTTCACCGACCCCGATGAACACGAGTGGCGTGATGTACTCACGCGTCACCTGCTCGACCTCGAGCGTGACTCGAAACGTCGGCATGTGTACGAGAAGTTGAACTCCAGCGACGAGCGACCCGATGTGATAGCCAAGCCGGCGCTCCAAGCGTTCGCGGGCGCGAACGAACGAGACGTAGGCGCCGACAGAGCTGGTGTTCAGAAAGATTCTGTCGTTCACGACGGCGGCATCGACCGCGACCGACCGGCCGGTCTTCGCGACCTGCGCCGCTTCCTCCAAATTCAACGGCAACGACAAATCTCTCGCCAGATGATTCAACGTTCCGCACGGGAGAATCGCGAGCTCGATCCCCGTGCCGGCGATCGCCCCCGCCGCACTGCCGATTGACCCGTCGCCGCCCGCGACCAGAATGCGCCGAGCGCCGTCGGCGATCGCCGCTCTCATGCGATCAGCGAGCGTGGCGGGCGGAACGTCTCGAACGTCGAAGTCCCCGACCGACTCCAGCGCTCCGCGCGCTGCGTCCGCATTACCGGCGCGAGGGTTGATGAATGCCGGAATCATGTCTCGACGTGGGCGCGCGTCGGACGAGTCGAGCAATCGCGAGGGGATTCGATCATGGAGGCGAGTGGGACAAGAAGTATACCCGCTCGCACTCCCGATCCTTGCGACTTACGAAACCGCCAACGCCTGCCGCAAGTTCGTGACGACGGATTCCAACGTCCGAAGCTCGAACGGTTTCTGCATGACGGTGCAGCGTGTCCGCTGAACGAACTCCGCCGCTTCTCTCGAAGCCGTATCGCCGGTTGAAAAAATGATGCGGTCCAGGAGATACGGCGCCACGGAAGCAACGTGGTCGTGCAACTCGACACCCGAGCACCCCGGCATCATCAAATCGGAAATCACGACCGTAAAATCCGCGTCGTCTCTCAGCAGAATCGAGAGTCCCTCGACGCCATCGACGGCCTCCTCCACCTCCCAGCCACGACGCGCGAAGAATCGCCGCAGCGCGGCACGGATCGCCGGCTCGTCGTCGATGATCAGGACGCGCGGCGCCGCGATTTGAACCTCGCTCTCGGTCACCACGCGCTGCCCACGAGGACTCGAGGGGCGGCGCGTGAGCTCACGGGTGGTCACGCCATCGATCGGCAACGTCACGATGAATCGCGCGCCGGTCTCGTCGCCGTCGGTTCGATTCTCGACTGCGATGTGTCCACCGAGTTGCTCTACGATTCCCAGCGTCACAGACAGGCCGAGTCCCGTCCCTTGGCCCACCGGTTTCGTGGTGAAGAACGGCTCGAAGATCCGGTCCTTGAGATGCGGCGGGACGCCCGGCCCTGTGTCCTCGACGACGACCACTAGCTCGGTCACCGAAACCGTCGCGCGCAAATGCACGGTCCCGCCGAGCCCACACGCCTGCGCCGCGTTCACGACGAGATTCGTCACGATCTGCTGAAGTCCGGCCCGATCCGTGTTGCCAAACGCATTCCCCACGGGCAAGTCGGCGGTCAATCGGGCGCCCGCATCCTCGACTGTTGGCTGAAGCGCTTTCACGCTGGCGGCCAATGCGTCGGCGAGCTGAACTCGCTCGCGCGACGCGTCGCGGAAGCGAACGAACGACAAGAGGTCGCGCACAATCGCGCGCGATCGCCGCGCCTGATCGCGAATGACCGACAACGCTTCGAGATCGGCCGACGACCGCTCGTCGTCGAGCAGGTCCTCGGCGAAATGCAGGATCGCCGCGAGCGGATTGTTCAACTCGTGCGCGACTCCGGAAACGAGCTGGCCTAGGGCCGCTAGTTTCTCGGACTGCCGGAGCGCCTGTTCGGCGGCGCGCAGCGGAGTCACATTCTCGACGAATCCCTCAGAGAACCACACCGAAGCCCGGTCGTCGGAATAGGCGCGCGCGCTCACGCGCACGGTCACCACGGTGCCATCGCGGCGCCGCCAGTCCATTTCCCGGCTTCTCGCTTCGCCATGCGCCTCGAGCTGCCGGAACAATCGGTCGCGGTCGGCGGGCGTCGTGAAGATGTCGCGACTCATGTCGAGCGCGAGCACCTCGGCGGGCGACTCGTAGCCGAGGAGATCCACGAGCGAAGCATTCACCGCGAGGAGGCGCCCGGTCTCCGTCGCCCGATAGATGCCGATCGGCGAATTCTCCACGAATGAACGGAAGCTTGCCTCGGATTGCCGTACCGTCTCGGCCGCGTGTGCTCGACCGATGGCGATGCCGGCAAGCTGTGCGGCCGTGGCACTGATTCGGAGCTCCGCGGTCGAGGGTGCGCGCGGCTCGCGCAGATACAGCGCGACGGCGCCAAGAATTCGGCCCTGCGGAGCGACGATCGGCGTAGCCCACGATGCCCGATAGCCCTGCGAGCGGGCCTGCTGGCGCAGCTCATTCCAGATCTCGTCCGTTTCGATGTCCGTGCTGATGACCTGCTCGCGGCGGTACGCCGCGACGCCGAACGAAGCCGCGAACGGTCCTACGACAATCTCGTCCACGGAGGCGGTGAAATCGCGGTGCATCGACGGCGCGGACACGAGATGGAGCCTCACGCCGTCGTCATCCACCAAATGAATCGCGCACTCAACGCCCGGACTTTGCGTTTCATGAAAATGCGCCACCGTGTCGAGCACGTTCTTGAGCTCCACACCGGTCGCGATCGACTCGAGCACGCGCCGCTGCCACTCTGAGTTCTCTTCCGCGCGCCGCCACTCCGTGATATCGCGGATGACGATCGTCAAGTGTGGGTGGCCGTCGATCCGCGTTTGTGAAACGCTTACGTCGATCGGGAACACGGATCCATCTCGACGGCAACCTGCCGTGTGCCGATCGGCCGAGAATACGCGCGGCTCTTCGACGGAAAGCAAGGCGTGCTCGAGAGCCCGACGCAGGTCTTCCCGAGACGTCTCGGGCATGAGCGTCAGCACGGACCGGCCGATCGCAGCGCGCGCCGAGTAGCCGAACATCGTCTCGGCAGCGCTATTCACCATCTCGATCTCATATCGTTGATCGACGATGATGATCGCGTCCATCGCGGTGTTCACGATCGCCGCGAATCGCTCCTCGGTCTGCGCCTGCTCTGTCAATCGCCGGAGGTGCGCCGACCGGTCGTACGCGTAAACGCCAAGTCCAACCACGAACAGAATGCTGACGAGTACCAGCGCCTCGAAGCGCAGGCGTTCGCGCATGGGCGCGAATTGCGTGTTTTCGTCGACGGCGAGATACACGGCCCATGGAAGCGCCTTCGCTCTCTGTGTGGCAACGACGAGCCGCCGATCATCGGGACCCGCGAGCGTTTGAAAGCTGTTCGCGACGCCGATGGCGAGACGCGCCAGCGTGTCGCTCGCCGGTTGAATACAGATTCGCGACGAAGGCGCGGGACAGGCCGATATCGCGTCGATGGCGCCGTCGAATTGCATGACGATCACCGGGATCGGTGCCGACGCCGCCCGCGCGATTGATGCTGGAGTGGGAGTGACCGTGCGATTCAGATCGGCACGGAAGACGACCGCCCCCTCGACGCGCGCCACGCCGCGTTCCGTGACGATGATCGGTTTGGCGACGCCTATGGTTATGGTGCTATCGCGTTGCTCCGGCCGCCCGACGGCCGTGGCGCGGGCACGCATCGCGCGGGTGGCGGCATCTTTCTCCGCCCCGCTCAGCGTCTGTTGTGCTAGCCCGCCCAAGACCCTCCCGTGCGAACCAACCATCCACACGCCGAGGTAACCTCCGCGGCGCTGCAAGGCCTCCATTTGAAGACGGAGAATGCGGCCGGCCACGGCCGGTGAGATCGTGGTCGAGTCGGTGCCATGGATGCTCGCGACTTCCGCCAGGATCGCGGCGTCGGCGTCTCGATCGGCAATCCAGACATCGACGCTGCGGGCAGCTCTGGCCGCGCCGGCGCGCAAGGTTCGCTCGGCGTCGGTGGCTGCGTGCTTCTGCACGTCTCTGACGTGCCACGCCGCGCCTACAAGCAGCAATAGGATCGCTGCCCAGGCGGCTCCGGCTACCGCGACAGTGCGGCGCCTGCGCGGATCGTCACGAGGGGACACGTCATCAGACGATGACGTGTCCCCTCGCGTTACTGATCAGGTGCCTGTGTTTACGCCGCCCAGAATCCGCAGAGCGCGCGACCGTCGGGCGACTCGCGGAGCTTTTCGAACGCACGCTCACGGATCTGACGAATCCGCTCACGTGTCACACCCATGAGCGCGCCGATCTTCTCGAGCGTCATTGCCTCGGAGCCTTCCTCGAGTCCGTAATAGAGATAGAGGATCTTCCGTTCGCGGGGGGTGAGATACTTCTTGAATACGCGATCGATGAACTCGCGCATCAATTTGTAGTCGGTTACTTCCTCGATCTCCGTTCCGTCGACGCCGGCGAATCGTTCGCCGAGCGTGGAGGCTTCGCGATCGGATCTGTCGATGGGGGCGTCGAGGCTGACTTCGGTCGCGGACATCTGCTTGGCCGCACGGACATTCTCCGGCGTCTCTTCAAGCAGACGGCTCACTTCGTCTTCGGTAGGATCTCGCTTGAGGACTTGGGCGAGAATCGTTTCCGCGCGAGCGAGCCGGATGAGCTGCGAGTTCTGGTTGAGCGGGATGCGCACCGAGCGAGTTTGTTCGGCTAGCGCTTTCAGGACGGCTTGTCGCACCCACCAAACCGCGTATGAAATAAATTTGACCCCCTGGTCCGGGTCGAACTTCCGGACTGCCTTCAGGAGGCCCTCATTTCCTATGGCGACGAGCTCGCTCAGATCGAGTCCGTGTCCCTGATATTTTTTGACGTAGGAGATGACGAAGCGCAGGTTGGCGGTCACGAGTCGCTCCGCCGCGGTTTCATCTCCTTTTTGCGCTCGTCGTGCGAGTCGGCGCTCTTCTTCAGGATCACTGATCAGCGGCAGTTTTTGGATGTCCTGCAGATACTGATCAAATGCAGTCGACGGAGACGATCGGAAGTATCCCTTCGACGATCTGGTCTCGGTCACTTGCTCCATACACGCTCCTTCCCGAAAAACGCCGGTTAGTGGAGCGAGCGCTCGTCCGCTCGCGCGATGCAGAGCCCAAGGTGGGGACGCGCACGATAATGTTGGGCTCCAGAGGCGTCAACAGAGAGTTACGCCAATATGACCGCGATGCGGGTCGAAACGATCCTATCTTGTTGATTTGACAGGATTTTACAGGTTACTTCGTCGGAGTCGCGCGAATACGTGATTTCGGTCACCATGACCGAAAATCTCCGTGAAAGCCCCCATCGCCACCGAAGAGCTCGCCTAATTTGGAAGATCAGCCTGCGGGTCGTCACGCGTTCCGGGCGCCTTGTCACGCGCCCGGACTCGCTCGAAACAATCAGCTCGTCGGCCCGCTCGGAGGACGCCGCTCAACCACGGTCGTGTCCGACGCGCCAGTCCCAGCCGCGGGATCACGCATCTTCGTTCGGCTCGTCGCGCTGAGCACGCCAATACCCAACAGCACGATGACGCCGACGCCGATCCACGTGCTCGGGATGTTCAGCAAATAGGCGGCGAACGCGAGCCCGACGATCAGAATCAGGAAGCCGATGATGTACGATGCGAACGAGGACATTGTTCAAGCCCAGCGTTGAGGACGCCGCACTAACAAAGCAAACGATGAGCCGTTGACTCGGGTTTGCCTTCAGGACACAGCGATCGGCTAGGCAAGCACGGCACGTACCACGTCGTCGTCCACCGCGGTCGACCAACCTCGAGCCTCCGACATCGAGCCGATGCGCGTCGGAAGCGCGTATTCCGGTCTGCCGGCGCGTGCCTTCTTGTCCCCGTGGGTCGCGCGAAGGATGTCGTCGACGCTGATCGTCGATGGGCGCGCATCGGGAAGCCCGGCGGTTCGCACCGCCTCGCGAATGCGGCCAGCTGTTCCTTCTTCAGCGACGCCGACGCGTTCGGCGATGGCACCCTCGCAGACCATGCCGATCGCCACGGCATAACCGTGCAGAAGCGCGTACCCGCTGTGCAGTTCGATCGCGTGCCCGATGGTGTGCCCAAAATTGAGAATCTTTCTGACGCCACCTTCTCGCTCGTCGCGCTTGACGACGTCGGCTTTGATCTCGACGCTGCGCGCGACGAGTCTCAGAAGTTCGTCGCCGGCGACGTCGATCGACTCGATGTTCGACGCCAAACGTTCGACATCGTCGAGGTAGGTTGCGTCGGCAATGACGCCGTGCTTGATCGCCTCCGCCAGGCCGGAGCGCAACTGTTCGATCGGTAACGTCGCGAGTACCGCCGTGTCGGCGATGACCACAGCCGGCTGATGAAACGCGCCCACGAGGTTTTTTCCCGTCGGCGTGTCGACGCCAGTTTTGCCGCCGACCGACGCGTCGATCATCGCGAGGAGACTCGTCGGCACTTGCACGTACGGCACGCCTCGCATGAACGTCGCCGCCACAAAACCGGCGAGATCGCCGACAACACCGCCGCCGAGCGCGATCACGGTCGTGTCGCGACCGAACTCGGATGCCAGCATCTCATCGGTGAGGCGCGACCAAGTCTCGCGCGTCTTGTGCGCCTCGCCCGCGGCGACCGTGAACGTCGACGTCCGGACCGTGCCGAGTGCGGTCGACACGCGGGCGGCGTATCGGGGGCCAACGTTGGTATCGGTGACGATCGCATAGCGATGGGCTGGTGCCGTCTCCTGCACGATGTCGCCGATGCGATCCAGGATGCCGGCGCCGGCCGAGACGCGGTACGTCGCGAGCGCGATGTCGCGTGTCGCGCTCACCAGGTGACTTCCCCGGCGCCGCCACGCTTGTTCGCCACGCGGGCGAGCGTGAACAGCAAGTCGGACAACCGATTCAAGTAGATGACGACGAGCGGCGGAATCTCGGTCTCCAGTCCAAGCTCGACGACGCGACGTTCGGCGCGGCGACAGACAGTGCGCGCCACGTGGAGTGCCGCGGCCTTAGGACTGCCGCCCGGGACGATGAACGATCGCAGCGGCTCGAGCTCGGCGTCACCATCGTCGATCGCCCGCTCGAGCGCGGTGATGCGTGCGTCGTCGATGCTCGCCTTCTCGAGGTGCTGGCGCATCTTCTCGCGATCGGGCGTCGCGAGCAACGCGCCGATCGCGAACAGGTCGCGCTGAATCGGCACGAGCACTTCGTCGATGCGTGGCATCTGTTCCACCGCGCGGACGAAGCCGAGCGTGGCGTTCAATTCGTCGACGTCGCCGTAGGCTTCCACGCGCGGATGGTTCTTGAGCACGCGCCCGCCGCCGAACAATCCCGTGTCGCCGGTGTCACCGGTCTTCGTATAGATCTTCATCGCGGGTCAAATGTACGACGACGGATCTCGGAGCGCGCCCCATGTCCGGTCTTACTATGTTTGCACTCATGACTGTGAATGAGATCAAGGACATCACCATCATCGGCGGCGGACCGACCGGAATCTTCGCCCTTTTTTACGCCGGCATGCGGCGGGCGACAGCGCAGATCGTCGACGCGTTGCCGGAATTGGGTGGCCAGCTCACGGCGCTCTATCCCGAAAAGTACATCTTCGACGTGGCCGGCTTTCCAAAAGTTCTCGCAAAGGATCTGGTTCGGTCGCTCGCCGATCAGGTCAAGCAATTCAATCAGCCGATCCATCTCACGCAGCGGGTCACCGGCTTGGAGGAGGAGGACGGCCACTTCGTGCTCGTCACCGAGACGGACCGTTTCCCGTCAAAGTCTCTCGTCATCGCCGCCGGGATCGGGGCCTTCTCGCCGCGACGTCTGCCGCAGGCCTGCGCTCAGCCGTGGTACGGCCGCGGCATCTACGATGTGGTAACGGATCCGGAAGTCTTCCGAGGCCAGCGCGTCGTGATCATCGGCGGCGGCGACTCGGCGTTCGATTGGGGAACGCAGTTGCTCGAGCGCGCCGAGCGAGTGACGATCGTGCACCGAAGCGATCGGTTCCGCGCTCACGGTGCGACCATCGCGCAATTCCAGGCCGCGGTCGATGCGGGTCGCGCCGGTCTGTTCACGTTTCACGAGCTCTTCGACATCAAGTGCGTCGGAGGGTCGGACAAATTCTCTCACGTGGAACTGCGCGAGGTCAAAGCGAAAACCACCCGTGAGATCGACGCGGACGTCGTGCTCCCGATGCTCGGCTTCGTGAGCGACTTGGGGCCATTGGCCGAATGGGGTCTGACGCTCGAGAAGGACGAGATCGTCGTGAACAGCATGATGGAGACAGGTCGACCGGGGATCTACGCCGCGGGCGACATCGTGACCTACGGGGGAAAGCTCAAGTTGATCGCGACGGGATTCGGCGAAGCGGCGACGGCTGTGAATCAGGCGGTGCACTGGATCTACCCGGACCGCAAGGTGGCGCCTGGGCATTCGTCGAACATGGAGATCTTTGGGCAGAAAGACGATTGAACGGTGGAACGGTTGGCAGGTTCATCAGCGCCTTTCACCGTTCAATCCGTTTCATCCGTTCAATCGTTTCACCAAAATCGTTATGGCCTACATGGCGCGAAAACCCCTCATTGCCGAGAGTCTTTCGCGAACGGCCGCTCGGGCCAGCCATAACAATTTCGTAAAACGATTGAACGGATTGAACGGATCTGACGGATGAAAACCAAAAGCCTTGGGTGAGTACACCAGGCTGCGCTCGTTCTTCGTTCCACCGTTCCACCGTTCCACCCTTCCACCGTTCTAGGGTCGCGCGGAGGGCGGAGTGAACCCATCCGGATGCCGCCGACGCAGCTTTGCCTGGTTCTCTCGCGCTACGCGAGACAGCGGAATTCCCAGCGCGTTGGATGTCACCGCCAGACACCAGAGAACG
The DNA here is from genome assembly GCA_036002925.1 of Gemmatimonadaceae bacterium. Classification (GTDB taxonomy): domain Bacteria; phylum Gemmatimonadota; class Gemmatimonadetes; order Gemmatimonadales; family Gemmatimonadaceae; genus JAQBQB01. Next base: position 32,632 of record DASYSU010000154.1, on the reverse strand, counting down.
TCGCCCAGCTCCTCGATCAGCCGCGCCTCTTCGACCACTCGGCCTTGAAACACCCGCTTGCGCACGAGGCCGAGGAGCTCGGCGGCTTCCTCGGCCAAACCGGCGCTCGCGTCGAGCAAGCGGTCGCGATCGTTCAAGGCTGGATTGATCGTTCGGAGCGCGGCGGTTTGGTAATCATCGAGGGTCATGCGGTCACTCGTAGCTGACGCGGGGGTCGGCTTTGGCGTATGCCAGATCGGTAATGAGATTTACGAGAACAAAGACGGTGCTGAGAAACAAGACGGCCCCTTGAATCGCCGGAAGGTCGCGGCGCGAGATTGCGTTGACGACGTAGCGACCGATGCCTGGCCAGGAAAAAATCGTCTCGGTCAGGATGCTCCCGGTGAGGTACGCGCCGAAGTCGAGCCCGAGCACGGTGATGATCGGAATGAGCGCGTTCCGCAGCGCGTGTTTGAGCGTGACGATCCACTCGCTCAATCCCTTGGCGCGCGCGGTGCGCACGAAATCGGCGCTCAACGCTTCAAGCATCGCAGAGCGCGTCATGCGAGCCAAGAATGCGATCGACCGCATGCCAAGGGTGAGTGCTGGCAAGGCGAGGAATCGCAAGCTTCCATAACCGGATGGCGGGAGCCAGCGAAGCGTTACCGCGAACAGAAGGATGAGCAGCAGGCCGACCCAATACACGGGAAACGAAATTCCGAGATACGCCAGCCCCAACGCGAATCGATCGGCGAGCCCCCCTGGCCGGCGCGCGCTCAGCACGCCGAGGGTGATTCCGACGAGTGTCGCAAGCAGCATCGCGGCGCCGGCGAGCTGCAGCGTTTTGGGGAATCGTTCACGAATGTCTTGCGTGATCGGGCGGTTCGTGATGTAGGATTGCCCGAGATCGCCCGTGACGACACGCGCGACGTAATGCCCGAACCGTTGTGGGAGCGGATCGTCGAGTCGAAGTTGGGCGCGGAGGCGCGCGATCGTTGCACTGTCGGCGCGCTCGCCGACCATCGATTCCACCGGGTCGCCCGGCGCGACGTAGAGCAGCAAGAACGCGACGACCAACACGCCGAACAACGTCGGAATCGACAGCAGCAGGCGACGCAGGATGAAAGCGCTCATCGTTTGCTCGTGTCGATCGAGACGTCGATCCACCGCTGGCCGTTGAAGATCACCGGTGGAACGAAGTGACGGATCCACGGCTGCACGGCGTACAGCTCGTTGTAAAAATACAGAAACACCATCGGCGCGTCGTGAAACGCGATCGAGTCGGCGCTTCGATAAAGCGCGTTGCGTTTGACTTCATTCAACTCGTGACGTGACGCGGTGACGATCGAGTCGAATGCGGGATTGGCGTAAAACGAAACGTTCCCACCGGCCCCTTTGTTGGCGCTGTGCAGCAGCGGATAGAGGAAGTCTTCGGCGTCGGGATAGTCGGCGTACCAGTCCTTGAGGATCATGTCGGTCTGGCCCTTCCTCGCGGCGCCGCGCGACGCGGCTGACTCGCGCTGCACGATCTTGGTCCGAATCCCGACGGCGTTCAGGTACGCCTGGATCGTTTCGGCGATGCGCAAATAGATCGGCGTCACCGACGTCCACAGCTCGATGTCGATCCCGTTCGGGTGACCGGCCTCGGCGAGAAGCTGTTTGGCTTTCGCGGGATTGTACGGATACGGCACACGCGAGCTGTCGAACCCACCGAGCGCGGGTGGGACGACGCCGGCCGCGCGCGTGCCGCGGCCGCCGATCAATCGTTCGATGATGCGATTGATGTCGATCGCGTAGTTGATCGCCTGCCGGACCCGCGCGTCGACCAACGGTCCGCGCGTGGTGTTGATGCCGATGTACACGAGCTCGAGTGCCGGCGTCGACATCAGCATCGGCTTCTTGCTCTCGTCGTCGACCCAATCCGATGCCTCGCTCGCCGGAATCTCGAGGATGTCGACGTTGCCGCTCTCATATTCGGCGACCGCAGTGCTCGGTTCCGCGATGATGCGCGCGCGAAGCGAGTCGCTCTTGGGCGGCCCATCGAAGTACGACGGATTCTTCGCGAAGAGCAAATAGTCGTCGTGTCTCCACTCGACGAGCTTCCACGGACCGGTGCCGACCGGATGCTCGCCGAAATTTCCCGCGACGCTACTCGGGACGATCGCCGCAACCGGCATCGCCAACATCTTGGTGAAGATTGCCAAGGGTTCGGCAAGCGTTACGACGAGTGTGCTGTCGTCGCGCACGGCGAGTCCCGTGATGGTCTTCGCCGAGTCGGCGTTGAATGCCTTCGCGCCCTTGATCGGGAAAAGGAACTGCGCCGCGCCGCTTTTCGTCTTCGGATCGAGCGCGCGTTGCCAACTGTTGATGACGTTTCGCGCCGTGAATGGTGAACCGTCGTGGAACGTGACGCCGCTGCGGAGATGGAACGTGTAGGTCAAGCCATCGGGTGTGACCTCCCACCGCGAGGCGAGCGCGGGCTCGACTTTGGCGTTGGGCGTGAAGCGTGTGAGGCCGTCGAACAGATACCCGACGGCACGACCGGTTGGGACGTCGGTCGAGAGCGCGGGGTCGAGCGAACGTGGATCGTAGTTGTCGCGTGAATCGATCAACTCGTGCCGCGACGGTGCACCCGGAGACCCGCATCCCGCGAGCACGAGTGAGGCTAGCACGGCGAGGAGCGGTCGTCTCTCTTCCATTGACACTGGCAAAGTGGCGCGAGAACTTACTGCGTCCCGCCGTCAAGCGTCAAACAGACGCGCCCGCCGGAGGCAATGCCGAGCGGGCGCGTTGTACGTCGGCACCGTGGCTCAATGACGGGTTGACGACGATCAGCGCTTCCCCGCGTCAGACGTGACACCGGGGCTCACGAGGTTGGAATGTCTGCAAAGAGCGATCCGCGCGACGAGTCCGCCGGTGCAGAGTACTCGTACCGACGCAGGCTGAGCGCCGTCGAGCTGCTGCCCGCCATTGGAGTGGGCGTGGCCGCCGGCGTGGTGGCATTTTATCTAGCGCGCGTTTTTCTGCAGCGTACGCCGCTCTCCGCGCGCGCGGTCGCGCCGTCGCGCCGTCGATCGCGCGGTCTCCGGTCCCATGGCGGTTGATGCATCGCCGACTTGAAGCGTGGCTCGTACGGCCACTCATCGCCGCGGCGCTGACGGTCGTCGCCGCGCTCCCGTCGGTGGCGATTGGGCAAGAGGTGGAGTGCGACAAGAAGAGCGAGACGGAGGTGAGAGGGCTCCACTTCGAGGGCAATCGCACGTTCGACAGCGACGAGCTGTCCGCGCGCGTGCTCACGACGCCCTCATCGTTCACGCGTCGCCATTTCAAGATCTTCGGCGCTCGCCGATGCTATCCCGACGTCGGACTCAAGCCCGACGTCGACGCGCTGAAAGCGCTCTATCAGAACAACGGGTTCTACAAGACGACGGTCGATACGCTCGTCAAACCTGTCGCACCGAAAGCTGTCGAGGTCACGTTTCGCATCACCGAAGGCGAGCCGCTCAGAATCGACTCATTGACGATCGCGGGTCTCGACTCTGTGCCCGATCCGAACAGCATCGTCAGCGATCTCCAAATGAAAGTGGGCGGGCGATTCGGCCTGTTGCTGCTGTTCACCGACATCGACTCGATCAACGCTCGTCTACGGAACGCGGGCTATCCGCGCGCGGACATCCTCAAGGGATATCGGCTGCATCCGGATCAGTTGCGCGCCGAGGTCAATCTCGATGTGACGACCGGACCACGCACGAGGTTCGGGTCGATCGAGGTTCAGCGAACCGGTGTCAACGACAAGCCTGCCCAAATCGACAGCGCGGTCGTGCTGCGATTGCTGGGGTTCGGTTCGGGAAACTGGTATAGCGACCGCGCGCTCTCCGACGCGCAGCGCAATCTCTATAACGTCGGCGCGTATCGTCACGTCGGCATCGCGCTGGATACGACGACGCAACGGAGTGACAGCGTCGCCGACGTGCTGGTCGATCTGCGCGAGGACTTCATGCGTCAATACGATCTGGAAGAGGGTTGGGCTACCCTCGACTGTTTCCGCGTCAACTCCCAGTACACCGATAAGAATTTCCTCGACGCCGCGCATCATCTCGAGCTCACGGGCCGAGTGTCGAAGCTGGGATACGGTGAGCCGACGAGCACCAGCGCGACGCGAAACCTGTGCTATCGGTCGCTGCTCGATCAGGACAGTCTGGCAAGCTCGAAGCTCAACTACTACGCCGGCGCGACCGTGCGCGAGCCGACGCTGTTTGGCACGCATTGGGTTCCGTCGTACTCGGTCTACACCGAGCGGCGCGGTGAGTGGAAGGCGTATCTTCGCACGACCGAGGTCGGCGGACAATTCTCAGCCACGCGCAACGTCGGCATCGGAATGCCGTTCCGTGTTGGGTACACGTTCGAGGTTGGCCAAACGCAGGCTCAACCCGCCGTGCTGTGCGCGCAGTTCAGTCGGTGCGATCTGCGGAGTCAGGCCGACGTGCAAAAGCGGTTGCGGCTGGCCGTGGCGAGCGCCTCACTGCAGCGGATACGAACCGATAATGCAGTCGAGCCGACGAGCGGTTACGTCGTCGCCGGAGAAGTGCGCGGTGCTTCGCCGACGATTGGGTCCGATCCGCTCCTTCAATTCTTGAAGGGAACGGCGGACGGCTCATGGTATCACAAGCTGCAATCGAGAGTGGTGTTCGCGGCACGGTTGCGAGGCGGCGTCATCAGCGGCGGAGCGGCGCGCGACAGCGCGGCAAAGTTGCCGCCGCCGCAAGAACGCTTGTACGCCGGCGGCGCGACGAGCGTTCGTGGGTTCCAGCAGAACGAGCTCGGTCCACTCGTCTATCTGATCAGCCAGGACAACCTCGACACCGTTCGCATTAGCGATACATCGTACGCGCTCGTAGCCAAGCCCACAGCCGGGGCGTTTCGCACGATTCCTGTGGGCGGCAACTTGCTGTTCGTCGCCAACGTCGAGCTGCGCGTGCGCGATCCGTTTTTTCCGGCGCTGCTCGAGTACGTGCCGTTTCTCGACGCCGGCGCGGTGCAGCAGGTCGGTGTCCACAACCTGAGCCCCGGAAAGTTGTCGTACACGCCGGGGCTGGGAGTTCGAGTGTTCTCGCCAATCGGGCCCATCCAGCTCAACGTGGGGTACAATCCCTACGGCGGTCGACCGGGCACCGCGTACTTTGCGACACCGGTCAACACGTTCACGAACAAGGCGCCGCTCGTGTGCGTGACCGCAGTGGGTGAACCCCAGGTCCCCGTATTCAAGCAACAGGACGGGCAGCTAGTCCAAGATCTAACCGCTTGCCCGAGCACATTTCGCCCGGCCCTTTCGTCGGGGTTTCTCAAGCATCTGACGTTCACGTTGTCGATCGGTACCGACTTCTAGATGACCCGTCGCCGGCTCGTGGCGCTTGTCAGCGCCATCGTGCTCGTCTCGCTCATGATCCTGGTGTTCGCCACCGGGTTCTTTGTGACGCATACGTCGATGGGGCGCGACAAGCTGCGAGACGTGCTCGTCAAGCCATTCGTGGCGAGCAAGTTTCCCAACGCGACGATCTATCTGGGGCGACTCAGCGGCAGCTTCATCGGCAACCTCACGCTCGATACGATCGCGGTTCGCGACAAGCGCGGCGATCTCTTTCTCAGCACCGGCCGGGTGACGGTCGCCTACAACTGGCGCGACCTCGTCGACAATCGAATCTATGTGCGCCGCGCCGACGTCCAGCATCCGTACGTGCACTTAGTGCAGCACGCCGCCGGCGATTGGAACTTCAGGGAGATCTTCGCGGGCGCGAAAACTCAACCTGTCGTCCCCAAGCAGCTGAACACGCGAAACCTCGGCGACTACATCGTCATCGATTCGGCTCGATTGCGCGACGCGACGTTTCTTCTGACGCTGCCGTGGCACCCCGACGATTCGCTCCGCGGCGCGCGCCGCGACAGCGTGATCCGTGCGCATCTCACCAATCCCGCAAAGGCCGTCGCGAAGACCTTCGATGGCTACGGGCGCCTGTACGCATGGCGAAACGTGCACGGCTTGCTCTCGCACGCTCGGCTCGCCGATCCGGACAGTGACCAGAAGTTCGGGCAGCAGTTCCACGTCGACACATTGTCGGCCGACGAATTCGAGCCGACGTTCCAGTTCCGGCGCGTCACGGCGAACGCGCGTCGCTTGGGCGATTCATTGTGGTTCGACGTGCCGCACTTCGACATGCCGGCGTCGACCGGAAACGGCCGCGGCAGAGTGTGGTGGGGTAGCGATCTGCCGGTCCGGTACGACATCGCGATCCGCGGTGACTCCGTTTCGCTCGACGACGTCAACTGGGTGTACCCGACGCTGCCCCGCACGGGCGGCGGCAAGCTCGATCTCGCGATCAAGAACGACGCAAAGAATCTGCAGATCATCGACTACAAGCTGTCGAAGATGGATGTGCGCACCACGAAGTCGCATCTCGTCGGCGACATGACGTTCAGCAGTGGCGCGCCGGTCTTGTTGGTGCGAAATGTCGATCTTCGCGCCGCGCCCATGGACTTCGATCTAATTCGAACGCTGAACGGCAAGCCCTTTCCGGTCGACTGGCAGGGACAGCTCACCGGTACGGTGAAGGCGCGTGGTGGACCACTCACACACTTTTTCGTCGACGACGCGCGCGGAACGTTCGAGGACGCGCATGTGCCAGGGGCGGTGTCGCGCTTCGCCGGCAAGGGCGAGCTGGACATTCTCTATCCCGCCTTCACGGCGTTCCATGGATTCTATGTCGACGCCGGATCGATAGATCTTCGCTCGATCGAGTACTTGTACCCGGCCTTTCCGCGACTCAAAGGATTCGCGTCGGGTACGGCGACGCTCGATTCGTCGTGGCTCGATGTGCGCTTCTCGGATGCGCATGTCGTACATCAAGATGGGCCAGGCGAGCCGTCGCAGCTGACAGGAAGCGGACGAATTACCTATGGTGATCCGTTCATGATCTACGACGTCGCGCTCGACGCGCAGCCGCTATCGCTGACTATGCTGGCGCGGTCCTATCCGATTCCGCTCCGTGGGCTGGTGAGCGGACCGATTCACGCCAAGGGCTCGTCACCCGACCTCGACCTGTCGATGTCACTGCAAGGAACCGATGGCGCGCTGACCTATGACGGCCGACTCGACATCGACTCGATCGGCGGGTACGGTGCGCACGGCAGAGGCCAGTTCAGCGCGCTGAACCTCGCGACGTTGCTCGCGAATCCGAGAGTCCCAGCCGGCGTCGCGAGCGGTCACTACGACATCGACGTTGCGGGAAAAACGGCCGCGTCGCTCGAGGGCTCGGCACATCTCGACATCGAGCGCACGGTCATCGACAGTATTCCCGTATACCCCTCGTATGCGAGTCTCAGGTTCGCCGAGGGAAAGCTATTCGTCGACTCGGCGCGCGTCCGAACGGCGGCGGTGACGCTCGACTCGATTTCCGGCGCCATCGGTTTGCCCAAGGGATCACCCGACTCGCTCAGGTTCGTGCTGAGGGCCGACTCATTGGGCGGATTGCTACGTCCCTATCTTCCGCGTCCCGACACGACATTGCGGGGCGCCGCGGCGACACTGCCGGATTCGATGGCAGGGTCATTGAAACTCGAGGGAGTGGCAACCGGCACACTCGACGCGATGGATGTCGCCGGAAAGCTGCATGGCAGTGAGCTGTACATGAACAAAAAGAGCGCCGACTCCGTTCTCGCGGAATTCAGCGTTCACGACGTACTCCATGCGAGAACTGGAACGGCGCGAATTCGCGTGGACGCGGTCACGCTGGCCGGCGTCGTGCTCGACTCGATTCGCGGCCAACTGGGGTTCATCGATTCGACGCACACGCAGTTCAGCGTCGCGGCGGCGAGCCACAATGGACCGATGGCGACTGCCGCTGGTACCTGGGCGGCGCCTCGAGGCGTTCACACGCTGGCGCTCGATTCGCTGGGACTGGGCATCGGCGGCGGCCGCTGGCATTTGGCTGGACCGGCCCATCTCGCGATCGACACCGTGGGTGGATTGCAACTCGATTCGCTCGTGCTGCGAAACGCGGACACCGCGTCGATTGTCTTGAGCGGGATCATTCCGAGTACCGGCACGACATCGGCTCAGGTTCGCGGATCGCGGCTGCCGCTGCGCGATTTCGGCACGCTGGCCCAGCTCCCCGACACGATTTCTGGGATTGGCGATGTCGTGGTGGCTGTCACGGGGACGAAGGCGACCCCGCAAATCACGAGCAACGCGACGCTGGGTTCGATCAAATGGAATGGAGTAGAAATCGATCGCGTGGCGGCGAACGCGCAGTATCAGAATGGCCGCATCAACGTCCACGCCGACATGGTTCCCAAGGGTCAGCCGCTCGACTCGGCAAGTGTCAGTCTTCCGTACGACGTCACGCTATTCAGCATCAAGCCACGCAACGACTCGATCGCCGGGTCGATTCACGCTGACTCGATCGATCTCTCGATTCTTCAAACGCTGCTTCCGCGCGGCGACACGCTGTCGGGTCGCGTGACCGCGAGCATGCTTGCGCGCGGAACCCTTCGAGCTCCGGTATTCGAGGGCTCGATCTCGGTCAATCGTGGTTCGGCGAAAGTGACGCCGCTCGGCATCACGCTGGCCGATATCAGCGGCGGTATATCCGGTGCCGTGACGACGACAGGTCAGGACAGCATTCACGCCAACCTCCATGCATCGACTGAGGACAACCCCGGCGGTTCGCTCACGGTGGATGGCTGGGTGAAGAATCTGTTGCAATCGAAGACGCGGCAGCCACTCGCATTCAAGATCACCGCAAACTCGTTCCACATGTTCGACCGGCGCACCGTCGCCGACATCTATCTGACAACGACGGAACCGCTGCAGCTCTCCGGCAGCGTGCAATCAGCTGTTCTCACCGGCGCCCTCCTGGTCGACAACAGCGCGATCTTCCTGGCCGACCGCGATCTGGCAAGAAAACGCGCGGTGCAGCTGATCGCCGACAGCGTTGCGCGATCGGGTGGGGTCAATCTGCCGGCGATGTTCTCGTCGCTCATGGCGAACCTGACGATCTCGAACGTGCCTGTCAGGCTGGGCAATGACGTCCGCCTGCGGTCGGCGGAAGCAAATGTGAGACTGGCGGGCGAGCTGCAGCTCGTGACGTCGACGGCGCAGTCGACGCGAACGCTTGCGTCGACGGGGCAGCTCGTGCCGCGTCTTGCCCTGGAGGGCTCTCTCAGAACCGTCGGCGGCACGTACAATCTGAACCTCGGCTTGGTGCAGCGTGAGTTTCAGGTGTTGTCCGACGGCACCGTCACGTTCAATGGCCCGGCGGAGAATCCAACGCTCGACATCAGGGCGCAGTACAACGTGAAGCAGGTGCGCGACAAGGACCTCGGCATCTTCGTCCACCTGCATGGTCCGCTGCTGCCGAATCCGGTGATCGACTTCCAAAGCAACGCCGAATATGACATCTCGACGTCGGACTTGTTGAGTTACTTGCTCACCGGCCGCCCGGGCTTCGACTTCAGCGGCGCGAACGCGCAGGTCGTCTCATCATTCCTCGCGCCAACCGTGAGCGCGTTGACGTCGAGTGCGCTCCGTCAGAGTCTCGGCTCATGGCTCGACGTCTTTCAGTTTCAGCTCGGCACAAGCGGCTCGGCGAGCGCCGGCACGGCGCAAACGTCGAGTGGCAACCAGTTCTCGCAGTATCTATTCGGTTCCACGATCGGCGCCGAAAAACAGTTCAAGAACAACCTGTTCTTGAGCGTGAACACCGGTCTGTGTCAGTTCACCGGGAACACCAACAATCCGGTCAACATCAATACGCTCGTGGGGGCCCAGGTCGAGTACCGCTTCAAGCCAACGTTCTCCACGCGGATCGCGTACGATCCGCCTACGTACGGCAAGACCGGCTCATGCGGAAATGGACAGAGCATCATCGGGCTCGTGCCGACGCCGCCGCAATTCAGCCTGGGCTTCTTCCACACGTGGCGGTTCTGATACGGCGGGTTGTCGTCATCGCCAACCCGGCATCGCGTCGGGGCAAGCGGCTCGCCACACGTGCGGCACAAGCACTGGCGGGCCGTTCGGTTACCTGCGATGTCGTTTACACCGAGCGACCGGGGCACGCCGCCGAACTCGCGGTGAAACACGCTCCGCGGTATGACGCGGTGTTCGTGCTTGGCGGCGACGGCACAGTCATGGAGGTCGCCGGCGCGCTGGCCGGCACCGAAGCGCGGATCGGGGTCCTCGCGGGAGGCACCGGCAACCTGCTTGCCCGCGCGCTGGGTATCCCCCTGGCGGTACCTCGGGCGATTTCGGCGCTCGTGGACGGCGATGAGCTATTGATCGACCTCGGACGGTTCGATTCCGGCCGCCGGTTCGCCATTGCCGCTGGGGTCGGCATCGATGCGGCGATGATCGCCGAAACGCCGGACTGGCTCAAGCGTCGAATGGGTGTACTCGCGTACGCCATCATGGGATCCCGGGCGGCGCTCCGGGCGGTGTTGCGCCGTGAGTTCTTTCGTGCGCGAGTGACAGTCGACGACACAATCCACGAACGCGAAGCCGCGGCCGTGATGATCGCCAATTTCGGAGCAGTGCTCGGTGATCGAATCATGCTCGGACCCGGGATTCGAACGGACGATGGATTCCTCGATGGCTGCGTCTTTTCGCCTCACTCACTCGCCGACGCCTTCCGCATCATGTGGCGCATGTTGCGACACGACTTCAAGTCGGATCCCTGCATGCTCTATTGCCGCGGCCGCAGTATCCGCGTCGAAACCGCGCCGCCCATGCGGTGGCAAGCTGACGGAGAGCTGATGGGAGAGACGCCGTTCACCGTCGTCGTTGAGCCTCGTGCGGTCCGTCTCTTGGTGCCGAGGCGAGGGTGAGAACATGACTCGGACGACGAAGAAGGTGCGCGATCCCAGTGCGTCGGCGAGCTCGCTCGCGCGGTTGCTCCGCGAGCGAGACCAGCTCTTCCAACTCCATGAGGCCTTGGCCGACATCGAGCGGGCGCGAACGCTCGACGAGCGGCTCCGCATCCTCGTCGATGCCGTTGGGCAAATCGGCTACGGTCGCGTCACCACGGTCGACGGCGACACAGCGCCGCACAACGCCAACGTCGTGGCTTCGATCAGCCATTCGATTTTTCTCGATTCGGACGAGCTCCTTGTTCCACTCCGTGCCGTCGACGGAACGACCGTCGCGACGCTGATTCTCGGAGATCCCGCCGAAAAGGGAACGCCGACGTTGGCTCGAGTTCGGACCGTCGAGCTGTTCGCGCAGCAGGTCGCGTCGATGATCGAGAACGCGCGGCTGTACGAGCAGAGTCTGCGCGAGCGTGGCCGCGGCGAGGCGCTGGCCGACATCGCACGTGCCGTGAGCAGCTCGCTCCGCCTCAAGGACGTGATGCAACTCGGGCTCCGGCACGCCGTGGCGCTCCTCCGAACCGAAGGCGCCGCGCTCGGCGTATTGCGAGACGATCAGGTCATAATCGTCGCGGGCCTCGGCGCTGGTGAGCCGTTGATCGGAGCCCCGGTGCCTGTGAACGCCAGTGTGACGGGACGAGCGATTCGTGAGCGCCGCACCGTCATCTGCAACGACGCGAGCGTCGATGACGCATACGCGCCGACACGCATCGCCGCCGGCGTGGAACGTACGCTCATCGCGCCGCTGTTCTCGAACACCGGTCCCATCGGCGCGTTGTCGGTGATCAATCGCGACACCGAATTCACCGAGGATGACGCGGTCGTGCTACAACGCCTCGCCGACCAAGTGGCCGTCGCGGTGGCGAATGCGCGCTTGTACGAGGAGGCTCGAGCCGCCGCGGATCGATATCGTCAGGCGGTCGACGACGAACGACGCGCCCGGGATGCGGTCGGCCAATCGGAGGCGCGATATCGCAACCTGTTCGAAACGGCGACCGATGCCATCTATACCCTCGACACGCACGGATCGTTTACCGATGTGAACGAGGCGACGTGTGAGATGTCGGGCCGCCACCGTTCAGAGCTGCTTGGACGAAGCCCACTCTCGCTGATCGCCTCGCGCGAAGTGGCGGCGGTCAGCGAGCATTTCAAGTCGGCCCTGGCCGGATCACCGCGGCGCTATGAATGCCATTTCGTGCGTGCCGACGGATCGCGGCGGCTGGCGTCGGTGACGAACACGCCAATCCGTCACGGCTCGAACGTCATCGGAATTCTCGGAGTCGCGCGTGACGTGACCGACGAGCGGGAGCGCGCGCTGGCGCTCGAGCGCTCGGAAGCGCGCTACACACGGCTGGTCGAGTCGGCGTCGGACGCGATCTTCACGGTGGAGTCGGGCGGACTGTTGACGGCCGTCAACCGATCGCTGGAGCGGTCGAGCGGACGGCCGCGTGGCGACCTGCTGGGCGCGCCGTTCGTGTCGCTAGTCGACTCGCGCGATCAGGTGCTCGCCGCGCAAGCGCTACGCGAGACCTTCACCGGGCAGCGTCGCCGCGTCGAGCTGCGATATCCGGCGGCGAACGGCGAGCTTCGACTCTGTTCGCTGACGCTGACGCCGCTCATGGAGCGCGAGCGCGTGACCGGCGCGCTGGGCATCGTCCGTGACGTGACCGATGAGAAGCGCCTCACCGAGCAGTTGATGCAACAAGAGAAGCTGGCGGCGGTCGGGCAGCTCGTGAGCGGCGTCGCGCACGAGTTGAACAATCCGTTGGCGAGCGTCACCGCGTTCGCGCAACTGCTGCTTGCAACGCCACTCGACGCGCCGTACGATCGCCAGGCCATCGAGGCGATCAACCAAGAATCGCGACGCGCGGCGAAGATCGTATCGAATCTGTTGACGTTCGCGCGGCAGCATCAGCCCGAACGAAGGGTCGCGGACATCAACCGTGTCATCGACGACACGCTCGAGCTCCGGCGCTACGCGCTCCGCACAGCCAACGTCGACGTCGAAACGCGGTTCGATGAGCATCTGCCGCTCACGTGGGCGGACCCGTTCCAGCTACAACAGGTCGTACTCAATTTGCTCACCAACGCCGAGCACGCGCTGTCGACCTGGGACGGCGACCGAAGGCTCAGAGTCAACACGGAGTTCGTCGGCAACGACCTCATCGTGCGTGTGACGGACAGCGGACCGGGTATCTCGCCGGAACACTTACCGCGCGTCTTCAATCCGTTCTTCACGACGAAGCCGGTTGGCGAAGGGACGGGTCTCGGTCTCTCGATCTCGGACGGAATCGTTCGGGAACACGGGGGGCGCATCCGCGCCGAATCGCGGGTCGGTCACGGCGCGACGTTCATCATCGAGCTGCCGTACGTTGCGCCGCCGCTTCCCGAACATCCCAAGGTTTCCGAAGCCGGCCCGCGTACAGCGAACAACAGGCGCATCCTGGTGGTCGACGACGAGCCGGCGATTCGAAGCGCGGTCGCGAAGTATTTCCGCTCACTCGGGCACACGGTCGACATGGCCGCCTCGGGCCGCGACGCAATCGCGTGCGCAACGGCGACCGAATATGACGCACTGCTGCTCGACCTGAGACTCCCCGACATCAGCGGCGATCGCGTGTTGGCCGAGCTTCGAGTGTTGGCGCGGGAACCCGAGCGCGTCGTGTTCATGACTGGCGATACGCAAAGCGAATCGACGCGCCACGCGCTCGACGCGGTGGGCCGACCCGTGATCAGTAAACCGTTTCTCCTCGACGAGCTCGCGGCGGTCGTGCTCGCCGAACCCGAAACCTCACGACTAAGTTGAGCGAATGACACAGCTTCAAGAACACGACGCGATGATTTGCCGCGCTTGCGGGCGTGAGGAGCGCGCGTCGGAAGGGTATCCGTGCATCGACTGCAAACGATTCATCTGCATCATCTGCGAATTGCGAGGCGTGACGCGCTGCCGCGACTGCCAAGCGAAGCACGAGGCCATGACCGCGACGAAATCAGCCAAATGACTGTCCGCCTAGAGACGCCGCTCGCCGAGCCCGAGCTGTTGGTGCTGTACGCCGCTACCGTGCGCTCACCGATCGCGCCGATGCACGGCGAGCCGGGGATCGGCAGCCAGATGATCTCGCAACAGCTCGGCGGACATCGTGTCGAAGTGCTCGATGAAGAAGGCGATTGGGTCCGCGCACGCGGCGAGGACGGGTACGAGGGCTGGATGCACATCGGCTTCCTCAAGCGCGCGCCGCAGGCCTCGGGGGCGCCGCGCTCTGAGCAATCTCTGATCTCGCTCGGATGTATCACGCGAACGTCGGCGGGCGACCAACGCGCACTTCCTCTGCGAGCTGTCCTCTCGGGTGACGAGACGCCAATCTCCGGCGAAACGATCGAGTCTCGCGCGCGCGCCGAACGCTTTCCACTCGACCCGGTCGCGATCACGCAGAGCGCGCAGCGATTCTTTGTGTGCACGAGCTACCTGTGGGGTGGCGTGACGCCGTGGGGCGCCGACTGTTCCGGTCTCGCGCAATCGGTGTTCGCACTGCACGGACTCCAACTGCCGCGAGATGCTTGGCAGCAAGCGAAGCTCGGGACGGACGCGGGCCGCGACGTCGGCGAATTGCGTGCGGCCGATCTGCTGTTCTTCTCCGACCGTCCCGACAAGCGCGTCACACACGTTGGCATTGCGCTCGGCGACCGTCGCATGGTCCATCTCGCGCTGGGTCGCGGCGGTTATGCGATCGAGCGCCTGAACGACCGCGCCGATCCATTCGTGGCGAAATTGCGGAGCAGTTTTTTGTTCGCGCGACGGATGCTCTAGGCGGTGGAACGGTGGAAATCAGCTGACCATCGTGTTGGGCGACATCTGCGCCGCGGTGCGCACGTGCACCCCGACGTCGATCGTCGGCGTGCCATCGATCGCGATCGCCATCGTGTAGCTGCCGGCGGCATCCATCGGCAGATCGAGCTGCGCGATCAATGGGAGATCCATCTCGAGAACGCCCGGCGGCGGTGCGCCGACGTTGAGATCTCCGGAGCTACTCCATAGCTCCTGTCCCGCGGGACTCAGCCAACGGAATGCGACGCTGTGCGCGCCCATGTCCGCCCCGGTCCCTTTGAGGTGCACGACGAGGTGCGCGCGCGGATGAACGGCCGGCAGCGACGCGACCTGCAGCGCGTCGAACACGCCGAGGATGTTGAGCTTCCCCTCCTGGGAAAGGTTCGCCGCGTCGGCGAAGAGTGCGAAGGACACATGCATCCCACAACATAGACAGGACGAAGCCCGAACGTCTACTTTTCACCGCATGGGTTCAACCGCAACGGAAACGGTCACGCCCGGCCACGCGACAACGCGGCCGGGCGTTTGGCTCACGGACATCGCGCTCGTGCTGATGGCGCTCATTTGGGGCGTCAACTTCTCGATCGTCAAGTTCGGCACGACGCTCGTCGCGCCGCTGGCGTATAACGGGTTGCGCGTGATGATCGCGGCGGTCGTCCTCATGACGATCGTTCTGGCGGCGAAGACCCCGCTACCGCCCCGTCGTGTGATCGTCGCGCTGCTCACGCTCGGCGTCCTCGGCAACGGGATCTATCAGTTCTTTTTCGTCCAAGGCATCGCGCGCACGCGGGCGAGCGACGCGGCGCTGGTCGTCGCCGCCTCACCGGCGTTCATCGCGATCATTGGACGACTGCGCGGCGTCGAGCGGGCGAGCACTCGACGCGTGATGGGAATTCTGCTGTCGATCGCCGGCATTGCGCTGGTCGTGTTCGCCACGACGCGCGGCGATGATGGGCGGTCGTCGCTCGCCGGAGACATGTTGGTGCTCGCCGGATCGCTCTCCTGGGCGACGTACACCGTGTTGCTCAAGCCGTACACGGAACACGTCTCGGGAATTCAGGTTTCAGCGTTCACTATGGTCGGCGGCGCGGTGCCGTTGTTCGTCGTCGCCCTTCCGGCCATCGTGCACGCGAGTTGGAGCACCGTTCCGCTTCTTGGCTGGGGCGCACTCTTCTATAGCGCGATCTTCGCGCTGGTCATCGCCTATCTGTTTTGGTATCGCGGCGTACGCGTCATCGGACCGACGCGAACCGCGATGTATTCGAACGTGCAGCCCCTCATCGCGGTGATCTTCGCGTGGGTCGTGCTGAACGAGACACCGACCATCTGGCAGGGCATCGGCATGGTGTTCATCATGACCGGCCTCGTGCTGACGCGCACGTGAAGCTCGTTCTGTTCGACATCGACGGAACGATCCTGCTGACCGACGGCGCCGGTCGGCGTGCCGTGCAGCGCGCGTTGTTGGAGGTGTTCGGAAGCACGGGAACGGCAGACCATCGCTTCGATGGGAAAACGGATCCGCAAATCGTTCGCGAGCTGATGCGCATCGAAGGCCACGCCGACGAGCACATCGACGAACGAATGGGGCGCATGCTCAAGCGCTACGTCGAATTCTTACACGAAGAATTGCGCAGCGGGATTGGTCGGACGCGGCTCATGCCCGGCGTTCGCGAGCTGCTCGATGCGCTCGATGCGCGCGACGACATCCTGCTTGGTTTGCTCACCGGAAATCTCGCGGCGGGAGCGCACGCGAAGCTCAGCGCCGCCGGCATCGATCCGGCTCGCTTTCGAGTCGGCGCGTTCGGTTCGGATCACGAGGCGCGAGGCGAGCTCCCCGGTGTCGCCCAGCGCCGGGCTCGTGAGGAGCTCGGACTCGACATCGCCGGCGAAGACGTCGTCGTCATCGGCGATACTCCCGCCGACATTCAGTGCGGCCGAGCGATCGGCGCTCGGGCGATCGGCGTGGCAACGGGTCACTATTCGGTCGACGAGCTGGCGCGACATCGGCCCGCTGCGGTCTTCGAAAATCTATCGCCAACCGGCGACGTGATCCGGGCGATCGTCGCCGACACGGTCGTGTCGTCGACCACGAGGTAGATTTTCTACGATGATCGATCGCGCTCGCGGAACTGTCCCGTTGACCGCCACACGCGTCGGGCCAACGGACCTCGGCGCGGCGACGGCCGCGATCGACGACGAGTCGCTCACGATCGTCGCGCCGACGGCGGGCGACGAAGCTTCACTCCGCGTCCGTCTGAGCAGTATCGACGGTGTATCGGCGGCGGCTGGACAACTCAGTATTGCGCTCCGGGACGGAACGCGTCTCACCCTCGTCTGCGACGCGCATCTCGAGCTGCACGACGAGCTCCTCGTGCGCTGTCGAGCGTTGCCTGAGCTCACGAGGACGCTGCGAGGGTTCGGCTCACGGCGGGGAAGTCGCGGTCTTCGCGGCAGCGCGCATCGCGATCAACAGCGATTCTTCGCGCCGTTACTGGATGCCCGGAGAAAAGCGTGGGGAACACGCGAGCCGGCGTCGACGATCGCCGCTTTCGACGCGATCTCGCTCGGGAGCGCGTTTGAGGCGATTCTGCTCGCGTTCGCCACGGAACGATACGGCGAGAACGCGCCGGCGCGTCGGGCGCTCACTGCGGAGCTCATCGATCTGAGCGAGCCGCTCCGCGACGCCCTCGACTCGCTCCGCGCCGCTGCCGGCGTTGCGAGCGAATCGACCGAAGATTTGCGTCTGTGGCGCGCGTGGGCGATGCAACTCCGGGCCACGTTCGAGACGGCAGATCGCGTGTGGCTCGCGCTCGATGCGGCGCTCGACGCGGGCCCAACGAAACCATGATCGTCGGCATCGGGATCGATGCCGTCGATATCGACCGGATCGAACGCATGCTGGCCGACAAAGGTGACCGCATGCTCCAGCGCCTGTTCACGCCCGACGAGCTGTCATTTCTGTCCACCAAAGTCGCGCCCGCTCAGCACCTCGCTGTGCGCATCGCCGCCAAGGAAGCGGCGTACAAGGCGCTCGCCGGAAACGATTTGGCGCGAGGCATCAGTTGGCGCGAGGTCGAAGTATTCTCGCGCGGCGACGGCGCCCCTCAACTGCGTCTCCACGGACGCGCCGCCGATCGCTACGCGGAATTGTCTGCGACGAGCCTCCACGTATCCCTGACCCACAGCGCCGCCACGGCCGTGGCCATCGTCATCGTGGAGCGCTAAACGATTCGTGCTCCACGGTCTACACCCGCGCATTCAATCCCGATATATTCCCTCGGCAATGAATTCTAGAGCCAAGCTCGGCCGCTTCGTCGCCGTGATCGCGCTTGTCGGACTCGCCTCACGCCTTGCGGCGCAGGACGAGCATCCGATTCGGCGCGTGGCGAACATCGTCAGCGTCGCCGTCGAGGAATACAAGAAAGGAATCGACGACAAAGGCCGCCTGATTTCGGCCGACGAGTACCAGGAAGCGGTCGGGTTCTTGAACGACGCGCGCGATGCAGCCGGCCGCCTCCCCGGCGATCGCGCCGTTGCCGCTCGCGCGATTCTCGACTCGATCATCGCCGCGATGAGGGCCAAGAAGCCACCGTCCGCGATCGAGCCGATGAACCAACGGTTCGCGGCGGCGCTCGGGAGTGAAGCGGCCTTGGAACTGCCGCGAACGCCGATCGACTTGGCCGCCGGCCGACAACTGTTCGACTCGAACTGCGCGTCCTGTCATGGTCCGCGCGCGATGGGCGATGGTCCGCTCGCCGCGAATCTGAATCCCAAACCGCCCGCGATCGGTTCGGCTGCGGCGATGGCCGGCGTCGCGCCCGCGATGATGTTTCGGAAAATCTCAGTCGGCGTGATGGGGACCGCGATGGTCGGGTTCTCACCGAAGCTCAGCGCCGAGCAACGGTGGGACATCGTGATGTATCTCGAGTCGCTGCGCAGCACGCCGCAGCAAGTCGCGGAAGGCGAGGGATTGTACGCGCAGAGTTGCGTCGAGTGTCACGGAATGACCGGGCTTGGCGACGGAGCCGTCGCGCGATCGCTGAGCAAACTGCCACCCGAACTCGGATCGTTCGCATGGCAGGCCGAGCGCAGCGATTCGCAGTTTGCGCTCGCGGTGAGTGCGGGAATGCCGGGCACGCCGATGCCGCCCGCGTCCAACCTGACGCCGGCACAGGTGCGCAGTGTTGTTGCCTATCTCCGGACATTGCCGATGCGCCCGCGAACTGTTGCCGCGGCAACTGGAGGACCAGCGCGCGATAGCGGAAGTACGCGTGCGGCAGCCAACGCCGCGCTCTCGCTACTCGAGCAGTCGCTGACGGCGGCGCGGAACGGACGGGCGAGCGAGGCGGCTGATCGTGCGTTCGATGCGTACATCGCGTTCGAGCCGATCGAGACGCCGGCGAGAGCGCGGAATCCTGGCGTCGTGTCGACCATGGAACGCTTGTTCGCCGACTTCAAGGGTGCGATCCGCGGCGACGACATCCACGGCGCCGAACGAGCACGCGACGCGATCGAGATCAACATGGAGCGCGTCCTCGACCTGACGCGCCCCACCGGCAGCGCGTCGGAGGCGTTCCTTCAAAGTTTAGTCATCATCCTGCGCGAAGGCTTCGAGGCGATTCTCGTCGTCGGCGCGGTCGTGGCATTCTTGCTCAAGACGGGACACAGAGAGCGGCTGCGCTCGATTTGGATGGGGATCATCCTCGCGCTCCTCGCGAGCGGGCTCACGGCGGTCGTGCTTCGCACCGTGTTGTCGGCCATTCCGGCGAGCCAGGAAATCATTGAAGGACTCACGCTGCTCGTCGCCGTCGCCGTGCTCTTTTCCGTGAGCTATTGGCTCATCTCGCGCGTCGAAGCGGCAAAGTGGCAGCAGTTCATTCGCGAGAAGGTCAACAATGCGCTCGAACATGGCGGCGGTCGCGCCTTGGCCTTCGTCGCGTTCCTCGCCGTCTATCGCGAGGGTGCGGAGACGGCGTTGTTCTACCAAGCGCTGTTCAACGAAGGATCGCACGTCGTGCTGCCGATCAGCCTCGGCATCGTGGCCGGTTTTGCCGGCCTCGCCGTGATCTTCACCTTGTTCTATCGCTTCGGCGTGCGGATTCCGCTGCGGCCGTTTTTCAGCGTCACCAGCGTGCTGCTCTACTACATGGCGTTTGTCTTCACCGGGAAGGGCATCAAAGAGCTGCAAGAAGGCAACGCCGTTCCGATCACGACCATTCACGGCTTCCCGACGGTCGAGGCGCTCGGTTTGTATCCGACATGGCAGACGCTGCTCGCGCAGATGGTGCTGCTGGCGCTCTTCGTATTCGCCGTCGCGAAGACCTTCTGGCCGAAGCGTTCCGTCTCGCTGCCCACAGTGACCGCAGAGACGCCGGTCGCCGATAGCGTCGTCGTTCAGCTCGAGCAGATGCGCGCCGCGAACGAGGCGCTCGCGGCCCGCGTCGCGGCGCTCGAGACCAAGCTCGAGTAGTCTTCAGGCATGAACGTCGACGCACTGTTCGCCTCGCCGTGGGGCGCGCTGCTCATTTTCTGCTTGCGCATCATCGACGTCTCGTGCGACACGATGCGCGTGATCTTCGCGATTCGCGGGAAACGCGTGATCGCCGCGTCGCTGGGATTCATTCAAGCGCTCGTGTGGATCTTCGCCGTCGCCAACGCCGTCAAGCATCTCAACAGCGTGTTGCACGTCCTCGGGTATGCCGGCGGCTACGCGATGGGCACGTACATCGGCGTATCGCTCGAGAAGATGATCGCGTACGGTGTCGCGACGGTACGGATAGTGACCAAGCAGGCGGGTCTTGGAATCGCCGCGGCATTACGCGAGCAGGGTTACGGTGTGACAGAGTCGCACGGCGTCGGCCGCGACGGCGCCGTCGACGTTCTCAACTCGGTGGTGCAACGCCGTCACCTGGATGACGTGCTGGCCGTGATCAGAGCGTTGGACGAAGAAGCGTTCGTGACCGTCGAAGAGCCGCGCGTGTTGCTCGGCGGCTCGATCGCGACGCGCGAGTGGGCGGTCGGCGGACCACTCGGCCGGTGGATGCGGCTTCGCCAGCGGGCCTGAAGAAGTCTTCAGGCGGCGACGGGTACGGCGCGAACGCCTGGTCGATCGGGGCCGGTCCGACTTCGCACCGCCATCACGGCGATGCCGATGAGCACCATCGCGATCGCGATCACCTGCGCCATACTCAACCCAAACGCCCAATCGAAGCGGTCGTCTTTGGCGCGGTAGAACTCGATGATGAAACGCTCGATGCCCGCCAACACAGCCCACACGCCGAACAGCCATCCTTCGGCATGATCATGGTCGCGCAACCGCCAGAGAATCGCGAACATCACGAATCCGAGCAGCACCTCCATGAGCTGCGTGGGATACACCGACACCACGGTGCTCGGATCGGTTGCTAGCGGGAACTGCACGTGAAACGTCTTTTGCATCTCATAGACAGTCGACGGCGGCGCGCCTTGCGGGAACGAGACCGCGAGCGGTCCTGAATACGGCCGGCCGTAGTCGTCGCCCACGGCCCAGCAGCCCGTCCGTCCCACGGCGTAACCGGCCGCAATCGCGATTCCGCCGACGTCTGCGAAGCGCAGGAACGACAACTTCTTGTAGCGGATCGTCGCGGCGCACAGGAGCACGGAGCCGATGAACCCGCCCCAGAACACGAAGCCGCCGCGACTCCAGAGATCTCGAATGTCGTGGGTGACCACGACGACGTAGTAGAGTTTCGCGCCGATAATGGTCCCAAGAAGCGCCGCGAACAATACGTCGCTGACGGCCGCCGCTTCGACGTCACGACCACGATTCGCGAGCTCGCGTTCCGACACGATTTGCGCGATGAGGAACGAGAGCAGCACCGCGATGCCGAATCCGGTCAGGCTGAATCCGCCGATGCCGAATTGGAATGGGTGATGGATGATCGGTGTCGAGGCGAGCGTCATGCGGCGACGAGTCCGGGAATAGGCTGGCTGGCGAAGGCATTGAGATCGAGCTGGGATCGTTCTCCACGCTCGAGATGGAACAGCCCGGCGCGGGCGATCATCGCGGCGTTGTCGGTCGCGAGACGCGGCGAGGGAGCAAAGACCTGGACCCCGCGCGTGTTGAAACGTTCCTCCATCGCCCGCACGAGCGACGTATTGCACGCGACACCGCCGCCGAGGACCACGCGGTGGCGATCGAACTCGCGCGCCGCGCGCACCGTCTTTTCGACCAGCGTGTCGACGAGCGCGTCTTGAAACGCGCGCGCGATCGCGCCGCGGCTGACTTCGAGATCCGACGACTTCACTGCGTTGAGCACGGCGGTCTTGAGCCCACTGAAAGAAAAATCATAGTAATCGGAGTCACCGAGTTCTTGGTTGCGCTTGAGCATCGGGCGGGCGAACCGAAACTCGCCGCTCTCGCTCCGCGCCGCCAGTCGATCGATGTGCGGACCGCCGGGATACGGAAGGCCGAGCAGCTTCGCGACTTTGTCGAACGCCTCGCCGGCGGCATCGTCGCGCGTTCGGCCCAGCAAACGATATCGTCCCCACGCTTCGACGTCGACGAGCAGCGTGTGACCGCCCGAGACGAGTAGAGCCGTGAATGGCGGAACGGCGTCGGGATGCTCGAGCGCCGTCGCGAAGAGATGTCCTTCCATGTGATGCACGCCGATCACCGGGATCCCTCGCGCGAATGCGTATGCCTTCGCGTAGCTCACGCCGACGAGCAGCGCGCCCACCAGGCCGGGTGCGTTCGTCACCGCGACGGCGTCGACGGCGTCGACGTCGTCGCTACCGGAATCGCGTAAGGCTTGCTCGACCACCGGGACGATCGCCGTGAGATGCGCGCGCGACGCGATCTCGGGAACCACACCGCCAAAGATTCGGTGCACGTCCTGTGACAGGATCACCAACGCTCGCATCGCCACCGTGTCGCCGGTGCCATCGAGAACCGCGGCCGACGTCTCGTCGCACGACGTTTCGATGCCGAGAACGCGCATCAGCCGTGCGGCGCGAGTGAGACCTGCGCCTTGATCTGTGCCGGCCGAACATGAATCGCGGAATTCATTCCCGTCGTGTCGATGTCGATCAGATGCGGCAGCGAATCGGGGAACGAGATCGTCGTCTTCACCGTCCGTACGCTCGACACGCCCATCACGATGTGTCGCGGACCGGTCACCTGCACACTGTCGGGATCCAAGCGCAGCGTGACCGGCCCGGGATTGCCCACCGACGCCACGTCGACCGCCGGTCGCACGGGAACCTTGCGCGACCACGTCGACTCGAAGCGAAGCGTCACGCTCCGCGGCTGCACGTCACGCACAACCGCGTCGACCCCGTCGGGAAGAGTGACATCGTCGGGTCGCAAGTCGATCACGACCGTGTCCGGCGATTCGGCCGTGATCTGGCGATGAATGCGCGGCACGTTCGACGTGAGCTTGATGAGCTCTTTCGGCGAGCCGGCAACGATCGCTTGGAGTTGCGGAACTGGGTCTCGCAATACCAGCGAGCTATCGAGCACGGGCGTGAACCGCACCGGAACAAGTTGAAGCTGCGGTTCCTTGGCGTTGATGACGAACCAGAGCACGACGGCGATGAACACCGCGGTGGCTTTGAGGCCGAGGCGCACCGTGAACGCGGCCCTCAGCCGTCGCTGCAGTGCGCTCGGTGGGCGGAGCGCCGGAGGTCCTGTCATTGCGGCTCAGGGCGCGCGCGGAGGAACCGTCATTGCGCTTCCGACGGCGGTGTCGCCAGTGGCGACCGGCGGCTGCAGCCCGAGCAACTGCGCCACGAGCGCGCGATTGCCCTGGGAGTTCCAGTCGTCGGGGCCAATCCACTTCTTTCGAATCGTTCCCTCGCGGCCGATCACGAACGACTCCGGATAACCGGTCGTCTGATACATGCGTTCGATTGCGTGCGTGGAGTCATGCAAGATCTCAAACGTGATTCCGAAATTCTTCCCGAAGGCGCGAATCGAGTCTTCGCTCACGTAGTCGTCGATGCTCACGGCGACGAGCTTGAGACCCTTGTCGCCATATGCCTGGTACAACCGCTCGAGGCTCGGCAACTCGGCTTGACACGGCGGACACCACGTCGCCCACACGTTCAGCAACACGACCTGCCCCTTGTAGTCGGCGAGGGTCTTGTACCGGCTCTCGCCGAGCACTTTCGCGCGGAAGTCGGGAGCGGTCGAACCAATCGTTACCGGAAATAGCTCGTCCTTCATGTAATGCGACGCGGTCAGCAAGCCAACAGCCATGAGGGCGACGATCGCCCCGACGACGCTCCACTGTTGTCGCGCCGTCATACGAGCACCCCGCAGCGCGCGCGGAGCTCCGCGATTTCCGCCTTTGGGTCGTCCGCCGAAAAGATCGCGTTCCCGGCGACGAACGTATCCGCGCCGGCGCTCCACATCTCGCGAATCGTGTCGCGCGCG
Source organism: Gemmatimonadaceae bacterium (assembly GCA_036002925.1). Classification (GTDB taxonomy): domain Bacteria; phylum Gemmatimonadota; class Gemmatimonadetes; order Gemmatimonadales; family Gemmatimonadaceae; genus JAQBQB01. The sequence continues at coordinate 8,498 of DASYSU010000154.1, read as the reverse complement.
ATGCCACCGTCGACTTCGAGTGCCGCTTGGCTGTCCGCCTCATCGAGCATGAGTCGCGCGCGCCGAACCTTGTCGATCGAGTGAGGAATGAATTCCTGACCGCCAAAGCCCGGATTGACCGACATCACGAGTAGCAGATCCATCTCGGGGATGATCTCGCAAACCGCGTTGAGCGGCGTCGCTGGATTGAGCGCGACGCCGGCCCGGCATCCGAGTTCTCTAATCCGATGCAACTGACGGTGCAAATGCGCCGTCGCCTCGGCGTGAATGGTCATGCCGCTGGCGCCGGCCGCCGCGAAGTCGTCGAAGAACGACTCCGGCTCGACGACCATCAGGTGAACGTCGAGTGGCAGCGACGTTTGCCGCCGGACCGTCTCGATCACCTTGGTGCCGTACGTCAAATTGGGCACGAAGCGACCATCCATCACGTCGATGTGGATCCAGTCGGCGCCGCCTGCTTCACACATCGCGATCTCCTCGCCGAGGCGCGCGAAGTCTGCGGCGAGAATGGACGGCGCGATGCGTACGCTCATTGAGGCTTTCCGGAATTCGTGCTCAACGTGAGCGTGACACTACTTCCTTCGGGCTCTTTTGTTCCCGGCCGCGGGTCCTGAACGAGCACCGTGCCGACCGGTGTCGCTTCCCGGTACTCCTGATCGCCCCGCGCGGCCTTGAACCCGACTTGCGCCAAGCGCTTCGCCGCGTCGTCAAACTGGAGTCCTGTGACGTTCGGGACCTTCGCGTTGCCCGGAACGACGCCCGACGGAAAGACGAAAAACGCGACGATCAGATACGCGATGAGAAACCCGCCGATGATCGTGACCGCGTAGGGCAGCGACCCCCGCAGCGACGTCCGTACGCTCATGCGGTGTTTCTCCGCAGCCGCGCGGCGAATGCGCCATCGGTTCCGTGTCGCTGCGGCAAGACGCGCAGACGACCGTTGTCCAACACCGCCGACGGAATCGCGCCGTCGGGCGGCGGATCGATGCGCCATCCGGGATTGTTCGCCAGGAAATGATCGATCTGCTCGTCGTTCTCCTCGGGTTCGAGCGAGCACGTGCTGTACACCAACAGGCCCCCGGGCTTCACCGCCGCCGCCGCCGCCCGCAGGATCGAGCGCTGTAGCGCCGCCATCACGGCGATGTCGGAGATCTTGAGGCGCCACCGCGCGTCGGGATGACGACGAAAGGTTCCCGTCCCCGTGCACGGCGCGTCGACCAGCACGAGATCGACCGGCCTGATGGCCGGGAATCGCGCGTCGGCGACGTAGGTGTGCATCGAATCGATCTCGAGTCGCTTCGCGTTCTCGATGACGCGCTGCACACGCGCGAACGACAGGTCACTCGCGAACACGTGCGATGCCCCGCGCGACAACTCCACCGACTTGCCACCCGGCGCCGCACACAAGTCGGCGACCGCGGCGCCTGTCGGCACGCACGCGTACTGGGTGACGAGTGTCGATGCGGGATCCTGCAGGTGAAACAATCCCTGGCGAAATGGTCCGAGCTCGGTGAATGACGATACTTGGCTCGACAGCACGATGCTGTCGCGCGCGAGGGGCGCCTCACTTACGCGGATTCCTACCGACTCGAGCATCGCTTCGAGCTGCTCGCGCACGACATGATACGGTCGCGCGACCAGCGGCGCCTCGCGGTTGTTTGCCTCGAGCAACCGTTTCGTCTCCTCGATTCCCCAACGCTCGACCCACCGCGCGACGAGCCAGCGAGGGTGCGACCCCTCGATGACGAGCTTGTCGACGGGCTCGGACGGCGTTGGAAGCACGAGCGAGTCGCGTTCTCGGTCCAAGCGTCGAAGCACGGCGTTCGCGAGCTTGCTCGCCCCAATGCCGTGACGTCGCTTGGCAAGCTCCACGGTCTGCGCGATCGCCGCATAAGCGGGCACGCTCTGCATGTGCAGCAGCTGTGCGGCGCCGAGTCGCAGGAGATCGTGCAGGTCGGCGTCGAGCCGGACCGAACCGCCGCGTACGCGTTGGTCGAGATAGGCATCGATGCGCGCACGACGGCGCAGCATCCCGTACACGAGCTCGCGCACCCAGCGCCGATCTCGGGCGTCGAGCCGCGCGGTCCGGCGATCGAACGCGGGATCGAGCAGCTCGCCGCCACGCAAATCGGCGCAAATCTCGGCCGCGGCGAGTCGCGCGTCCGTGATCCCGCCACCGCCGTGAACGGCGACACCTCCGTCTCCCCCACCGGGCGACCGACGGTCCTGATCTGCCCCAGGCATATGTATCAAAATAGTCGTTCGCCGAGAGTGATGCCGCGTCCCCGGGCCCAGTCCTGCGGCGAAAGACGACGTTTGCCGGCCGGCTGGACGCTCGAGACTTGGACGGCACCCTCGCCGCACGCGAGCGTCATCCCGTTCGCGTCGATCGCGACGACCTCGCCCGATGGGCGTTGCGTGACTCCGGCGGCCACGCGCGCCCCGAACAGTTTCACCTCGCCGCTCTTCGCCATCGCGAAGGCTCCCGGACGCGGATCGTACGCACGAATGATGCGCGACACGGCTCGGGCATCAGCGTTCCAATCCACACGCGCCATCGTGCGATCGACCTTCGGGGCATACGTCGCCTGACTCTCGTCCTGTGGAGTTTCCGGCGCTTGTCCGAGCTCGATTAGCGCCAACGCCTCGATCAGCGCGAGCGCTCCCATTTCGGCGAGCCGGAGTTCGAGCTCGCCAAACGTCTCATCGTCGGGAATCGGCGTGCGCACTTGGAGAATCGACGGACCGGCATCGAGCGCCTTCACCATCCGCATGATCGTGATGCCCGTTTCGAAGTGGCCTTCACGGATCGCAGCCTGAATTGGTCCCGCGCCGCGCAGCTTCGGCAGCAGCGACGCATGAATGTTGATCGTTCCGAGCCGCGGCAGCGCGATGACCTCGGACGGCAGGATGTGACCGTACGCGACGACGACCGAGATCTCGGGTGCCATCGCGCGCAGCTCGGCCATGAACGTTTCACCACGCGGCTTCTCGGGCTGCAGCACTGGCAGCGACTCGGCGAGGGCGATGCGCTTGATTGGCGGCGGCTCGAGCGTCGACCGCGACCGACCAACCGGCTTGTCCGGCTGCGTCACGACACCCGCCACGTCGAATCCTTCGCCGATCAGCGCGCGCAACGGCGGCGCGGCGAACTCCGGCGTGCCCCAAAAGAGCACGCGCATTCAGAGCTCCTCGTCGGGATGCTCGTGCGTTCGCGCCGGCTCCGTCTCGAGCTTCCGAACGAAACTCGGGTACTTGTCCTTTTCCTTCGTCCACTTGGCCAGCGCAGCGCGCCGCTTCAAGACGCTCAGGTAGTCGATGAACAATTTGCCGTGCAGATGATCGATCTCGTGCTGAAGGCAACGCGCGAGCAGCTCATCGGCCTCGATCTCGAACGGTTTCCCCTCGAGATCGAGCGCGCGCACGCGCACGCGAACGGGACGCCCGACGTCACCATACACGTCGGGGATCGACAGACAGCCCTCTTCGGCTTTGGCGGTTTTCGAATCGAGCTCGATGATTTCCGGATTGATGATCACGAACGCCTTGTCGTTGACGTCGATGACCGCCAACCGCTCGCTGCGTCCGACTTGCGGCGCCGCGAGGCCGATGCCTTTCGCCAAATACATCGTGTCGAACATGTCCTTCGCGAGCATGCGCAGCGCGTCGGTGATCTGTTCGACCGGACTCGTCTCCTCGCGAAGTATCGGATCGCCGAGGACGCGAATGTCGAGAACGCTCACGTCGCCGGCGTGTTGGTCGAAGAAGACGTCTGCTGACCGCCGAGGATTTTCGCGATCCGCCCGCGTTCGACGACCAACTTCGACTCACCCGACCTGATCGTGACGCGATCGTCGAGACGGTTCGCGCCGCCGTCCTTCGACGTCTCGCGGATGTGAACGACCTCGCCGATGATGCCGCCCGACGTCACGATCTCATCGCCGCGTTTGAGCGCCTTGAGCGACTCCTCATGCTTCTGTCGCTGCTTCTGCTGCGGCCGCACCATGATGAAGTAGATGATCGCGATGATGAGAACGAATTGGACGAGGAACGGCATCAGTGATGAGCCGCCGGCGCTCGGACTCGCTTGAGCGAGGAGCAGGGCGAGCGGCGTAGACGTCGTCATCATGCGGTGGTTACCGGTCGAGAGTGGTAGCGCGCGAGCCATTCGCGGCTCCAAGCGCCGATCGTGCCGCCGCGGATCGCGTCACGCGCGTCGCGCATCAGGCGGACGAGGAAATGTACATTGTGCAGGGAGAGCAGGCGCAACCCGAGCATCTCGTCGGAGACGAAGAGGTGTCGCAGGTAGCCGCGCGAGAATCGACGGCACGCGGCGCAATCGCACTCGTCGTCGAGCGGGCGCGGATCGGTGCGAAACTCGGCGCGTTTGATGTTGAGCCGGCCGTCGCGCGTGAAGGCGGCGCCATTGCGTCCCATGCGGGTTGGTGCGACACAATCGAACAGGTCGATGCCGCGCAGCACCCCCTCGATGAGATCCTCCGGAAACCCAACGCCCATGAGGTAGCGCGGGCGGTCGCGCGGCAGCTCGCCATCGACGACCTCGAGGATGCGGTACATGTCGGCTTTCGCTTCGCCGACGGAGAGCCCACCGATGCCAAAGCCGCTCCAGTCGCCGAGGTCGCGGATGACGCGTGCGGCGTCGCGTCGGAGGGATTCGTGGATGCCGCCTTGGACGATCGGGAAAAGGGCTTGGGGATGAGATGGTGCGGGGAGCGGGAAAGTGGTGCCGGGGAGGGCGGGGGAAGCGGTTACCGTGGTTTTCGGGGGGGGCCCCCCGGCGCGCAACCGCTCGAGCGCGGCAACGCACCGCACCAACCAACGCACGCTCCGCTCGCTCGCGTCCCGCGCCACGCGCTCCTCGCTCTGTCCGGGAATCACGTGGTCGAACTGCATGATCACGTCCGCCCCGAGATTCCGCTCGATCTCCATCACGCTCTCGGGCGTGAACAGGTGCAACGATCCGTCGAGATGACTGCGAAACTCGACGCCATCCTCGCTCACGGTGCGGAGCCCCTCGAGCGAGAACACCTGGAAGCCGCCCGAGTCGGTAAGAATCGGTCTATCCCATCCCATAAAGGGATGCAGCCCGCCAAAGTCGCGAATGAGCTCGTCGCCCGGTCGAAGATGCAAATGGTACGCGTTGGCGAGAATCATCTGCGCGCCGATCTCGTGCAAGTCGATCGGATCGAGCGCCTTCACGGTCGCCAGCGTCCCGACGGCCATGAACGCGGGCGTGTCGACGCTTCCGTGCGGTGTGACGAAGTGTCCGGCGCGCGCGGCGTCGACTTGTCGCTCGATGGAAAACCCGAACGCGCTCTCTGATTCGCTCACGATTCTGAATTCATATGACGGCCATTGCGTCGCCATACGAATAAAAACGGTAGCCTTCGTCGATGGCGGCGCGATAGGCGCGCATGGTCAGATCGTATCCGGCGAACGCCGCCACGAGCATGATCAGCGTCGAACGCGGTAAGTGAAAGTTCGTGATGATATGATCGACGGCGCGGAATTCATACGGCGGACGAATGAAGATGCGCGTGTCGCCCTCGCCGGCGCGAATCGTTCCGTCGTCATTCGCGGCGCTTTCGAGGGTGCGGACGCTCGTCGTGCCGACGGCCCACACTCGTCCGCCCGCGGCGCGCCGCTCGTTGATCGTGCGCGCGGCGTCTGCCGACACGGAGTACCACTCCTCGTGCATCACGTGGCGCGAGGGATCTTCCACCTCGACCGGCTTGAACGTTCCCGCGCCGACGTGCAATAGAATCTCCGCACGCGCCACGCCGCGCGTCGAGAGCCTCTCGAGCAATTCGGGGGTGAAATGAAGGCCGGCTGTCGGCGCGGCGACCGATCCGCCCTCGCGCGCGAATACCGTCTGATATCGCTCGCTGTCTTGCGGAAGGTCAGAGCGCTCGATGTAGGGTGGCAGAGGAACATGGCCGTACCGCTCGATTGCTTGCTCGGCCGGCAAAGCGCTTTCCAGGCGGACGACGCGCGTACGGCGCTCGGTCACCTCGAGTATCTCGACCGAGAATTCCGGCGCGATCGTGACGCGTCGTCCGGGCTTGAGCTTTCCACCTGGTGACACCATCGCCTCGTAGCGCGCGTCACCCAATGGCTTGAGGAGCAGAATCTCGGCCGGTGCGCCTGACGCGCGAGTTCCAAGCAGACGTGCACGGAGTACGCGTGTGCGGTTGACGACGAGAACATCCTGCGGCTGAGTTAACTCGGCGACGTCGGCGAACGTTCGATGCTCGATTGTCCGCGAAGCACGATCGACGATCATGAGCCGGCTTGCGTCGCGACGGGTCAGCGGATGCTGAGCGATCGAGCTTGGCGGCAAGTCGAATTCGTAGTCGGACGTTCGCGTGCCACCGGCCGCCGAGTCTGTATGGACCATCATCACGATCTAGAGATTTGCCAACCGTGCGCACTCGCCTTTATTTGGTCTCCGCTTGCAAGTGGCAGCAAGGGTCGTCGCAGTTACCACGGAAGTAACCAGGATGCCGAACGGAGTTCTATGGGAATCCAGCCGGCCACAAAGCCGTCCGCGACAGCCGAGGTGAACAAGTTCATGAAGGCCCTGAGACATCCTCTTGCCGAGGTTGTTGAGTCGCTTCGGCAGATCATTCTCAAGGCAGACGCGGACGTAGGCGAGGAAATAAAGTGGAACGCACCATCGTTCTTCTTCACCGGGGAGATGGAGCCGTCCGATCCGAAGCTCTACAAGCGATACTTGGTTGTGTTCAACCTGTTCCGGAAGGACTGCATCCGACTCGTGTTCTGGCATGGCGCGGACGTGAGCGATCCCACTGGTCTTCTTGAGGGCGAGTACCCTGATGGACGAAGGCTCGCGATGTTCTATGGCATGGACGATGTCGAATCGAAGAAAAAGGCGCTGCCTCAAGTCATCAAGCAACAACTCAAAGCCTTGGACAGGTAGTCGGTTGCGCAAACCATCGAACACCCTACGAATTGCCGCGGTGCTGCTCGGCGTGCTCGCGCCAATCCTCGACGCGCAGCGTGCCGACACCCTCCACACATCCGGCCTCAGACAATCAGTCGAGGTCCTTCGGGACAATTCCGGCATCTCGCACATCTACGCGAAGAACGAGCACGATCTCTTCTTCGCGCAGGGTTACTCCGCGGCACGCGATCGGCTCTTTCAGCTCGAGATCTGGCGACGGCAAGCAACAGGCACCGTCGCCGAGCTGCTCGGCCGACGTGAGCTGGAGCGCGACATCGGCACGCGGCTGTTCAAATATCGCGGTGATATCGCTCGTGAGCTGGCAAGCTACCATCCACACGGAGCCGCGATCGTTGGGGCGTTCGTCGACGGCGTGAACGCCTATGTCGCCGAGACAGAGCGCAACCCCCGACTCCTGCCGTTGGAATTTCGATTGCTCGGAACGAAGCCGGGCCGTTGGACGCCCGACGTGGTCATCTCGCGGCATCAAGGATTGCTCGGCAACGTCGAGGAGGAATTGAATTTCGGACGCGCCGTCGGGGCCATCGGCGCCGACGCGGTGAAGAAGATCGCGTGGTTTCATCCGGGCGATCCCGACATTCGTCTCGACTCGGCGGTCGATGCGTCGCTACTCTCGGCGCCAATTCTCGCGCGCTATCAGGCATTCCATTCATCCATTCGCTTTCAGCCGAGTGATCTCGTAACCGCGTTTCGCAATGACGATGCGGCGTACCGTCGGTTGGCCGCCGCGAGCGAGTCGCTGAGCGTCGATCTGGAGATCAACCATCGGCGTGACATCGGGAGCAATAACTGGGTGGTCAGCGGACGTCTGAGCGCGAGCGGTCATCCGCTGCTCGCCAACGATCCGCATCGCGCGCAATCGACGCCGTCGCTTCGCTACTGGGTCCATCTCGTTGCGCCTGGATGGAACGTGATCGGCGGTGGCGAACCGGAGATTCCGGGCGTCTCGATCGGGCACAATGAGTACGGTGCGTGGGGCCTCACGATTTTCGCCACCGATGGCGAGGACCTGTACGTCTATAAGACCGACCCATCGAACGCGCGTCGCTATTGGTACCAAGGCCGCTGGGAGTCGATGCGCATCGTGCGCGATTCGATTCCGCTAAAGGGAGAAGCGCCGGCCGTCGTCGAGCTTGCGTACACGAGGCACGGACCCGTTGTGTTCGAAGACACCGCGCACCACGTCGCCTACGCGATTCGTGCCGCGTGGCTTGAGCCGGGCGGCGCGCCGTATCTGGCCAGTCTTCGCATGGATCAAGCGCACGCGTGGGAGGAATTCCGCGACGCATGCGCCTTCAGCAACATTCCGGGCGAGAACATGATTTGGGCCGATCGTACCGGAAACATTGGCTGGCAGTCGGTCGGCATCGCGCCGATCCGCAGCCACTGGAGCGGTCTCGTTCCGGTGCCCGGCGACGGTCGATATGAGTGGTCGGGATTTCTGCCGATCAAGGAAAAGCCGCACTCAGTGAATCCGCGCGAGGGATTCATC
>DASYSU010000153.1:0-2952 GCA_036002925.1 Gemmatimonadaceae bacterium | reverse complement strand
CGGACGCGCCGGGCGTGTACTGGCTGCACTACGTCCGCGTCGCCGATAGCGCGGACGCGGCGGCCGAGCGAGCACAAAAGGCGGGAGCGACGTTGATGGTCGGGCCGATGGAAGTGCCGGGAGAGGATCGCATCGCGGTGCTACGCGATCCCCAAGGCGCCGTGTTCGCGGTGCATTCTAAGAAAGCCTGAGAGCGAAACCAACAAAAAATGGGCGAACGAAGCGCGGGCTGACGAAGAGCGTCAGTCCGCGCTTCGTTAGTTTCGGTCTAAGGCATTTCCGGTGCCTTGCGCTTCTTCGTCGCTTGCTCGAACGCATATGCGAGCTCGATCAACTTCGGCTCGGCGCACGCCGTTCCCGTGAAGCTCACGTTGAACGGCGCGGGCTTCGGCTCGAATCCCGCCGGAAAAGCCGTCGCGCCGGTGCCTGGTGGAACGGGCACGAAGCCGTAGGGGACTGTGACCGTCGGATATCCCGGTCGCGCGCCGATGCCCGCGCTCGAGACGCCCGGGAACAGCAGCGCGTCGAGACGATTGGCCTTGAGCGCGGCATCAATGCCGTTCGTCGCCGAGAGCAGGATGTCCTTCCGGCGATCGGCCTCGTAGCGAGCGCGGTCGAGTTGGACGTCCATCTCATCAGAGATATCTAAATTGGCCTGACCGTACTTGATCGCCCCGGCGCGCTGGTGCGCGATGTTCCACTGTCGGAGCTCGGTGAGCGTCTTCACCGGGGCCTTGGCGCCGAGTGACTGGAGCCAGGCATTGAAGTCGCGCTTCATGCCGTACTTGAATGCCACCGAGCAGTTCGCGTCGAGGCCCTTGGCGTTCTCGAGACCGCTGCACGGATTCCAGTTGATGAAGTTGTTGGCGGCGCTGGTGTCCACGACGCTCGGGATATCCGCCGGATCGACGATCGTCGCGCCCTGTTGCTTGAGCACGGCGATGACGTCGTCCATGATCTTGCGCTGCGCGTCGCTCAGGCCACCGCGCGGCGTGGCGCTGCCCGCCGAGCTGCGCTCGTAGAAGAACGAGCGCGGGATGCCGATGCGCGCGCCTTTGAGCCCAGCGGGATTGAGAAACTTTGTATAGTCGCGGCCTGCCGGCGGAGGACACTTCTTCGTCGCCGAATCGTGCGGGTCGGGCGCGGCGCCTTCGAGCGCGCCGAGCATGATGGCGGCGTCGGAGACCGTGCGCGCCATCGGACCCGGCGTGTCCTGGTCGGCGGTGATCGGGATGACACCGTATCGACTCACGCGTCCCACCGTCGGCTTGATGCCGACGAGCATGTTCTGATTCGATGGACTCAAGATCGAGCCCGACGTCTCCGTACCCACGTTCGCCGCCCAGAAGCTCATGTTCGTTCCGACGCCCGAGCTCGAGCCACCGGTGGTGAGCACCGGTCGTCCGTCGAAGAACTGTTCGCGTGGATCGCGACGTGGGTCCCACGGGTTCATGCCGTAGCCATTCAGGCCGTTGTAGTTGCCCGGCATTCCACTCGCCACCCAGTTCGCGAGCTCGGTGAGCTGCGTCTTCGCGATGATGATGGCGCCCGCGTCCTCGAGATTCTTGGTCAGCGTCGCCTCGTACGGCGGGACCAAGTCAGCGAAGGCGAGAGCGCCTCCGGTCGTCGGCATGTCGGTGGTGTGGATGTTGTCCTTGAGCGCGACCGGAATGCCGTGAAGCGGTCCGTGAATCCGACCTGCCGCGCGCTCGCGATCGAGGGAATCGGCGATGACGAGCGCGCGCGGATTCACCGTGATCACCGCGTGCAGACGATCCTCGTACGTCGCGATGCGCGCCAGCGATTGCAGCACCAACTCGCGCGACGTCGTGCGTTTTTGCTGCAGCGCGGTGCGCATGTCGCCGATCGTTGCTTCGACGACCGAGAACGGACGCGCTTGCGCCGGGAGAGACGTCGCGGCGGCGGCGATGACAATGAGAGCGAGCGTGCGCATCACTGCGGCCGGCGGAACAATCCCACGTACACCGCTTTCCCGAGCACGTGCCCCTGCATCGCCTTCATCACGCCGGCGCGCGTTGCGACAGCGGCCACGACGGGTTGCGCGTCGGTCGACGGCGTGACGTCGATCTTCGTGTCGAGCGCGTACACCTCGATCGTGTAGTGATGCAACGGTCCGGTCGCCGCGGCACCCGGTCCGCGATACTGCGGCCCGGACGCGCTGATCTGGTGCGCGCCGTTCGGCAGGTCGGCACCGTGGGGAACGTTCTCCGGCAGACCCGTCGCCGTGCCTGGAATGTTCCAGACGATCCAATGCGGTTGCGTCTCCGTCCCGCGTTGCACGGAGACGTCGGGGTCGAGCATGTTGACGACGAAGCTGACGGTGCCCTCGGGCACGTTCGTCCACTTGAGCTCGGGCGAGATTTGCTCGCCGGCTTGCGTGTATTTCACCGGGATCTGTTGGCCGTCGGGCCATGCCGTGGTCGTGAGAATCATGGGTGGAGTGCGTGGAGGGGCAGGAGCGGGAGTAGCTTGAGCGCGCAACGGAAGCGTCGCGGCGGTGCACGCGAGCGCGCCGATGGACAAACTTCTCGAGAATGTCATGGGTCGTTCCTTGGTGGTTTGCTAGTTTCGCGTTTTGTTAGTTTCGCCTTTGCCGTACAACCCAACCGCGTTCCCTCTCATAACCATACGTGCGATCTCGATCGCGCGTGCTCGTGTGATCTCGCCGTCGTTCATCATTCCCGTGAGTGCGATCGCCAGCGCCTCGCGCGCCGACGTCGTCGTCTGCCAGCCGATCTCCTCCCAATCGATTTGCGGCGATCCCGGTGACAAATCCGTTCCGAACAACACTTTTTCCGGATACCACTCGAGCCAGTAGCGAATGTTGTTGCTCAAGTCGCGCGTCGGCAGCAGCCACGTCTGCTCGGAAAAATCGGTGAACACAATCGGCTTCATGAGCAACGCCGCGATTGATTGCGAGAACGGCCCGGC
>DASYSU010000152.1:0-18933 GCA_036002925.1 Gemmatimonadaceae bacterium | reverse complement strand
CCGTACAGTGGCCGCGACGTCATCGCGGACGCGCATCGCGCCGCGCACCGAGCGCTCGAATCGGGGCACGCCACGGTGATCGTCACGCCGCTCGACGGAAACGCCGCCGCGCTCGTCGTCACCGAGACAGGCACGCGTCACGGGTCGTTGGGCGAAGCATCGCTCGACGCCGCGGCGACATCGGTCGCGAGCGATGTCCTGCGGGACGGCTCACGCGTCGAGTCGATCGGCGATCGGCGTTTCTTCTTCGACCGGCAGGCGCCGCCGATGACGCTCGTCATTGTCGGCGCGGGGCAGATCGCGATGTCGTTGACGCGCATGGCCCGCGAGCTCGACATGCGCAGCATCGTCATCGACGGCCGCGAACGGTATGCGACGCCCGAGCGTTTCCCCGATGCCGATGAGCTTTGTGTCGGCATGCCGTCGGACATCGTGGCCGGGATCTCGCCCAATCATCGGGTCGCGGTCGCGCTCGTGGCGCACGACTACAAGTACGAGCTGCCCGTTCTGCGCCAGCTTCTCCGCGCGCCGGTGGGCTACATCGGAATGCTCGGAAGCAAGAAGCGCGGTGCGGCGGTGCGTGAGCTACTCCGCGAGGAAGGATTCACCGACGAGGAACTCGCGCGGATTCACACTCCGATCGGCCTCGACCTCGGCGGGAAGAGTCCGCCCGAAGTCGCGCTGTCCATCCTCGCCGAGGTCGTCGCGGTTCGCAGCGGGAAACGTGAGTGACGGCGTTTCGCGCGGTGGTCCTCGAGCATTTCCAACATCCGCGCAACCGCGGGCCTTTGGCGGATGCGCATGCGTCGGCGGATGGCGCGAATCCACTCTGCGGAGACCGGATTCGCGTTCAGCTGAGAGCTGACGACGGAATGATTGCCGACGCGCGGTTCACCGCCGATGCGTGCGCGTTGTGCATCGCGTCAGCGTCTCTCCTAACGGAGCACATTCGCGGAATGCCGATTGGCGATGCGCGGCGGGTCGACATGACCTGGCTTCACCGGTCTCTCGAAGGCGAGCCACCGCCTGGGCGAAGGCGATGCGCTCAACTTCCGCTCGAGACGATGCATCGCGCGGTTGCCGCGCTGTGCGCGGCGCCGACGTGATTGCTGGGTTGCTGCTCGCCGCCGGCGGCGCGCGACGGTTTGGATCGCAGAAGCTTGTCGCGCCGCTCGATGGAATCCCGTTGGTTCGACACGCCGCGTTGGCGCTCGGCCGATCGACCGATATGCTCGTGATGGTGATCGGATATGAGGCGCATGCGGTTCACGAGGCTCTCGCCGAGGTCGACGGGTCGATCGTCGAGAATTCCGACTGGAGTCAAGGTCTATCGAGCTCGCTCCGAAGCGGCATCGCGGCGCTCGGGCCCGACGTCGAGGCGATTGTCGTCGCGCTCGGCGATCAGCCGCGGATCGATCCGCTGGTGGTTCGCTCGCTTGTCGATTGTTGGCGCACGAGTGGGAAGTCGATCGTCACGGCGCGATATCGTGGCGAGCGCGGGCACCCGGTGCTATTCGATCGGACAATGTTTCCCCAGCTGACGACGCTACGCGGCGATGTCGGCGCGCGAACGATCTTCGAGCAGTCACCGGAGAAAGTCGCGTACGTCGACGTGGACGGCCCGGTGCCGGTCGACGTCGATACTCCGGGCGACCTCCCGTCATCATGACCGAGGCGAAGGATCTGCTGTCCTGAATCCGTCCGCCCGCGTCGAGCGCATTGATTCCGGAAAGATCGAACGTCTTGCCGCGGAATGCGCGGAGTGAACGGAGCGCCACGGAATGGGTGAATGGATTGAGCCGGATTCGGAAGAGCTTTCCCCACTGCCAACCCGGGCGCGACCATCAATTTCACTCCGTGGCGTTCCGTCGATTCCGCGGATTCCGCGGCTTGCTGTTCAGTCCCGGAGCGGACCCTGCTCGCCGCTCAGGATTACATCGACGGCAGCGCAGCCATTCGCGCCACGCGGGCGCGCCTCGCATATTCAGACGGCCACTCGACTCTTGACCGCACCTCTCGTACGACCGGAGCTCGTGATGCGACAGGCAGGTTTGACGGGATTCATATTGTCCGCGCTGATCCTCTCCACGACTTCCACCTCGGCACAACGCGCCGTGACTATGGCCGGACGTTCACCAGTGTATGCGCCCAACGGCGTTGCGGCGACGAGCCAGCCGCTCGCGACGTCCGCCGCGCTCAATGTGTTGGAGCATGGAGGAAACGCGATCGACGCCGCCGTGACGGCGGCGGCGGTGCTATCCGTCGTCGAGCCCATGATGACGGGTGTCGGCGGCGACATGTTCGCGCTCCTCTGGAGCGCGAAGGAAAAGCATCTCGTCGCGCTGAACGCCAGCGGGCGTGCCGGTTCGCTGATGTCGCGCGAGGAGTTGGTCAAGCGCGGACGAACGCGAATGCCGTCGCGCGGAATCGAGACGGTGACCGTGCCGGGGGCACTCGCGGGGTGGGACGCTCTCCTCAAGAAGTACGGAACGATCACACTCGCGCAAGCGGTGCAACCGGCAATCGAATACGCGGAGAAAGGATACGTCGTCACGCCGGTGATCGCCGGTGATTGGGCCGGACAGCAACGCATTCTCGCGGCCGACGAAGGGGCACATGCCACGTTTCTCGTCAACGGCCAGACGCCGAAGGCGGGCGATTGGTTCCGCAACCCGGATTACGCCAACACGCTGCGTGAGATCGCGAAAGAGGGACCGTCGGCGTTGTACGGCGGCCCGCTCGGACAGCGGCTCGTCGCTCACATTCAAAAGCTCGGCGGCTTTCTCACGCTCGACGACCTGAAGAAAAACGAGCCGACATGGGTCACGCCGATCTCGGTGAATTTCAAAGGCTATCGCATTTGGGAACTGCCGCCGAACAATCAAGGCGTCGCCACGCTCGAGATGCTGCGCATTCTCGACACGTACGATCTCAAGGCGATGGGCCAGAACTCGGCGCCTTACCTTCACCATCTGATCGAAGCGAAAAAGCTCGCGTATGCCGACCTCGGGCGGTTCGTTGGTGACGCCGATCACCTGACCGCGCCCGCGAGCTACCTGACGTCTGACGCATTCATCGCCGAGCGGCGGAGTCATATCGACGAGCACAAAGCGCAGCTGCACGTCGATCCAGGCCCGGCGCGAACGTCGAGCGAGACGGTGTATCTCACCGTCGCCGACAAAGACGGCAACATGGTGTCGTTCATCAACAGTCTGTTCGACGAATTCGGATCGGGCGTCGTGGTGCCGGGCACCGGCTTCGCGTTGCACGATCGTGGTGCCGGCTTCACGATGGAGCCGAACCTTCCGAACACGGTCGCGCCAGGCAAGCGCCCCTTCCATACGCTCATTCCAGGATTCGTAACGAAGCCCGGCGCGAATTCAGCCGCCGACGGAACGGGCGACGAGCCATGGATGAGCTTCGGGCTCATGGGCGGCGCGATGCAGGCGCAGGGTCATGCACAGTTCTTGATCAACCTGCTTGTGTTCGGCAACAACGTGCAGGAGGCGATGGATGTCGGGCGCTTCCGACACATGACCGGAACGAATGTGATCGTCGAGCCGGCGATCACCGACAGCGTGATCGCGCAATTACGTGCGCTAGGTCACGAAGTCACGATCGCGCGACCGTCGCAGTTCGGCGGAAGCCAGGCGATCATCAAGTTGACGCACGGCTATGTGGCGGGGTCTGATCCGCGGAAGGATGGACACGCCGCGGGATACTGAACGGTGTGTTCGGTTTCCGAAGGGATCGGCGACCACGCCTGCCTTTGCCAAGGTGGAGTCGTATATTCGTCGTCGAACGGAGTCACTCGAGCACTCACGAGGGGAGGGGATGCTATGCGCACTTTGATCAAGGCGGCCGCACTGCTGGCGATTGCGATGCCACTGGCCGCGCAGCAACAGGCAGGGAAGGCAGATCCGACGAAGGAAGTGAAAGGGACCGGACAACTCCCCGCGGGATGGATGATGCGGTTCGATCCGATCGACAATCCGGCGAACGTTCGTCCGGGTCGTCCGGCTCCCGCCAAGCCAACACCCGACATGGTCAAGGTGGTGACGATGGGATCCGGCCTGCACTTCACGACTGGACCGGCCGCCATTTACTACAACCCGAAAGATGTTGCGTCGGGTGTGTACGCGGTGAGCGCGACGTTCGGTGCGCGCAAGAGCATGCAGCATGAGGCGTACGGCATCTTCATCGGTGGCGAAAACCTCCAAGATTCCACGCAAAGCTATCTGTACTTCGAGATCCGTCCGATGGATGGCAGCATTCTCATCCAGCATCGCAACGGCGACGTCGCGTCGAAGATCGACAAGATCGTTCCGTGGACGCCGGATCCCAACGTCGTCAAGGATGATCCGACCGACGGCCATTCGTCGAACACCTTGCTGATTCACGTCGCACCGGACACCGTGCACTTCATGGTGAACGGAAAACTCGTCAAGGCGCTCGCCAAGTCGGAGCTGATGGGCGCGAAGACCGACGGCCAGACCGGGCTTCGCATCAACCACAACACGGACATTCACGTCGACTGGAAAGGCGTGAGCAAATAGTCACGCGCGCGCACAACTAGCGAGGGTGGTGCCTGAGTGACATCTTGGGCGCCACCCTCGTTCGTATTTCCGCACCAGGCTCCGCACCCTCGACATGGCGATCGGTATCTCGGCTCCGCAGCCGCCCACATATACGCAGAAAGTCGACGGACACCGCGCCGCGGTCGTCGCCAGCTTCCTCGGCTGGACGCTCGACGCGTTCGACTTCTTCCTCGTCACATACACGCTGACGGCAATCGCAAAAGAGTTCGGGCGCCCCGACAAGGCGATCGCGCTCTCGTTGACGATCACATTGATGTTCCGACCCGTCGGCGCCTTCATCTTCGGTCTGATGGCCGACCGGTTCGGCCGACGCATCCCGTTGATGATCGACCTGGTGTTCTACTCGGCCGTCGAGGTCGCGACGGGACTCGTGCACAGCTACACGGCATTCCTCGTCCTCCGAGCGCTATTCGGCATCGGCATGGGCGGCGAGTGGGGTGTTGGCGCATCGCTCGCGATGGAGAAGGCGCCGGCGCATCGACGCGGCATTTTCTCCGGATTGCTGCAGGAGGGATATGCGTGCGGCAATCTTCTCGCCGCGATCTGCTATTTCTTCGTGTTCCCGCGCTGGGGCTGGCGGCCGATGTTCTTCATCGGTGGCGTCCCCGCGCTGCTTGCGCTCTACGTCCGCATGAACGTGACGGAATCGGAAGTGTGGGAGCGAACGCGCCACACGCACCGAGACTGGTCGGCGTACGGGCGCGCGATCTTCTCACACTGGAAGCTCTTCCTCTACTTGTTTGTGTTCATGGCGATGATGAACTTCGTGTCGCATGGCACGCAGGACATGTATCCGACGTTCCTCAAGCGCGATTGGAGCTTCACGCCGCAGCGTGTCGCGATCGTGACGATGATCGCCAACGTCGGCGCGATCACCGGCGGCATCATCTTCGGGCATTTCTCTGATCGCATCGGGCGGCGCAAGGCGATCGTGATCGCGCTTTGTCTCGCCATTGTCGCCATTCCGCTCTGGGCCTACGCACCGACGTTGCCGCTGCTCATCCTCGGCGGATTCACGATGCAGTTCATGGTGCAGGGCGCGTGGGGCGTGATTCCGGCGCATATCAATGAGCTCGCGCCCGATTCGGTGCGCGGGTTCCTCCCCGGATTCGCCTATCAGTGCGGCGTCGCGGTGGCGGGCACCGTGGCGTACATCGAGGCCGTGTTCGCGGACCACATGACCTACGCGACCGCGATGGCACTGACGGCGGTCACGGTGTTCACACTCGGCGCGATCGCCGCATGGGCAGGTCGAGAGCGACACGGGGTGGCGTTCGGAGAAGCATAGCTGGTTGCTGGTTGCTAGTGCCTGGTTGCTGGCAACGGCAAACGGCGTTGGCCAGCAACCAGCGACCAGTACCAGCAACCAGTACCAGCAACCAGCACCAGCAACCAGCACCAGCAGCCGACCACTACTCCGAGCGCAACGCCACCATCGGATCGACGCGGCTCGCTCGCCGCGCTGGGACGTAGCAGGCGAGCATGGCCACGCCGGATAGCACGACGGTGACCGCACCGAACGTGACCAAATCGTGCGGCTCCACGCCATACAGCTGATTGCGCAACATCCGCGCAGCGCCGAGCGACGCGATCAGACCGATGAACACGGCGACGCCGATCAGCCGCGCACCCTCGACAATGACCATGCGCGTCACCTGTCGCGCATCGGCGCCGAGGGCGATGCGAATCCCGACTTCCTGCGTGCGCTGCGTCATCGTGTAGCTCAAGACGCCGTAGATGCCGACAGCGGCCACCAACAACGCGACGACGGAGAACAAACCGATGAGCCACATCGTCGTCTTCGGCGCGGTGACGACGGCGTCGAGATCCTGCTGCATCGATCGGAATCGCCAGATGGGCTGATCGCGGTCGACGCGCCAGATCGCCTCGCGCGCCGACTTCACGAAGTCGAGCGGATTGCCCTTTGTGCGCAAGACTATGCTCGTGAAAATCTGCGGCCGCTGCGCGTGGGGAACATACGCCTGGAGCAGCTGCGGCTCATCGAGTGAGAAGTGCCGCGTGTCGCCGACGACGCCGATCACCGTGCGCCAGTCGTCGTCGCCGAGCTTGATCCGCTTGCCAATTGCGGACTCGTTGGGCCACGTCTTGTCGGCGAACGTCTTGTTCACGACGACCGCGGGAAGTGCCCCGATGCGATCGGTTTCGGCAATTCCGCGCCCGGCCAATAGCGGGATGTGCATCGTCGCGAAGTACTGCGCGGTGACGCTGTTCGTCTGCACGGAAGGTGCTTCGCTCGCAGCGACGGCAGCGCGTCCGTCGATCGCGACCGGATAACTCTCGCCGTTTCCGCTCAGCGGCGACGCGCGCACCAGCGCGGCCGATTGCACACCGGGAATCGCGTTCAACTCGGCGACCATACGATCGAACGCCAGCCAGATCTTCTCTGGTGAATCGTACTTCGCCGCCGGGAGTCGGAACTGTGCCGTGAGCAGATTGTCCGGATCGAACCCTGGATTCACACGCTCGAGCGCGATGAGCGAACGCGTCAGCAATCCGGCCGACGCCAGCAGCGCGAGCGACAACGCGAGCTGTACGACGACCAGCGTGTTCCGCGTCGCGAGGTGCCCGAATCCGCCGCTCAGTCGGCTTCGAAGCATGTCAGTGAGATCTGTGCGCGAGGCTTTCCACGCGGGCGGCAGTCCGAAAAGAATTCCGGTTGCTAACGAAATCCCGAGCGCGAACAAGAGCACCGGTCCGTCGACCGCGATTGTGGTTTGGTCGATGGGAAGCTGTGGGCCGATCAACGTGACCAAGCCTTTCGTCATCCCGAATGCGAAGGCGAGTCCAGCGAGGCCGCCAATCAACGACAGCACGACGTTCTCGGTCAGCAACTGCTGCGCGATCCGTCCGCGTCCCGCGCCGAGTGCGGCGCGCACGGACATCTCGCGAGCGCGCGACGCGCCGCGAGCCAGTTGAAGGTTCGCGACGTTGGCGCAAGCGATGAGCAACACGACGGCGACGGCCGCGAGAATGACATAGAGCCGCGTGCGCGTCGATCCGACGCCGTACTCCTTGAGCGAAAACACTTCGGCGCTCGTGCCGGCATTGGTCGTCGGGTACGCTTCAGCGAGCCGGCGTTCGATCGCTTGCAGGTCGCGCTGCGCGGCGTCCATCGTGACGCCGGGCTTGAGTCTTCCGACAGCCGAAATGCCGCGTGTCCCACGCTCGAGGCCGTGCGCGTTGGGGTAATAGCCAATCGGCATGAAGACGTCGGGTGTTGGCGCGAAGAGCGGGATCGGCGTCTTCGGCGCGGCGATGCCGACGACCGTGAACGTCGTCCCGTTGATCACGATGCTCTTGCCGAGCATCGCCGGGTCACTCCCGAATCGGGCGACCCACGATTCATACGAGACGATCGCGACCGGCGCTTTCGTAGCGAGCTCGGTCTCGGCGTCGGTGAACAGACGGCCGCGCGAGACCTTGGTGTCGAGCACGTGGAAAAGGCTCGCTGAGACGAATGCGCCGACGAGTCGATCGGGAGTCGTCCCGCCGGTGAGGTTCACGCTCTGGCCGCGAATCGCGCCAATGTCGTCGAACGTGCGGTTCTGCCGGCGCCAGTCGACGTAGTCGGCGTAGACCACGCCTTGGTTGCCCTGGGTCCCCTGCGTTCCCCAGATGATGACCACGCGCTCCGGATGGTTGTAGGGAAGCGGTCGAATCAGCACCGCATTGACGACGGAGAAGATCGCCGTGTTGGCGCCGATGCCGAGTGCGAGTGTGAGTGCCGCGACGATGGCGAATGCAGGGCGGCGCGCCAGCGATCGCAGAGCGAACCGAAGATCCTGAATCATGATGTCCATGTTGTCTCTCGGAAGAGCGTCAACGACGGGTTCGGCTCGCTCGGGGCGACGGCGCTCGCGAATTGCCACGATCCATTGCGTGGCGGCGCCGCGTACCAGGTCGGCAAAGAGCGCGATGGTCTCGCGCGTCCAGGCCGCAGCTCCGTGGCGGCGAGCAGCATTGATGCGGAGTCGCGCGAAGTCGCGCATCTCTTCGCCGAAGCGATCGCGAAACGCATGCGGGTAGAGGGCGAGCGACGCGCGATACATTCGCTCGATCAGGGATCGACGGTGCGTCATGCGACGCCCGGATCGCGCACGAGCCGCTTTTGTCGCGCGACGCGAACGACTTGCGACAACCGCTGGAGCTCGAGCTCGAGCACGCGCCGACCGAACGATGTCATGCGGTAGTAGCGGCGGCGCTCGTCGTCGGCTGCGCGGCGTCGCTGCGGCGCCTCTTCGATCAGCGACGCGCCGAGCATTCGCTGAATAGAGCCGTAGAGGGTGCCTGGTCCCATGTGGATCTGGCCGTCGGTCGTGTCCTCGATCTCCTGGGCAATGGCGTAGCCGTGGCGTTCGCCGTCGGCGAGCGCGAGCAGGATATGAAGGACGACCGCGGTGAGCGGGAGCTGACTGCTCGGATCGGTTTGGAGCATGGACCGACTATATCCGTAACGGACATAGTCGGCAAGAGTCGAGGGATAAGTCGGCCTTTGGCCGGTCGCACGAGCGCTATGCGGCGATGGACAGGTAAGTGACACATCCGTAGCTTCTTCGGTTCACCCCCACACTGTCGCACCGTCCCTGAGGACGGGGAGTTCTCATGCGTCTTGCTCGCCCTTGGCGGCGTGTTTCTGTGCCCGCCGCAGTGCTCGTGGTCTTCGCTTCCACTGCATTCGGACAGGCGACAACCGCGCAGCCGTCCCCCACATCGCGCGGCGCCACGAAGCAGCTCGAGCCGGCCGACCTCAAGGCGTGGAAGAGCATTCGTCAGTCGGTACTCTCGAACGACGGCGCCTGGTTCGCCTACGTGGTCGCGCCGAATGAGGGCGACGCCACTCTGATCATTCGCTCGACCGCTGCCGACGGGAAGGAGCTCAAATTCCCGGTTGGCGAAATTCCGAGTGCGGCAGGTGGCCGCGGTGGAGCACCTGGCGCCGAAGCCGCGCCGAGTACGCTTGCGATCAGCGGTGATTCGCGGTGGGTCGCGTACACGATCTATCCGCCGGCGAGCGCGAGTCGCGCCGCCGCCGGCCGCGGCGCTGGACGTGGCGGTGCTCGACAGGGCGGCGCGGCACAAGCAACGCCGACGCCTTCCGCGCAGAACAAGGTTGGGCTGATCAATCTCGCCACCGGCGAGAAAAAGGAATTCGACAAGATTCGTCGCTTCGCGTTCAACGGCGACAAGCCGACGTGGATCGCGATGCAGAGTTATTCCGCCACGTCCTCTGATACCAGTGCATCGGGTCGTGGCGGACGAATCGCTGGTGACTCCGCGACCAGGGGCCCTCAAGGCGCCGACCTCATTCTGTATCGGCTGACGACCAGCGAGGCAGTGAACGTTGGCAACGTCGCCGAGTTCGGGTTTGATGACGCCGGTGAGTGGTTGGCGTACACGATCGACGCGCGCGACGAGATCGGAAACGGCGTGCAACTCCGCAACATGCGGACGGACGTCGTGCGCGCGATTGATTCCGATCGCGCGCTGTACCGTCATTTGGTGTGGGCGGATAGCGGACGGGGACTCGTCGTGCTGCGCGGCCGCGCCGATTCGACCGCACGCGACACGCTGTACTCCGTTATCGCGTTCACGAGCTTGAGCGCGCCGTCGCCGAAGAAGACGGTGTTCGATCCCGCGCAGCACGCGGACTTCGCGCCGTCGATGAAGGTCGCCGTCGATCGCGCGCCGAAGTTCTCGGAAGACCTGTCGTCGATCTTCTTCGGCATTCGCGAGGCGAAGAAGCCGAACGATCGGACGGTCGCCGGTCGAGGAAGCTCGGTGATTCAGGCCGGGGCGCCCGGGATGGGCGGCACGATCAATCAGCCGCGCGTCAATGAAGCGCAGGAAGAGAATCCGTCGCTCGTCCTGTGGCACGGAAAGGATCCGCGACTTCAATCGCAGCAAATCGTACAGGAGGCGCAGGATCGCGCGTTCAACTACCTGTCAGAGTATCGCATCGCCGACAACAAATTCGTTCGGCTGTCGGACGACGCCGTGCGCACGGTGAATCTCGTCGGGCACGATCACTTCGCATACGGCGTCGACACGCGCGAGTACGATCAGCCCATGAGCTACAACGGGCGACGCTACGAGGATGTCTACGGCGTCGACCTCGCGACGGGCGAGCGCAAGCCGCTGCTCAAGAAGCACATCGCCTCGCAGCTGCTCGCGTCGCCGAATGGCAAGAACATTCTGTTCTGGGGCGACGACGCACAGTGGTGGATCGTGGACGTCGCAAACGGACAGAAGCACGAGCTCACGAAGAGCGTGCCGACCGTACTCGCCGACACGTCCGACGATCACAACAATCTGGTCACTCCGCCGATCGCGCCGATCGGATGGTCGAAGGACGGGAATTCGGTGTTGGTCTCCGACGCGTTCGACGTCTGGAAGGTTCCGGTGAATGGCGGCGCCGCCGTGAACCTGACTGTCGATGGCAAGAAGAACCAGATTCGCTACCAGCGACTCTACGCCTTTGAGCGCGCGGGACGGGGCGGCGTTACGCCGGCTGGACGCGGTGGTCGAGGTGGCGCGCTGACCGACGGCGTCGATCTAAGTCAACCGCTCTATTTCGCCACGTACGGCGAGTGGACGAAGAAGGAAGGATTGTCCAAGGTCGATCCATCGAAGCCGGGCGCTGAGCGTCTCGTGTGGGACGATGCGAAGTTCTCGTATCAGAAGGCGAAGGACGCCGACGTCTATCTCTACACGCGCCAGACGGCCAGCGAGTTCCCGAACTACTACGTCGCCAGCGCCGATCTCAAGACCGGTCGCCAAATCACCGACGTGAACCCGCAGCAGAAGGATTTCGCCTGGACGAGCGGCGTCAAGCTGATCAACTACACGAGCGCCAAGGGCGACAAGCTCCAGGGCGCGCTCTATCTCCCGGCGAACTACGAACCGGGCAAGAAGTATCCGTTGCTCGTCACGATCTACGAGAAACGCTCGAACCTGGCGCACAGCTATGTGACGCCGAATGAGACGAGCACGCCGAATCGCAGCATCTATACGAGCCGTGGCTACGCGGTACTTGATCCCGACATCGTCTATCGCGTCAACGATCCGGGAATGTCCGCCGTGTGGTGCGTGATCCCGGCAGTGAAGGCGGCGATCGCCACGGGCATGATCGATTCGGCGAACGTCGGCCTGTGGGGCCATTCGTGGGGCGGCTATCAGACCGCGTTTCTCGTCACGCAGACGAACATCTTCAAGTCGGCGATCGCGGGCGCGCCGCTCACCGACATGGTGAGCATGTACGGCTCGATTTATTGGAACACCGGTGGCGCCGATCAGGCGATCTTCGAATCGAGTCAGGGTCGGTTCAAGGGGAACTACGCCGACAACTACGATGCGTACATCCGAAACTCGCCGAACTTCCACGCGAAGAACGTGAAAACGCCGCTCATCATTCTGGCGAACGACAAGGACGGCGCGGTCGACTTCAATCAGGGCATCACGTACTTCAACACGCTACGGCAGATGAACAAGGACGTGATTCTGCTCGAGTACGTCGGCGAGAATCACGGCCTCGCGCGTCCGATCAACATGAAAGATTACGCCATGCGCCAGAAGGACTGGTTCGATCACTACCTAAAGGGCGCGCCGGCGCCCGAGTGGATGACGAACGGAATTCCGCGGATCAAGATGGACGAGTACTGGCAGAGCCTGAAGGCGCAGCAGCAAGCGACGGTAGTGCCATGAGGTACTGATTGCTGGTGCTGGTTGCTGGTTGCTGGCAACTGCTCAACCAGGAACCAATAACCAGGAACCAGTAACCAGTAACCAGTAACTAGCAACCAGGATGTCTTCAACCGAAGTCGATCTCCAAACCGTCGACGAGCCGAAGGACCTCGGCTTCGGCTCCGTTGTCGGCGGGTTCAACGAACAGCGATTGCTCAATCGCGACGGGACGTTCAACTCTCGCCGCCGGGGCTTGCCGTTTCTCAGGTCGCTGAGCGTCTATCATCATTTGCTGTCGATCACCTGGGCGCAGTTCTTGGCGATCATCACCGCCGGCTACCTGACGGTGAACACGCTGTTCGCCCTTGCATACTTGGCATGCGGCGCCGATTCACTCACTGGCGCTTCGCTGAGCGCGACGGGCGGTGCGTTTTGGCGTGCATTCTTCTTCAGCGTCGAAACGGTAGCCACGATCGGCTATGGGAACATCGCGCCAAACGGCCTGCTCCCACATCTGGTCATGACGGCCGAATCGATGGTCGGCTTGTTCATCTTTGCGCTGGTGGCGGGAATTCTCTTCGCGCGATTCTCGCGGCCCATCGCCGCGGTCATGTTCAGCACGCGCGCCGTCGTCGCGCCTTATCGCGGCAAGACCGCATTCATGTTTCGCACGACGAACGCGCGCTCGAATCAGCTCGTCGAGCTCGAGGCGAAAGTCCTCTTCAGCCGCATCGAGGGCTCGGTGCGAAAGTACGACCAGCTGACCTTGGAGCGGACGCGAGTCGTCTTCTTCCCGCTGAGTTGGACGATCGTGCATCCGATCGACGAGAAAAGCCCGATGTTCGGGATGACGCACCAGGAGATGGAGGCGAAGGATGCGGAGTTCATGATCCTCATCGCCGGTACCGACGAAACCTTCTCCCAAACCGTGCACGCGCGGTCGTCGTACAAACCCGAAGAGATCGTCTTCGGCCATCGATTCGTGAACATCTACAATCCAATCGATAGCAACGGCGTCGTCAGTATCGACGTGCGGAAGCTCAGCGACACTGAGCAGGCGGAGCCGGAGGAGTGGAACCAGACGTCGACCTGGCACCACACGGGCCACTTCGCGGGCTACTCGCCGACGCGACGCACCGGGAAGTAGGGCGGATCGCCAGGCAAACCGCCTTACCAGTCCGAACTAGCGGCCTCCGCGGGCGGCTCGGAGTCCCGTTCGTCGCTCTGCGGCGACAGCCGAATCTTCGGCCCCTTCTCGAGCACTTCCTTACGGCAAGCGGCGAGCACCGCTTCGAGGGCCTCGATTCCGTCGTCGGTCGCCTCGAGGAACAAGTCCTTCACGACGGATTCGGCGCGCTCGAGCTGATTCACGAGCATCTTCGCGTGAACGCGCGTCGGCATGACGCCACATACCTTGGCGGTCGCGCGGTTGCCGATCGGTTTGCGAAGCACGACGACCGCGCCTCGCTTGCCGGGCTGAGTGAAATAATCTGATTTTGGCGCCGCCCGTTGCTTGCGAGGCGGTTTCCCCTTTCGTGCTTGTCGTGCCATGTCGCTCCGCTCTCGACGCGGTTGACCCATTAAACAATACATCGCGGACGGGTGCTACGCGCCAGTCCACGGCGCGCCACTCCGATAGACGCAGTCGACGCGTGACGCGCAACCTCGCGCGGAGTCGATGACGGGCAGGGAAGGTGCCAATCGCCCGCGCCGACCGTTACCTTTCCTCCAGCCGCTTCGCTCAATTCCGCCGAGGGCCCCTGAGAATGGACGACAAGCAGCTAGCCAAGCTCGTGAAGAAAACTGTGGCCAAGGCCTCGAAGCCCAAGTCGCCGCAACGCAAGACCTACGACTCGACGCTCGACGTAACTCGCCGGCCGCAGACCGACGAGGATCTCGAGCGCAACGACTTCTTCGAGATCATGAAGAAGCGGGAGTTCTAGCACTTCTCCAAGTCGGCTCGATCAGGGCACGCTCGCCTTCGAGTCGGCGCTCCGGTGGTCATTCGCGCCGTACGCCACGCCATCCTTTAGCATGATGGTGTGCCCGTCGCCCTGTTGACCCGCGAAACGGAGCTTGTGACCCATCGCCTGCAATCGCTGCGACGTCGAGTCGGGAATGGCGTTCCGCTCGAATGTGACTTCGTCGGGCAGCCACTGATGATGGAAGCGCGGCGCGTCTACCGCCTGCCGGGCGTCCATGCCGAAATCCAGACCGTTCAACACGATCTCCATCACGGTGTTGATGATCGTGCGGCCGCCGGGCGAGCCGGTCACCATGAACAGCTTCCCGTTTTTCGTCACGATGGTCGGGCTCATCGAGCTCAACATCCGCTTCCCCGGCGCGATGACGTTCGCGGGCGTCCCGATGTCGCCCGTCAGATTCGTCTCGCCGGGCTTCTTGTTGAAGTCACCCATCTCATTGTTGAGGATGAATCCGGCGCCGTCGACGACGACGTGTGAGCCGAACCCGCCTTCGAGCGTGTACGTGTTCGATACCGCGTTGCCGTACTTGTCGACGATCGAGAACTGCGTCGTCTCCTCGTGCTCGTCGGACGCAATTTGAGCGACGATGTCCTTGCCGAGCTCGGCGCTGCTCGACGCATGATTCGGATCAATGGTCTTGACCAGCGACTTTGCGTACGTCTTCGACGTGAGTCGCTCGATCGGCATCTTCACGAAGTCGGGATCGCCCAAGTACCGCGCGCGATCGAGGTAGCCGCGTCGCATGGCCTCGATCTCGTAATGCAACGCCTGCGATGACATCGCGCCGAGCTTGGCCAGGTCGAACGTCTCGAGCATGTTCAGCATCTCGATCATCGTCACGCCGCCACTGCTCGGCGGCGGCATGCTGATCAGCTGGTAGCCGCGATACGTCCCGCGGATCGGCGTGCGGAACTTCGCCTGGTATGACGCGAGATCACGCTTGGTGATCAGGCCGCCATTGCGAGCCATCGTTGCCGCGACGCTGTCGGCGATCCATCCGGTGTAGAACGCGTTCGGACCCTTCACACCGATCGCCCGGAGTGTCTTGCCGAGGTCGCGCAGCACGATCGTGTCGCCGGCCTTCCACTCGCCGCCGCCCGGCTTCCCGTATGCCGCCACCGACGCCGGATAGCGCGCCATCGCGCCGGTCACTTCGCGATTCAACGAGTGCGACAGCGCGTCGGACAGCACGAAGCCCCTCTCGGCGAGATCCACCGCGGGCATCACCAGATCCTTCCACGGCAGCTTGCCGAATCGCTTGTGCGCCGCGGCGAGGCCGCGGACGGTGCCTGGTACGCCTGGAGCGAGGTAGCCCGTCGCCGTGAGTTGCCGAGCAATCTTGCCGGTTGAGTCGAGGTACATGGTCTGTGTCGACTTGAACGGTGCTCGCTCCCGATAGTCGACGGTAATCGGCGTGCCTTTGGCTGGTCGAATGACCATGAACCCGCCGCCGCCGATGTTTCCGGCGCTCGGATGCGTGACGGCCAATGCGAAGGCGGTTGCTACGGCCGCGTCGACCGCGTTTCCGCCTTTGCGCAGAATCGCCGCGCCGACGTCGGAAGCGGGGGCCGAAGTTGTGATGACCATCCCCGTCTTTGAGCTCACCGGGGCGTCCGCGACTTGAGCGCTGAGCGCCGGATGAGCGAATCCGATCAAGCCTGCGAGCGCGGCGAAGTGAACGTTTCTCATAGCAACCTCGTTGATGCGGCTGTCGAAACCTCGGCAAGGAGAAGCTAGCGGATACGAACCTGATTTGTGATGGCTCGAGGAGTCTACGGTCGGCACAAGAAAGATCTGATCCGTTTGTGTCCGTCTCATCCGTCCAATTTGCTTTTATCAATCGTTATGGCCTAAGCGGCGAGACAATGCCTCATTGCCTGCCAGCTTCTCGTCGACCGCCGCTCGGGCAGGCCATAACGACTGGTGAAACGATTGAACGGATCGAACGGACACGAACGGATACCGCAGTCGGCGATCGGACAAAGAACCTCGGGTTCGTTCGATGGGATTAGCGGATCGAGGGCCCCGGTCAACAGATTCCGTACAACCACCGATGGCGGAGGAGGCTGTCGTATCTGTGAACACGGCTTCATGTTCTGTCGAGGAGCCTGAGCTGAACACCCCTTCGAGGAATCGCCCGTGCCCACCGATCGACGCACGTTTCTGAAAGCATCCGCCCTGGCGTCGGCCGCGCTTGGGCTGGACGCGCTGCCGCGAATCGCGTCCGGCGAAATGCCGTTGCCCGAGACTCCAACGCACGTTGGCCGCGCCAAGAAATCGCTCAACATCCTAATCCTCGGCGGCACCGGGTTCACGGGACCGGAGCAGGTCGAGTACGCGATCGCGCGCGGCCACAAGGTGACGCTGATCAACCGCAACAAGACGCGTCCGGATTTCTTCAAGGGTCGCGTCGAGCAGCTCATCGGTGATTTGAACGGCGACATGAGTGCCCTCAAGGGTCTCAAGTTCGACGTCGTGATCGACAACCCGACGACAGCGCCGGCCTGGGTGCGGAACGCCGCGCAATACCTCGCCGGAAATACCAATCACTACATCTTCATCTCGACGATCTCGGCGTACGCGACCGACAAGAATGTGTGGGCCGACGAGAGCGATCCAACGCATACGATGCCGCCCGGCCTCGACCCGTATGTCGACATGAGTACGCTCAAACGGGAGGATCGCGGCCAGTATTACGGGCCGCTCAAGGCATACTCGGAGAAGGAGGTCGAGAAGCAGTACCCGGGTATGAACACGATCATTCGCCCCGGCTTGATCATCGGCCCACTCGATCAATCGGACCGATTCACGTACTGGCCGTATCGCATCGACAAAGGCGGCGAGGTGATGGCGCCGGGCACCGGCAACGACCCGGTGCAGGTCATCGACTCGCGCGACCTCGCCGAGTGGACGATTCGCGTAGCCGAAAACCGGACGCTGGGAACATTCAACGCAACGGGACCGGTCAAGCCGCTGACGATGGCGGAGTTGTTGTACGGCGTAAAGGCGGTCACCACGGCCGGCGCGCAGTTCACCTGGGTCCCGGCGGATTTCCTTCGCGAGCAGAAAATCTCCGCGTGGCGGCACATGCCGGTCTGGGTTCCCGACGGTCCGAACAATGCCGCGTTCTCGAGACGCAGCATCGCGAAGGCACTCGCGGCGGGCCTGACGTTCCGTCCGCTCGCGGTCACTGCGAAAGACACGCTCGATTGGAACAAGACGCGGCCCGCGCCCGAGCTACAAGCGTTGGCCGAAGGGAAGATCGCCGGGATTTCGGCGCAGCGCGAAGCCGAGGTTCTCGCGGCGTGGAAGGCAAAGCAAGCGACGACGAAGTGACGATTCCGGACGAGACTCGAGAGCAACCCGCGGGCGCGCTCGAAACGCTGCTGCGCCGCGTCGTCGACGTGCGGCCAGGCGAAACGCGGGCGATGCTCACCTCGTTCGTGTTCTTCTTCTTCCTGCTCTGCAGCTACTTCGTTTTGCGACCGATTCGCGACGAGGTCGCGGCCGCATCGGGCGTGACGAAGCTTCCCTGGCTGTTCGCGGGAACGCTGACGGTGACGCTGATCTTCAACCCGTTCTTCTCGGCGCTGGTCGTTCGGTTTCCGGTGCGTCGCGTCATTCCGATCTCGTATCAATTCTTCGTTGCGAACCTGCTGGTGTTCTACGCTGTGCTTCGATTTCTGTCGAGCGCTGAAGGATCGACGGTGGACATTTGGACCGGCCGCGCGTTTTTCGTTTGGATTACGGTGTTCGCCTTGTTCAATACGTCGATCTTCTGGTGTTTGATGGCCGACAGTTTTCGCAGCGATCAGGCGAAGCGCATGTTCGGCTTCATCGGCGTCGGCGGCACGTTGGGATCGATCGTCGGCTCGGCGGTGACCGCATCGCTGGCGCCGCGGATCGGCGCGGTGAATTTGCTGCTCGTGTCCGTGGTGCTGCTCGAGCTGGCGGTGTTCACGGTCGTTCGCTTCCCACTTCAGCCACAGAGCGGCGGCGTCGAAACCAGTGTACCAACTCGCGGCATCACGCGTGACAAAGACGTCATTGGCGGGAGCGTGTGGGCGGGCTTCACTCACGTTGTGCGGTCGCCATATCTGTTGGGCATTTGTGTGTTCCTCATCCTGTTCACGATCGGCTCGACGTTCCTCTACTTCGAGCAGTCGGACATCGTCGGCCGACTCTACGCCAACCGCGCGGCGCGTACGGCGATCTTGGCGAAGCTCGAGTTGGCGGCGCAGGTGTTGACCGTCATCACGCAAATCTTTTTCACCGGGCGAATCATTCGCTGGCTCGGGCTCGCGGCGACACTCGCCCTCTTGCCGGCGCTCAGCATCGTCGGATTCGGCGCGCTCGGCGCAATGCCGGGCATCACCGCACTCGCCGTATTTACCGTGCTGCGACGCGCCAGCAACTTCGCGATCACGAATCCGGCCATGGAGGTTTTGTTCACTGTGGTCAAGCGTGAAGACAAGTACAAAGCGAAGAACATCATCGAGACGTTCGTCTATCGCGGCGGCGACCAGGTCGGTGCATGGGCGTACGCGGGCATGGCGGCGCTCGGCCTGGGTCTCTCGGGGATTTCGTTCGTGACCGTGCCACTCTCGGCGGTATGGCTGGTGCTCGGGGTGTGGCTGGGCCGGAAACAG
>DASYSU010000151.1:0-26028 GCA_036002925.1 Gemmatimonadaceae bacterium | reverse complement strand
GATTACACAGTTAATGGGCGAACGGAGCTCGCTACTCGACAAGCTCCGCGAGTTGACGACGCTCAGCGTCGAACAACGCCTCGTTGCCACGTTGATCCGCATGGCGAGCAACCACACCTTCACCCGCGAAGACGGCCGCATTGTGTTGTGCTCGTCGCGCTACCGGCTCCTCTGCGAGCTCGTTGGAGCGACCCGGGAGTCGGTGTCGCTGGTCCTTGGGCGGCTAACCGGCGAAGGCCTGGTCGAGCGAAAAGGGACGACCCTGATCATCGCTCCGCCGACTCGGCTCGCGGAACGTCTCGAAGGCACCGCCATCGATAACGAGCTGCCGTTCCCGGCAATGAGCGCGCCCGAACAAGCGCTTCAATAAACGTCCACCTTCCAGTGCGCCCGGTGATCGCCGGGCGCATATTTTCGGCCAGACGCGCCGTCTCATCGCGAACAGTCGTCGGCGATCGCCGGGGATGTGGCGCTGCAACTCGAGAAAATACTCATTCCATTAATCTGACGTGATGCTGCTTGGCGTGCTCGGCGTCGCCGCGATCGGTCTCTGGTGGCGGCGGCGGTACCTGCGCGCCGTGATGCAAACCGACATCCGACCGCGTGTACTCGGACCGGGCGGAATTGTCGTCGGCGGTGAGGGGTTCGTTCGAGAACGTCTCGGTGCCCCAGCCCTCTTGTTACTGCACGGTGCGGGCGACACGCCTCAAACGCTTCGCTATCTAGCCGACGACTTATATGAGCACGGATTTCACGTGTCGGCGCCGCTGCTTCCGGGACACGGTCGAAGCATCGCCGACTTCGCGCGCGTGAAAGCGGACGAACTGATCACAGCCGCGCGCAACAGCTATCTCGAGCTAAAACAGACGCACTCGTGGCTTGGCGTGGTCGGCGTGTCGATGGGCGGCGCACTCGCGGTTCAGATCGCCGCCGAACATCCGGACATGCCCGCGTTGGGTCTCATTGCGCCGTACCTCGCGATGCCGGCGACAATTGATCGTGCCGCACGACTGGCGTGGCTGTGGGGCCCACTCGCGCCCGTGCTCCGATCGACCGATGGGTTGTCCGTGCTCGATCCAATCGAGCGCGATCGGAGCCTCGCCTACGGCGTGTTCACGCCGGCCGCCCTGCGCGCACTTCACACCACAGTACGGCGCGCGGTCGAGGCGCTGCCGCGAGTCGTTGTCCCGACTCTCATGATTCAGTCGCGCGAAGACAACCGCATCAGTGTTGCCGATGCCGAGCGTGCCTTCGCGCTGCTTGGAACGCGCGAGAAGCGCCTGCAGTGGATCACAGGCGCTTCTCACGTCATCACCGTCGACTACGGACGCGAGGTGGTGATTGGCTCACTCACGTCGTGGATGGAATCGCGCGCGTTCAGCTCGTGACGCGGTCGGTGACTCGCTCGACGATCGAGCCGCCGAATTCTTTCACCGTCTCGAGGCCTTCGGTCATCGCGGTCGATGCCTGCTGTGCCACTTCCTTCGCGACGCGTGTTACGCGCGCGATCGGCGATGGCGTCGTGGCTTGTTGTCCGCCGGCGGAGCTGCGCTTAGCCGCACTCTTCTTGGCCGCTGGACGCTTCGCCGATTTCTTCTTGATCGCGGGCCGCTTCGCCGAGGCTTTCTTCGGCGCGGCGCGGCGTTTGGCGGAACGCGCTTTGGTTCCTGATCGCTTCGCCGACGATGCGCGTCGCGCGCCTCGCTTCGATGTGGCCCGCTTACTCGCCGCCTTTCTCCC
This sequence comes from Gemmatimonadaceae bacterium, assembly GCA_036002925.1. Lineage (GTDB taxonomy): Bacteria > Gemmatimonadota > Gemmatimonadetes > Gemmatimonadales > Gemmatimonadaceae > JAQBQB01. The sequence continues at coordinate 24,288 of DASYSU010000151.1, read as the reverse complement.
AGACTTCCTGCGAGACTTCTTGGCTCGTGCCGCCATGACGCTTCTCCTCGGAGTCGGTGATGATGATCAACGCGTGAGAATAGCAGAAACTGCGCGCATCGGTAAGTCCGCGTGATTGCCGTCGAGTAAGACACGAGCCACATCACGACGTCGCTCGGGTATCCCCGTCGGTTTGTCTGTCACTACGGCCAGGGACGTTTTTTGGAGTAGGGGCGTCCGAAGACTGAGGCCAACGCCGCGGTCGCGTCTTCGGCGCGGACCACCGCGTCGAGATGATCTCCCGTTCGCACGAGGGTCGTGAATTCGCGATAGCGTGTGTAGCCGTGGCAAAAGCACAGTGGCCCAGGTCTGGTCAAATCGCCAAGCCAAATATCCGGAAGCCCGATCCACACGAATGCGTAAAAGACGTTGAGTTTCTTGAGTAGCGGCAGGTCGCTCTCGATGGCTCGGTGCGGAAGCGATCCATGCTTCCCCCATTGGACGTCGATTGCCACCTGACCGCTTTCTCGCCAATCGGCGTGGAGAAGCGTTCCATGCCAAAACGTCCAGATGTCCGTAGGCGCCCTCGTTGAGTCGTACCCGACCCATAGAACCTCCTCGTCAGTCGGCACCGTGAAGGGCACCCACGACCCATGCACGTCGTCCTTCCAAAGGAGGTGATAGGCGATAATTCGTCGGGTCGGGTGGACGACGGCGACAATTCTCTCCAAGGGGAACCATTCGTCCCTTTGTACGTACAAGAGGGGTGCGAGGGCGTGCGCCAGAACAGATCCGCTGTCGGTAGCCTCGAGTGCGCCGGCGACGGTCACCGGCAGAGGTGGGATGTGTGCCCGCGGACCGCATGCGGTGAGGAGTGCAAAAGCGAGCCCTGCCGCCCCGTGCGAACTGCGTGACAAAATGATAGCTTTGATAGTCTTAGAGAATTAGAAGGTTAGCTGTATTAGGCGGACCGGCGCCGTCGTTATCCGGGGCTGTTCGTTGTTGAGGAGGGGCATATGCGCAAGCCACGCCCGGTTACGTATAACCCAGCGCAGGCACTGAATCTGATCGCCAACGACAGGAGCGGGTCCCCGCTTTCCTGCCCGTCGTGTTCCGGACCGATTGATCGTACCCCGATTGACGTCCCGGCGCCTCCACGCTCACATGTGACGCTTCGTTGTCGCGAGTGTGGGAGAATTGCCCGCTACATCGCTGGCGCCGCGTAGAGCCGACCGAAAAACCCGAGCACATTCACGCTCAGGACGGCAGCGAACGCCGCCCTGGGTCACGATTGGCTTGCACAAAACTTGCCTCCAGCGCCTTGCAAGCGACCTCGCCGATCGTGGCGTCGTCGCGAGGCGAGGGACGATCCCGCTTGCCCGACACGCTCGTGCGACGGGCGCGGGATCAAGGATCACCGATTCTTGGAAGAGGTACGTGCAATGGCTCGACTTACCGGCACCGTGAAGTGGTTCAACGACGCGAAGGGCTATGGTTTCATTTCCCATGAAGGAGGCCCTGACGTCTTCGTTCACTTCAGCGCCATCCAGGGGAACGGCTTCAAGTCCCTAGCCGAGGGCGATCGCGTGGAATTCGAGATCGTTCAAGGACAGAAGGGTCCGCAAGCAGCCGACGTCACTAAAGCGTCGTGATCCCGCGCGAACGGTCGAAGCGAAACGCCCCGGCAATGACCGGGGCGTTTGCTTTCCCGGCAGGTTAGACGATGCGTTCGCCAGAGCCGATGTACGCGACAATCGGGCGCGGCCTTCCGACCGGAAGCGGGTGGACGTTCGAGCAGAAGTACGATGGCATGCGGGTGATCGCGACGGTCACCGCACGGAACGTTCGCCTCGTCACGCGGAACGGCGCCGACAAAGCCACGCAGTTTCCCGAAATCGTCGACGCGCTGCGCGCACTGGCGCGACGCGTTCGCCGACCGCTGATCCTCGACGGAGAGATCGTCGCCATGCGACGCGGCGTCCCGGCCACGTTCCAGGCGCTGCAATCGCGCATGCAACTCAAGGACGCGGCGCAGATCCGATCGAAGAGCGTCAAGGAGCCGGCATCGCTCGTTGTTTTCGACATTCTGCAGGACGGCCGCGTCAACTTGATGCGCCAGCCGTTGCGGCTGCGCCGCACACACCTGGAGCAGCGCGTGGGTGCAGGCGTCGATCAGCGAATTCTCATTAGCGAAAACTCGTCTCACGGATCGCGAATGGTCACGCGGGCGCGGCAACAGGGTTGGGAGGGCCTCATCGCCAAGCGTCTCGACGATGTGTATGTCCCGGGCGCACGATCCGCGGGCTGGCTCAAGCTCAAGCTGCAGCACCGTGCGGAGTTCGTGGTTGGAGGATACACCGAGCCTCGCCGTTCACGGTTGCATATCGGGGCGCTGCTGCTGGGCTACTTCGACGCCGAAGGTCGACTCTGCTACGTCGGCCATATGGGAGGCGGCTTCAACCGCGCATCGCTGGCGGATATGCTCAGGCGGCTCAAACGGCTCGAGCGTCGCACATCCCCGTTCTTCGAGGCGTTTACCACCAACGAGCCATCGCACTGGGTGACGCCAAGCGTGGTGGTTGAAGTGCGATTCGCCGAATGGACCGCGGACGGAAAGTTGCGTCAGCCCATCTTCCTTGGCGTTCGGGAGGACAAGAACGCGCGAGATGTGCACAAAGAGCGGGAAAGCATCCAAGAATGGGGCGCGGAGCCGTCGATCATGGCGACACGACAAACGAGCAGAGGCGGTGCGGCCGTCACGCGGCGACGGACCACAAGGGTTCGACAATCTACGAGGCCAATCGCCGCTCGTGGACCGTCGAGCTCCACAATTGGGCAGTTGGACGGAATCCAAGCGGCAAGCGGCGACGGCGTACTCGACTTCGGCCGCGGAAAAACACTTCACGTATCGAGTCTCGATAAGGCGTTCTTCCCCGAAACCGGAATTACGAAGGGCGATCTCATGCGGTATTACGCCGCGATCGCCCCCGTTCTACTCCCCATCATCAAGGATCGTCCCCTAATTCTGCGCCGCTACCCGAACGGGATCGACGGCTCCTCGTTCTTTCAGCAGAACGCCGGCGGGACTGTGCCCAAGGGTATTCGAACAGCGCGCGTCGAGACGGGTAGCGGCGCGAGCGCCGAACGGATCATTGGCGGCGACTTGATGACGCTGTTATACATCGTTCAGATCGGAACGATCGCCGTGCACACGTGGCAATCGCGTATCCAAAGCGCGAGCTTTGCGGACACGGCGACGATCGATCTCGATCCCGGGGAGGACGTTTCGTTCGGTGCGGTGGTCGCTCTCGCTCGGGACATCAAATTGCAGTTGGATGAGCTCGAGTTGCGGGCGGGCCTCAAGACATCCGGGTCGAGCGGTGTTCACATCGCCCTTCCCCTTCCGCCGAAGACGACATTCCAGGATGCAACACGCCTGGCTCAAGCGATCGCCGAACGCATCGTCCGAGCACAGCCGCGTCGAGCAACCGTCGAACGAAGCTTGAACAAGCGTCCCGCCGGAACCATCTATGTGGACGCGCAGCAAAACTCGGAGGGAAAGAGCGTCGTCGCAGCCTATTCGGTGCGAGAACGCGAACGAGCGCCAGTGTCCGCTCCGCTCGACTGGGATGAGTTGCGCGACAATCTGCGCATCGACGCATTCACGCTCGAGACGATGCCGGCGCGAGTCCGAAAGGTTGGTGATTTGTGGGGCGCTGCGCTGACGCGGCGCAACTCGAAGCGCGCGATCGACCGCGTGCTTCATGCGGGGTGATGGAGCGGGAGGAACGGCGATGGAGCAATCGCGTAACGACACCGCAGCACTGATATACCGTCGCGAATTGCCGGGAGGCGGGTACGTCGCGATCGACGTCAAGCGCGAACCTGACTTGGCACGGACCCGGGTGTCGGTCGAACGACGATCGAAGGACGACCGGCGAGACGGCCACCGGCCGGTAGTGATCGCCGAGGTGGACGGCGACGAACGCTCGCCGGGCTTTGCCGAGGCGTATAGGATCGCTGCGGACAACGCGGCGATCGCTCGAGCGCTACTTCAGATCGAAGGTCCGCAGCGCGCCGATTGAGGAGACTAGGCGAAGTGATCGAAGCGCACGCCGCGGCGTTGACGACGACGGCGTGGCGGCGCGTAGCGGAAGAGCTGGGCCGGACGGCCTCGGCCTTCGCTTCGCCACTCGTCGGTGGCTTCGACCAACGCTGCCGCGTGCAGCGACCGACGAAAACTCGCCTTGTGTAAGCGTCGTCCGAGCAGCAGCTCGTACACCGCCTGAAGGTCACTCAGCGTGAACGTCGGCGGGAGAAATCGAAACGCGATAGGTAGCCGATCCATGTGTCCGCGGAGTGTCGCGAGGGCGACGTCGATCTCCTCTTTCATCCTCGACGGCAGCGGCGGCAGAGTGGACAGTCCTACCCACGCGGCGTTTCGCCGTGCGGCGCTCGCTTCCGGCGTCAACCCAAAATAGGCGATCGCGACCTGCGAGAGTTCTGGCACTCGGCGCGCTCCACCATGCGCGCGGGATTGCTCGAGAAACGCGGGAACCACACCGAGCGCATCACGCGCAATGCGCGCGGCGGCGGCGTCGAGTGATTCATCAACTCGGAGACCGTCCGATGGAAGCATGGATCGGTTGCGCGCACGCGTACCGGGTGACGACACCAATAGAACTGCTAGCTCGTTGCCACGCGGAGTAAAGAGCGCGACGTCGATGCTGAAGGTGAGGCTACGTATCGCGGCGCGCGCGTTGGCTGATGAATCGGACATCGCACGCGAATTAGTACTAAGCTGCGAATAAATTCAAGTCGGCCGACGCTTTCGGCGAAGAGACCACGGCGCTACTCGGCTCTACGGCGCGGCGGAGCGCGGTATGACCGGGCGATCCTGCCCCGTGCCAAACTTCAGCAGCGGTGGAATGCTGATCGGGAGACGCCCACCGATCGGCGCGGCACCGACGATCGCGCGACCCGCCGCCGCTTGCGAAACCGGGAATCCTCCCCAACCGACCAGATAGCTCGATACTGACGGGACTTGTTGCAGCAAATACGGATTGCCGAACGCGACGACGATCGTTCGCGGATGCCGCTGCACCAACGTTCGCATGAATTCGGCGATCGGCTCTGGTGCGTTGGGATTCGAGACATTCGTGCCGGTCGTCAAATAGGAGCTGATGACGGCGATGTCTGACGAGTCTGCGAGCGAGAGCAGCCGCCCAAAATTCGGAGCGGGATCCTCGGGGTTCAGGAGTTCGGTCCGAAGCGCCGGCACCGCCCGGCGCAATTCGGCGTTGAACGTGGCACCTGCGGGAAGATCCGTGCGGGTCGCGATCGTGATCGACAGCACGCGCGGCGGTTGAGACATGCCCGGCCGCACGAGGGGAACCAACTCGAGCGAATCCTTGGCTAGTGTGATCGCTCGCTGGGCGGCGGCCGCGGCGACCGCAAGGTTCGCCGTATCACCAACGAGGGCACGGACGCTGTCGAGAGATACGAATCGACGACGGTCTAGGCTTAGGCGCTGCTTGATCTCGAGCACACGTCTCACCGACGAATCGACGCGCGCCTGTGAGAACCGGCCCTCCTGTACCCCGGAGACAACCGCGCCGATCGCCGCCGGCACATCGCTCGGCATCAATAGAATGTCCGCGCCGGCCGCAATCGCTAGCTTGCACGCTTCGGCCAGACCGACGCTGTTGTCGATGGTACCGTAATTACCCTGAACAACCTGCGTGGGCTTCGACGCTTGTCCGAGTGGGACACGGGCCAACACGCCGTTCATATCCATCGCGTCGGTGATAAGCAGTCCGTTGAAGCCGAGTTGCTTGCGAAGCAGACCGGTCATGATCGCCGGGTTGAGCGTCGCCGGAACCTTGGCGGTATCGAGGGCCGGGATCACGCCATGAAAGGTCATCATGCCCTGAATGCCGGCAGCGACGGCGCGCCGGAACGGCACCAGCTCCACTGTGTCGATGCGGGCTCGACTCGCATGAACGGTGGTAATGGTCAGATGAGAATTCTCATCGGTGTCACCGTGGCCCGGGAAGTGTTTCCCCGTGGCGACCATGCCATGCTCCTGGAGGCCGTGGATCAACGCGGAGCCCATATCGGCAACGAGATGCGGGTCCTCGCCGAACGATCGCATCCCGATGACCGGGTTTGCGGGGTTGTTGTTGACGTCGAGCACCGGAGCAAAGGCGACGTGCACACCGAGGGCTCTGCCTTCTACCGCGGTGATGCGTCCCTGCTGATATGCGAGGGACGTGTCACGGGTCGCGCCCAGACCCATCTGTGGCGGGAACATCGTTCCTCCGCCCAGATAGATGTTGTTTGGGAGGAAGTAGCCTCCACGCTGACGAAACGCGACGCCGGTCTCGTAGTCGGCTCCGAAGACGAGCGGCAGAGTGCTCAGGCGTTGCATCGCGTTAATCTTCTCCGCCGTCTCGATCGGCGATCCAATCGACATGATGAAGCCGCCGACGTGATTCTGGCGAATCAGCTGCTCGATGCGGGTCCACGCGGCCGTCGACGTCGGGGTGTAATCTCCGAAGACTTGAGGCCAGACTAGCTGGGCGGCTTTGTCACTCGGGGACATCGTCGCCATGAGGGAGTCGACCCACGGCGTCGAGCCCGACGTGCGCGGAACGGGACCGGGAGAGCCAGTTGACGGCGCGGACATGCACCCCACAGCGATCGCGAGCGACAGTACGATGCCGAGGCGGCGTGCGGTCGCCGCGCCGTGTCCCGCTGTCACCATTGGATCGTTCCCTTCTTCGACGTATCGACGTCCTCTTCCGCGCCAGACTTAAAGAGGAAGGCCTGCATGTTCTGCTTGAGAAAGCTGCGCGCCTGTGGGTCCATCACGTTCAGGCCGTAATGGTTGATGAGCATCGTCTGCTGGCGAAGCCACAGTCCCCAACAATCCTGGCAGATCTGCTCGACGATGCGTTGTCCGATTGCACCCGGAAAAGGCGGCCGCTCGAAGCCGGGCTTCGACTGGCCACAACGGCTGCAGGTAATCTCAGGCATAAGCTCCTCGGTTCGTTCCGCAATTTAGCGGCCCCACGCGCGACCAGGCGTCTCGACACGCCCACGCTGGCACACCTGAGCGCGCGCGTCCCGAAAACAAAACGGGCCGGCGTCGTGCGCTGGCCCGTCGGTCCACCGGATCTGATTGTCGCGCGGCCTACTAATGCCCTCGCGCGTAATCGACCTTGGCCAGCCTGAGAAACTGAAGGATTCGAATATAGACCCAACCGATGTCGAACTCGAACCATCTCGCCGCGAATCGCGCCGACTTGGGGTCGGCGTGGTGATTGTTGTGAAGCTCTTCGCCGCCGAGCCAGATCGCGATCGGCGTGATGTTGCGGCTCTCGTCCTTCACTTCGTAATTGCGATAGCCGAGCGCGTGCCCGACGCCGTTGACGATGCCGGCCGCCCAGAACGGAATCCAGAGCATCTGGACGCCCCAAACAATGGGGCCCACGAAGAAGCCAAACAGGTATATGTCGAGGGCGAGCATGACGAGAATGCCGACCCAGTTCAAACGACTGAGCAGGTGCCGCTCGATCCAATCATTGGGGGTTCCCTTCCCGTATTTCTCGAGCATGCCCGGTTGCCGCACGGCGCGACGATAGTAGAACGCGCCCTTGAATACGATGTTACGCAGGCCTTCGATCAGCGGGCTATGCGGATCGCCTTCGCGATCGGCGAACGCATGGTGCTTGCGATGACACGCCACCCATTCCTTGGTGACAATCGCGGTCGTGAGCCAAAGCCACAGGCGCATGGGGAGAGCCGCCAGATAATGCAGTCGAACGCCGCGATGCGTTTGGGCGCGATGGAGAAACAACGTCACGCACACGTTCGTGAGATGGCCCGCTATGACGACAAACAACACGGGCATCCACCATCGAGCTGCCCATAGGCCAAACCCTGGCATTGCGTACTCCACCAAACGTAGGAAGAAGATGTCGACGAGACGTTCAATCTAACCGGCCACGCCGGTCACTGCTACAGAGACGACTCGCGGCGCGTCGGCGGCACTATCTCCTACTCGGACTCGGCGGAATGGGAGGAACAATGCCGCCGCCAGTCGAGACCGCCTGACGATCAACGGGTGGCGCGTCGCCCCAAACGTCGTTCGTCACGTTCCAATCGGGGACGCTCGGGTCTGGCCAAAGGCGCACACCGATCACCGGACGGCTTACGGGAATCGTTGCCGTGTAGCGGTCGCCGTGCACCCAAATCTCCACCGGCAGCCGCACGTCTTGCGTCGATTGATCGTTGAACTTGAGGCGCATCGTCACAGGGAATGGAATGCTCGTGACGCGACGCAGGTGCACCTCGGCGAGACTTTGACCGGGCGATTGCCGCATCGCTACGCCGTCGACGGCGATGTCGAGTACGTCGGTGGAGTAGAAGAATGCATTCCAAAACCATGATAGATCTTCGCCCGAGACGTTCTCGATCGTGCGAAAGAAATCGGCCGGCGTCGGATGTTTGAACGACCAGCGCCGCGCGTACTCGCGCATCGCGCGGTCCATCGCATCCCGGCCGATCACGTTGTCGCGAAGAGCAAGCAACACTGCGGCGGGCTTCCGATAGCCGATCGCCGCGAGCGCATTCGGTTCGACGCGGTCGGGCGGCGTCATGAGCGGCGATTGCGATCCATTCTCGACCGACTGCCGCCAATTCGCGACGTACTCGGGAAAGACGTTCGTGCCTGGTGTGCGACGCTCGTTCGAGAACGCGTTTTGGTAGGTATTGAATCCTTCGTCCATCCAGGCGTAGCGGCGCTCGTTGGAGCCGACGACCATTGGGAACCACTCGTGCCCTTGCTCGTGATCGATCGTTCCGAAAATAGAAGTCGGATCGGGCGTTCCGTAGTGCACCATCACGAACATCGGATACTCCATTCCTCCCACGGAACCCGCGACGGACGTTGCCTGCGGATACGGGAAGCGGAACCAGAGCTCCGAGTAGGTCCGAATGGACCATTGCGTCTGTTCCGCGGCGGATTCCCAAGCGCGTCCGGCTTTAGGAAACTGATAAAAGGCTTGAGTGAGGACGCCGTCCCAACTCGTGGCGTCCCAGCGGAAGTCGGGTGCCGCCGCCCACGCAACGTCGCGCACATGCTCGGCACGGAAACGCCAAGTCTTCGTGCCGGCGACGACGCGATGTTTCGCTCCATTGGCTTCGTCTGGCGTGATGACCTGGATGACGCTCGGCGAGTGCGAGGCGCGGTCCACGCGCTCGATCTGTGTCGCGGTAAGTACTTCGGCGCGATTCTGAAGAACGCCACTTCCGGCGACCACGTATCCAGCCGGCACTGTCACGGCGTAATCGATGTCGCCGTACTCGAGATAGAACTCACCCTGCCCCAGGTATGGATCAGTGTTCCAACCGCGAACATCGTCGTACACCGCCACCCGCGGGTACCATTGAGCGATCTCGTAGAGCGCGCTGTCGCGTCCCATGCGATCGGAGCCGTGCTCGGGGACAAAAAACGCGTACTGCATTCCGATGGTGATGGTGCCGCCGTGTGGAAGCAGGGGCGCGTCGAGATCGACGCGCATCATGGTGTCATCCGTCTTCCCCGTGACGCCGCGCCCGTTCACTTGAAGGCCGGTGATGTCGTAGCCACCCTGAAACCCGCGCACACCCCACCGAGATTCCGCAGGGAACATCGCCGAGCCTTTGCTCAAGGTGTGGTAGAGATTCTGATCCAACTGCAGCCACACGAATCGCAACGTGTCGGGCGAGTTGTTCGTGTATCGAATACTGACGGTGCCGCGGATCCGGTTCGCGGCCGTATCGAGTGTGGCAGCGATCGTGTAGTCGGCGCGTTGTTGCCAGTAGTCGGGTCCGGGTGCGCCCGTCGCCGCGCGATACCCATTTGGCCCGGGCCAATCCATCCGATCAATCCGATGGAAGGGATCGACAGCAGTCGTAAAGAACGGCCGCGTGATCGTAATGGGCTGGGACGAGCTCGCGACGTGGACTGTGTCGACTCGAGTCGGCGTCAAGATCTGGGGTCCGTGGAAGCACCCTGCGGACCAGACGAGTATGACGAATGCGGCAAAGCGCTGCACGCGACGGTTCCTCGACATTGAAGTTGGAGCGGAGCGTCCGACGGGCCTCGCAATGGCAGTGCCGAAGGCCGCCTTGCAAGACAGGACACGCTCCAGTAAGTCTGACCCTACAAATGAACAACCGAATCCGCTCTCCCAAGCAAGATCCGCCCAGCGTAGACCGCCCAGCGCTTCGAGCGAACGAGATCGGGACGGCCGAATTTGGGCGTCGGTTCGAATCCGGAATGGTCGGAGACTTTTTTCGGGCGACTTCGTTCGGGCCAAGCGCATCGTCGATCGGGATTGGAACATACCTCGGCGAACCCACCGAAAAGGACGATGCGGCGTACGAGGCCGCCGTTCGTTTCGCGGTCACGCACGGCATTAACCTGATCGACACCGCGATCAACTACCGCGGCCAGCGCTCCGAACGTGCGATCGGTTCGGCGATTCAGCAACTGACCGCTTCGGGTGAGGCCTCGCGCGAGGAGCTGATTGTCTGCTCGAAGGGCGGATATATCCCCCTCGGTCGCGAGGCGCCAGCGACGCGCGAGGATTATCAGGCGTATGTAAAGCGCGAATTCATCGACCAAGAGGTGGTTCGACCAGAGGAAATCGTGGCAGGCGGACATTGCCTAGCGCCGCGCTTCCTTCGTTATTGTCTCGCCAAGAGTCGGCAAAACCTCGGCCTCCGCGCTCTCGACATTTATTACGTCCACAACCCTGGTCAGCAGCTGGGTGTCGTGTCGAGCGCCGAACTCCGTGACCGACTGCGAGCGGCGTTCGCGATGCTCGAAGAAGCGGCCGACCGTGGCGAGATCGGCGTCTATGGCTGTGCAACGTGGGATTCGCTCCGCGTTCCGCCGGAGAACCGAGCGCATCTCGCGTTGGAAGATCTCGTCGACATCGCACGGGAGTTAGCCGGCGACGCGCATCACTTCCGCGCCGTGCAGCTTCCGATCAATCTCGCGATGCCCGAGGCCGTGCGTGACGCCACACAACCGCTCGGAGGAAAGCTGGTGCCCGCGCTCCACGCGGCGACGGCGCTTGGTCTGACTGTCATCGCAAGCGCGACGTTGATGCAAGCGAGGCTGACGGCCGGCTTACCTGTCGCGCTACGCGAGGCCTTCTCGCACTGCACGTCGGACGCTCAACGAGCGATCGAGTTCGTGCGATCGATGGCCGGAGTGACGACGGCGCTCGTCGGGATGAAGCGAGCGGAGCACGTCGAAGAAAATTTGGGCGGTGTGCGCGTCGATCCTGACTAGTGTTGTCCGGGACGGGCAACGGTCATGGCTTCCAATCGGCGATAAACAGGTTGAGCTCTGATTCTCCCGATGAGCGTCCCGACGCCCAGACGAGTTTCTTCCCGTCGGGACTGAACATCGGAAAGCCATCGAACTCGGGATGGTTTGTCACCTGCTCGAGGCCCGAGCCGTCCGGGTTCACGAGGTAGAGCTCGAAATTGCGACTGCGTGGATTTTTGTAGTTCGACGAGAAGATGATTCGCGAACCATCGGGAGTGAAATAGGGCGCGAAGTTCGCCCCGCCCAGGTTCGTGATCTGGTGCTGATCGGATCCATCGGCGTTCATGATCCAGATCTCCATGCGATTCGGCCGCACCAGACGCTGCTTGAGCAAATCCTGATAGTTGGTCAACGCGGTGTCGCTCGGATGCCACGCGCGATAGACAATCTTCTTTCCATCAGGCGAGAAGAATGGCCCGCCGTCGTAACCAGGCTGGGTCGTGAGCCGTTTGAGGTTAGTGCCGTCGATCTTCATCGTATAGATGTCGAGATCGCCGTCTTTGAGCGACGTGAAGACGATCGTCTGGCCGTCTGGCGACAACGTTCCCTCGGCGGTGTAGACGCCGAAGTTCGTGAGGCGCTTGAGATTCGACCCGTCGTCGTTCGCCGTGTAGATGTCGTACGGGTCGAGACCCCAGACGTAGCCCTTGGATGGATCGGGTCTTGGCGGGCAAGCGCTGTCGGCTGCGTGGGTCGACCCGAAGAAGATTCGGCGGTCGCCGTCGAAGAAGTAGCCGCAGGTTGTCTTGCCGCGGCCCGTCGAGACGCGGCGAACGCCGCTGCCATCGACGTTCATCACGTATTGCTGATCGCACGGCCGTCCATCACGTGTCGATTGAAAGATCAGACGCTTGCCATCGTGGCTGAAATACGCTTCGGCGTTCTGGCCGCCGAAGGTCAATTGGCGGATCGCCCCAAAGTGGCGTTCGCCGATTTCGGGTTGGGGACCACGTGCCCGCGAATGCGGGCCACAAGCGAAAACCGCCGTCGCGATCGTAATCGCGACGGCGGAGATAACGGGAAGTCGCATGCCGACAAATCTAGGGCTTTTTCGGTGCGGCGGCGCGTGTGGGTGGAAGCGTTTCGCCGGCCATGGCGAACAGGTCGCGTTGCGACGCGCCCTTGTCGAGAAGATCGATCGCCTTCCGAAGCGGCGCATCGTACGCCAGATCGCGGCGCTTGGCGGTCGAATCGCCGAAGGCGTAGTGCGCGATGCGCTGGTCGAGCAGGCGAGTCACGTAGCGGCTAGCCGCATCGTACGACTTTCGATCGACCGTCACGCCTCTCGCTTGGAGTCGAGAATAGAACTCGTTGGTCCATGCCGGCTCCACGGTGAACGTCGGCTTGACGGCCTTGGCCAGTTCGACGCTATAGTCGTTGAGCGCCGTGAAGAAATCTTGTCCCTTGGGAGCGACCGCCTTGGCGAACTGCTGTTCGGCCGCAGTGAGGGTGTCGTCGCCGACGATCACGTCGGGCGTGACGCCGCCGCCGCCGTAGACTACGCGACCAGCATCTGACTTGTACGTCGGACGATTTCGCTTGCTCGTATTCGTCTCGTTCGAGTCAGGAGCTTCCTCGACGAACTGACCATTCACGAATTTCCGGGGACGCTGGATCGAGCGACCGCTCGGCGTAAACCACTTGCCAGTCGTGAGCTTGAGCGCGTACCCGCCGTCCAAATTGTAGACGCCTTGAACGAGCCCCTTGCCGAACGTTGTCTGACCGACGACGAGGGCGCGGTCGTGATCCTGTAGCGCACCAGTGACGATCTCCGACGCAGAAGCGCTGCGCTCGTCGGTGAGAATGACCAGAGGAATGGACGGCGCAATCGGCGCCGCCTTCGCCGTGTAATTCTCGGTCGGACCTTCGCGGCCCTTCACGCTCGCGATCTGTTGGCCGGCGTTGAGGAACATGTTGGCGATCTCGAGACTCTCCGTCAGAATACCGCCCGGATCACCGCGCAGATCGATGATCAGCCCGCGCGCGCCTTGAGCCTGAAATTGCTTGAGCGAGGCCGCGATGTTCTCCGCCGCGTTCTCATTGAACTGCTGCAGCGGGATGTATCCGATCTTGTTGCCGAAGGACAACGTGTACGGCACGGCCGGGATGTGAATCTCAGCGCGCGTGAACGTCGCCTCGATGGGCGTCGAGACGCCGGGGCGAGCGAATGTCGCTCGCACTTTGGTGCCTGGCGTTCCGGTCAACGAGTCGGAGACTTGGCTGATCGTCCATCCACGCGTCGAGAGTGTGTCGACCTTGACGATGAGGTCGCCCTCGCGAATGCCGCCCATTTCCGCCGGCGTGTTCGGATAAACTGTGGCGACCTTGATGACATGCGTTTGCGGGTCTTCTTCGATCGCCATTCCGAGTCCGCCGTAGCGTCCACCGGTTCGGCTGTTGAATTGTTTGAGGTCCTTTGGAGTCAGCAGCTCGCTATAGGGATCATTGAGCTCTCTGACGAGTCCTCTCGCCGCCTTTTCATAGACGGCGGAGAGCGGCAGCGTATCGACGTAGCGATCGCTGACCAGACTCATCACCTGTTCCAAGAGCGCTGTCCCTTCGCGCTGCCCATGCGACTGCAGCAAGAAGCCGCCAGCGACCACGGGAATGAGGAGTGCGCCGATCAGCGCGGTTTTGCGAATGCGTGGCATGCGAATGTCCAGCGTGTGTTGTACGTGAACGATAACTGCATTGGGAACAGCGACGCCGTGTCGGCCGGCCTATCGCTCTTCAGGCGAATCGGGCGAACTCGACGCATCGTTGCCGCGGCGAGCCCATAGAGACTTCCAGGATAATGCCACGCCGGATCGAAATCGCTTTTTTGTCAGCCGAAATCCGTCTGGCGAAATGGCAATGGTGAAAGCTTCGCCATCGATTTCGATCTCACGCCTAATGGTTTTGTCGAGCTTGGTGGCCATGGGATACGCTGTAATACCCGGGTCAAAGACCGCAGTTCGTTGTAAGGGGCGGCGGCAGTTGTCGGCTACTGTCTTCCAGCGAGCATATAGTCGACGAACCACTCTCGTTGTTGTTGACGAACGACGGCCTCACGGATCACTCCGCTCTCCTTCAGCATGTCGTTAGCCGGTTGGAGAACGCGCTGCAAATGTGACGGATATCGTTGTGCCAGTGGGAGTTGCTCGCGAAGGCGGTCCAACGAGACACGCCAAGTCAGAGCGCCGGCGGCACGAGCCAGCTCGATGAGTCGATAGAGGCGTCGGGCAACGGGCGACGGCAACGAAAAGTACCGGGAGACGTTGAGTGCGACCACGTATCTTGCCGTGACGTTCTGCCTTACAATCGGCGAAATGATGACCCGAGCCTCGCCCGGCTCCGCCGTCACGATCGACGGGAAGAGCGCTAGCTGGTCGCGCTCGAGCAGCCGGCGCCGCTCGACCATCACCGAGCTCAGAAGGGTGAAACTGACGTCGGCGGCCGCCGAGACGGCGGCGTCGAAGTAGCTGTGGTCTGACTGCAACGTCGTTCGCTCGAGGCGAGTGAGCGCTCCTCGAAGCTGCTCATACGTCCGACCGTCGACGTGTCGTCCCATGGAACGAAGGAATGCATGCAGCGTGAACGACAGAATGCCGTCCGCGGGCTCGCCGGCCTCTTGATAGCGTCGCATCAACTCGACGTAGACGTCCTGATCGAACGTTCCGGGCAAACGCTCACCGGGGCTCGCCAGGACGCGCCAGCGACCGCCGTCATCGGTCGTGTAAGAAATGGCCGCATCGTCGGACGTGTCGCTGAGTCGGAAGAGCGGAAACTCCTCCAGCGATCGATCGAGGAGGACCGCCCGGGCGTGCGTGCGACGTTTGGCGGCGAGCGTCATTCGGCGAGTCGAGTCACGCCAGGGGCACGAGCGCGCCGGAGATCGCGCTTGCGTTCTCCGAACAGAGAAAGGTCACCACAGCGGCCACCTCCTCGCGCTCGACGTAGCGCACCTTGTCGCCCATGCTGTCGAGGTTTGCCGCGGTGCGAATCGCGGTCGGCGCCAAGGCATTGGCGCGGACGCCATTCTTGCGTTCCTCGGCTGCGATGGCTCGCATGAGCGTCGCGACGCCATTCTTCGCGATCGCGTAGGCCGACATCTCGGCGATGGAGCCGCCGGGTAAGGCGGCCTGCGACGAGAACAAGACGATCGAGCCCTGATCAGCGCGCAACAGCGGCATGAACGCGCGAGTTGTGAGATAGGCGCTTCCCACGTGAAGGGCGAACTGACGATTCAGATCTTCGGGAGAGCTCTCGGCGACGGGACCGCTCATCGCAAAACCGCCAACCAAGTGGACGAGGGCGCGAAGCCGTTCGCCATGATTCTGGCGCACGGTGCCGACGAGCGTCGCAACGGCGCCGGGGTTCGTCAGATCGCACGCATATCCGCGCGCGGAGTGTCCGCCCGCGGAGATCGCGGCAGCGCGCGCTTGGGCCTTCTCCGGCGTTCGGTCCACGAGAATGAGGGAGGCGTCGAGGTCGGCGAACGCTCGCGCGACCACTTCGCCAACCTGGCCGTCGCCACCTACGCCTGTGAGGAGAACATTCGTGCCGGAGAACACCAGCGTCGGGATTGAGGGATTGGCTATTGTTCGCGGGCTAACGATGGCGCATACCGCGCGCCGAGACTAGAACCGGCCCGGGCGTTTGGCACGGACCGTGTTAATGGACACCCGCAGATGTCACGGCTAAAACGCGTCGGTCTAGTCGCGCTAGGGATCGTAGTCGCCGCGCTGGCACTGATTGGAGTGCTGAGCGTTACTCGGGGCACGCCTGTCGGCAGGGTCGTGACACTCTCCGATTCCGGCCCACCCGCCATCACCGATTCTCTTTTCGAGCGGACCTTCGAGCTCTTCACCGGTACGCACATCTATCCCGGCAACGTGGTCACGCAAGCACTCAACGGTGACGGGACGTATCCGCAGCTCTGGGCCGATCTCCGATCGGCGCGTCAGACGTTGACGATCCAGATGTACTATTCGTTGCCGGGCAAGGTGGCTGACACGCTGGCGGCGATTCTCAAGGATCGCGCGCGAGCGCACGTCCGTGTCTTGCTCCTCGTCGACGCCTTCGGCTCGCAGCATCTAACGAGGGATTGGATTCGGTCATTGCGCGACGCGGGAGTCGAAGTAGCGAAATTGCGCCGCCTTCGCTGGTTTACGATCCACGATGCCGGCGATCGCTCGCACGTTCGCGTTGTCGTCGTCGACGGACGCATAGGATGGACGGGCGGGTTCGGCATCGCCGACTACTGGCTCGGCGATGGCCGACACGAGGAGCAGTGGCGCGAATCGAACGTGCGCTTCGCTGGCCCCGCGGTAATGGAGCTGCAAGCCGCGTTCGCCGCGGCGTGGGCCGAGGCGACGGGCGAGCTGCTCACCGGTTCGCTTTTCTTTCCTAATTCCGGCTTTCAACCGGTGGGTGCGACGCATGCCGGGCTACTGTACACAGCGCCGACGGCCGGCAGCACGCCGGCAGAGCGGTTTCTCGCTCTCACGATCAGCGCGGCGCGGAAGCGACTGTACATCGCCAACTCGTACTTCGTTCCGGACGACGACTTCCGCCGGTTGCTCGAGCGCGCGGCGCGCCGCGGTGTCGACGTGCGGGTGTTGACGACCAGCGCCAACACCGACGTGAAGACCACCTGGTATGCGGGACGATATCGCTACGAAGAGCTGCTCGGCCGCGGCGTCCGCATCTTCGAATACCAGCCGACGATGATGCACTCGAAGACGATGGTGGTCGACGGTGTTTGGAGTTCCATCGGCTCGATGAACTTCGACAACCGCTCGATGGCGTTCAACGACGAGTCGAACCTCGTTGTCCTGGACTCGGCGTTCGGTGCGCAAGTGGATTCGGTTTTCCTCGATGACCTTCGCTACTCGAAGGAGATCACGCTCGACGAATTCCGCCGACGTTCCATCTGGTCGAAGATGCTCGAGGCCGGAGCAACGCTGCTGTCACGCCTGCTGTAGCGCTCGACCGAGGCGCTAGCGAATGTCCTCGCGGCCGAGCGCCGCGCGCACGGCTTCGCGCATCGCGACGAGCGCTTCGTCGCGCGACGACGGTGAGTCATCACGAACGTGCAACTCGACGCCGTCCGCAACCGCGAGGCGACGCCAGCTCGCCGGCTCGTCGGCGTCGGCAGACTGGCGTCGCGTCTCAACCGTCGCGCCGAGCGCCGCGGCGAGCGACGTGGCAACGCGGCGCTCGAGCGTATCGCCGGTAAAGTCCTTCATCTCCTGCTTGATGACTTCCAAGCTGGCCCCTTCGCGTTGGCGAATCTTGATGGCCAGGAGTTGAAGGAAATGACGATAGTTGTACGTCGCGGACGTCCCGGTGCCCTCGGGCCGCTCGAGCAGGCGGTTCGCCACATAGAAGCGAATGGATCGCGCACTCGGCGCCGCGCGGGCCGATGCATTGGTGGGTCGAACCCCAGCGGCATCGACAAGCCCCGTCACCTGAGCCGCGAGTCCGCGGGCATTCCACGGTGCCTGACGGGCGTACGATCGGAGGAGAGTGATCGGCGAATCGGACATCAGATCGGATGCGCCGCGGGGAGTGTCAACGTCAACGTCGCGCCGCCGCCGTCGGCGTTTTCGAGCGCGATTGTTCCTCCGTGTTCGCTCACGATCCGATGAGCCACGGCGAGTCCGATGCCGGCGTGACCCGGTTTGGTCGTGAAAAGCAACTCAAAGACGTGCGGGAGTGCATCGGTGCGCACCGGCGGTCCATCGTTGTGCAACTGTGACCGCCACGCGCCGTCAGATGCCGTCGTCGACGAAATCGTCAAGTCGCTCCCTTCGGGGGCGGCGTCGATCGCGTTGACCAGGGCGTGTGAGCACGCTTGCGCGAATTGCTCGTCGTCGATCGCGCACGAGGCACGCGGCTCCGCAGGCGTGTGGTGAATGAGCAGTGCCCTGCTCTCGAGTGCGCCGCGATGATTCTCCACGACGGCTGCCCATACGTGATCGGGATCGCCCGGCGCGAGACGCACCGGAGCCGGACGGCCGTAGTCGACGAGCGACGACACGAGCCCATTCAGTCGTTCGGCCTCACGCAGAATACGACCGATGTTCTTGTCGACGAGCGGATCGTCGGTAATTCGATAGCGAAGCAACTGCGCCGCGGAGGCGATGGCGAAAACCGGGTTGCGCAGCTCCTGCGCGATCGCGACGGCGACATTCTGCGAGACCTTTACGCGCTCGCGATGAAGCGTGCGCGTGGTGATCGGCGTGTCGCGTCGAAGGTCGGGCTCTGCGGCGGTCATGCTGGATATTAATAAATCAACGACAGCGGAACGTGCATGCCGACGTTCCGCTGTCGTTGGTGGTCTCCTAATCCCCTAGCGACGCTTCTTGGCGCCCTTCTTCGCGCCGCCCTTCGCCGGGCGCTTCTTCGCAGCACTTTTCTTGGCGCCGCCCCGCTTCGCGCTTCCCTTCTTGGCCGATTTGGCCGACGTCTTCTTCGCCGAGGCCTTCTTCGCTCCGGCTTTCTTGGCGCCGCTCTTTTTAGCTTTTGCGCTCTTTGCTGCACCCTTGCTCGGGGCGGCTTTCGCAGTGGCGGCCTTCTTCGCCGCCAGTGGCTGCGCGGCGACCTGCTTGGCCGCGGACTTCGCGCCACCGGCTGCGGTTGGTGACGCCATCTTCGCCGCGGGCGCCGAAGGTGGAGCGGCCGCGGCTCCTCCACTCGGAGCGCCGCCGGCAACTGGTGCCGTCTTCGCGCGCGGCGGACGTCCCGGACGACCCGGACGACGCGCGCCGCCGAAAACGTCCGCCTCCTCCTCTTCATCATCGGTCGACTCGACGGTCACGACTTCTTCCTCATCGTCATCGACGTCGTCGGTGCTGTCCCACAAATCATCACTGTCGTCTTTGTGGGTCATCCATCCACCGTCTTCTTCATCATCGTCGTCGTACGATGCGCTGCCTCCGCCCCCGCCCCCGTATCCCAGATCGTCGACGTCGTCATCTCGGTCGGAGAGTTGGTACTCCTCGCGCAACTCGTCACCTCGCGGCATGCCCGCCTCCTGAGGGTTATGTAATCAGCACAATCACTAGTCGCTACAGGGTCAGCGAGACGGCTGCACTTCACATGCCGGTCACTGAGTCACGCAATGCACATCGTCGCAGGTTCTACTCAACGCCTTAGTATACCGGCTCAGGTGCTTCGTCAAGATGACGCCGAACGCGCCGCACACCCGCGACCGGAAGCGACATCAATGCCGAAAGTCATCGTGCTCTTTTTTGGCGCCGACAGTGCGACCATTGCGCTCGCCGACGGCGCGGCTGAAGGAGCAAAGGGTGTTCGGTTCACCGAGCTGGAGATCCGAAGCGGAAGCGCTGAGCAGTCGACGATCAGCCGGCGACACAGACAATTGGAATCCGCGTCGCGAATTCGCGAGTTCGACGGCGTGATCCTGGCCTGCCCGTCGGATGGAGGCATTCCAGCCGACCTGGGCACGCTGTTCGAAGAGCTCGAACGTTCCTCGCAGGGGCCGCTTACGAACACAGTCTTCGGTATCGTCGGTGGCGACAACACACCGATGGCGAGCCAGATCCTGCGCATTGGCGGAATCCTAGTTGGCGCGCCGCCGCACAGTCCCGACGCGGCCCCGGGAAGTGGATTGGGCGCGCGGGTCGCAACGGTTGCGGCGTGGGTGAGACACGCGCTCAGTCACGAGCATCAGCACGAGTCGCACACCCACTAGTGGCGGGCTAGCGGGCACTGATCGCAGTGGCCGCTAATTGCCGGCGCCGGTCGTCGATCTCAATCGACGAATTCGACGGCGACCGGCTTTGCGATGATGCCTTCTGCCACCCCGCGCTGAAGAAACTGCTTCACGGCTTGCCGGCCGCGGTCGCCGTAGTCGAGGGTCCAGTCGTTCACATACATGCCCACGAAGGTGTCGGCCTTCGACCGATCGAGGCCGCGCGCGTATCGCATTGCGTGGTCGAGCGCACCTACCCGATGTTGCAAACCGAACGCTATGCTGTCACGTAAGTGGCGCGATATCTTCCTCGTCAGATCTTCGCCGAGGTCCTTTCTCACGACGTTGCCACCGAGCGGGAGGGGGAGGCCCGTCTCATCAAACCACCACTCGCCCATGTCCTGAACAAGGTGCAGGCCGCGCTCGCCGAACGTGAGCTGGCCTTCGTGGATCAGCAGGCCAAGGTCCACTTTGCCGTCGACGACGGCGTCCTCGATCTGATCGAACGGCGTAACCACCGGTTCGAACTCCGGCTCGAAGAGACGAAGGGCGAGATACGCGCTGGTGAGCATGCCAGGAATGGCGATCCGCTTCCCACGAATGCCGGATCGAGTGACGGGTTCGCGACCCACAAGCCTCGGGCCGTACCGATCTCCCATCGACGCGCCGTGTGGAAGCAGGGCGTAGAGGTGTGATAAGTACGCGTAGGCGTGGATCGAAACGGCCGTGACCTCGAGCTCACCGCGCAGGGCACGCTGGTTCAGCGTTTCGATGTCTTGCAGCTCGTGGACGTAGGTGAGGCCCTCAGTGTCGATTTTTCCTGACGCGAGAGCGTAGAACATGAACGCGTCGTCTGAATCTGGACTGTGGGCGACGTGAATCGTTGTCATGGGCGCTTGGCGTCGAGAGCGATCGCGATGTCGTTTTCGTGAGTGGTGTATTCCGCCAACTGCTTCGCGCGCTCGCTCGCGACGTTGGCTATCAGCTTCTCGCGATAGGCGCGCTCCGCGGCGTCATCCTTTCGCATGTGCGCGGCGTTCCCGGCGAGAATGAGACCGAGCAAGTGATTTGGGTGCAGCGAGAGGATGGTATCAGCCTCGGCGCGAGCGAGTTTCTCGTCGCCCGAGACGGCCGCGATTCGACCGAGGTCGTACCGCTGATCGAGATCGAGATTCCCAAGCATTTGGTACGCGGTGATGGCCATCGGGGCGAAGATTTGCACGGTGTCGGCGCGCCCTCGTTCGTGGGCGCCCATCACCCGATTGTACAGACGGATTGCGGCTTCGGACGGCGTCATGTTGCTGATGTCCGGCGCTTGCGAACTTCCGGTTGCTCCGGCGAACGGAGCGCCGGCCGACGGTGAGCCGGTGTTGGGAGCGGCGGTCAGCGCGTCGTCAGGAGACCGACCGAAATGCTGACCGGCGAGGAGCGCCACGAGCGCGACGAGGGCAATCGCGGCCAAACCCCACGGGAGGGCGGCAGAAAAGCCTCGCTGATCGCTCCGTAACATGCTCGCTTGGGCGGTCGCCGGCGTGCCGCAACGATGGCAGAACTTGGCGCCGGGCGTCAGGGACGCACCGCACGCGGCGCACGACGCGCCGGCGAGCGGAGCCCCACAATTGGAGCAGAATTTTCCACTCGCCGGCTTACCACAGGACGCACACGTCGTGGTGCCGTCGGCTGACGAGGGTGAGACAGGTGAGGCCATGCAGAAAGCTACACGGCCTCTGCCTTCGCGTCAGCGTGTGTGACGCCCGCCTGGCTCGGAGATTTCTTCGACTGTCTCACCGGCGCGATTCATGTCGCGCGTTTTTCTGAGAACGTCGGCCTGCGACACGATGCCGACGAGCGACCCGCGTTCGTCGACAATTGGAATGCGTCTCACCTTTTCGGTTCGCATGGCATCCATCACGCTCTCGACGTCGTCACTGAAGGAGCACGTGGCGAGATCGTCGGAGCTCATCACGTCGCGGACCCCACACGACCCATCCTTTCCCTCGGCGACGCAGCGGATGGCGATGTCTCGATCGGTGACGATGCCGACCAATCGCTTTTCGCTTTGGCCGTCGACGACTGGAACAACGCCGACATCTTCGCGCTTCATGACCTGGGCTGCCTCACGAACGGTCGCGTCCGCGGTTACGCAGCTCGGGTCTTTCGTCATGATATCCTGAATTTTCATTTTGCTTGTCTCCCTCTCCCGATCGGTGAAGGTACAGGGAGCAATGGCGCGCAAGGCGTATGCCCGATGACGCCGCGGGTGCTTTGCAACGGGCACCGCTTCATCGTAGCCTTACACGACCCACGCATCGAGGTTTATCTGCCGTCCCGCTCCCGCTCGCTGACCCCGGATACCGCCGGCGCATCGAAGAAGGATGTTCTCGAGCTGACCGACAAGCTCAACGTCCGGTTCATGCGCCTTCAGTTCACGGACATCCTGGGGGTCAACAAGAATGTCGAGATTCCGTCGTCGCAATTCGAAAAAGCGCTGGCCGGCGACATCATGTTCGACGGATCGTCAATCGAAGGCTTCGTACGGATCGAGGAATCGGACATGTTACTGGCGCCCGACCTCGACACGTTCCTGGTGTTTCCGTGGGGCGACCCGGAAAGCCGAATCTGCCGCCTGATCTGCGACATTCGGACACCGTCGGGAGAGCCGTTTGCCGGCGATCCGCGCGGGACGCTCAAGTCTGTCCTCGCGCGCGCGAAGTCGATGGGCTTCAGCATGAACGCTGGGATGGAAGCGGAATTCTTCCTGTTCAAACCCGACGAGCAGGGCGAAGCAAGCACGACGACGCACGACGTCGGGGGCTACTTCGACCTTGCGCCGGCCGATTTGGGCGAGGAGGCACGTCGCGCGATGGTCGACACACTCGAGCGATTGGGCTTCGAGGTGGAGGCGGCGCATCACGAAGTCGCGCACGGGCAGCACGAGATCGATTTCCGTTATGCCGACGCGCTCAAGACCGCCGACAACATCGCGACGTTTCGCTTCGTGGTGAAGCAGGTCGCTACGCAGTTCGGTCTGCTCGCCTCGTTCATGCCGAAGCCGATCTTCGGGCAGAACGGTAGCGGGATGCACACGCATCAATCGCTGTTCAAGGGACGCGAGAATGCATTCTGGGATCAGAGCGCCGAATGGGAGTTGTCGAAGACCGCACTCCACTACATTGGCGGTCTGTTGCGTCACGCGCGCGGGATGTGCGCGATCACGAACCCACTCGTGAATTCGTATAAGCGACTGGTGCCCGGGTACGAAGCGCCCGTGAACGTGGCCTGGTCGATGCGCAATCGCTCGCCGTTGATTCGAGTGCCTGATCGACGAGGTCTGGGGACCCGTCTCGAATTACGCTCCCCGGATCCGGCAGCGAACCCGTACCTCGCGCTCGCGGTGATGCTCGCGGCGGGGCTCGACGGCGTCGAAAGCAGCGCCGACTATCGTGAGCCGGTGAACGAGAACATCTGGGAGATGAGCTTTCGCGAGAAGCGCCGTCTGCGCATCGACGATCTGCCGCACGATCTCAATGAGGCACTCGACGAATTGGAAAAGGACGACGTGATCACCGGGGCATTAGGGAAACACATCACGTCGCATTTCGTGGAAGCGAAGCGCCAGGAGTGGCGCGACTACATCACGCAGGTCAGCGCCTGGGAGCTCGAGAGCTACCTGGCCAAGTACTAGGGCTCGGGCTTCAAGGCGAGGGTCACGATTCCGACGACCTGATCGACCGCGAGTCGTGTCGCGGTCGGCGCCGCGCGGTCGCCGGCGACACGAATTTCGATGGGACGGTTGCGTGGTACGCCGCAGGCGAGAAAACGCCCATCGCTGGCGAGCGTGTGCACAGTGCGTGTGATGATCGACCCTGGCGAATGCGCACCCGCAGCGTCGCCGATCCACGATACCGTGACGGCGCGTCCGGCAACCGGCTCCTCGCCCCGATTCAGGACGCCGACGATCACTCCCGTCTCGCCGTTGAGCGTTTTCGCATCGTCGAGGCAGACCGCTCGC
The DNA here is from genome assembly GCA_036002925.1 of Gemmatimonadaceae bacterium. Classification (GTDB taxonomy): domain Bacteria; phylum Gemmatimonadota; class Gemmatimonadetes; order Gemmatimonadales; family Gemmatimonadaceae; genus JAQBQB01. The sequence goes on along the minus strand of DASYSU010000151.1, from coordinate 207 downwards.
GCCGCTTCGAGCGACGACTGGACTCGGATACTCACGCTCGAATGCCGCAGGGTGTCGACATCGATGCGGACGCGCGCGCGCGCCGAGCCCAAGACATCGAGCTCGCGTGTTGCGACCTCGACGAGATAGGCGCCGGGCAAAAGGTCATCGATCGTCACCGCTCCCGTCGTGTCGGTGAGCGCAAAGCGGCGCTGGCTTCCGACGAGA